>OZ251536.1:1392500-1903245 GCA_965243245.1 Parvibaculaceae bacterium
GATTTTGATTTAAATTTAACAATTAAAATGGAAACGGTGAGTGTTGATTTAAGTCTAAGCGAAAGCCTTATTGTTATAAATGCCTTGGCCGTTAAAAGGGCAGCTTTGCGGGGGAGTCAGTGGAGTGCGGTTGGTAAAGCAGTTGAAAAGCCATTGATGCGTGTTTTGTGTGAATTATACGGAGTGCCAGAAAAGCATTATGTTCAGAGCACTGATGCGAAGCTTGGTGGACGGGAGGTGGATTTCCGTATGCAAGATACAAGCGGTAAAGCGTATGCGTGTGAGGTGAAGCTGATGGGGAAAGGTAATCCTGAAAGTGCCGATGCGCCAATGGCAAGAGATAGCGATATTTTTGTTGCTGATACACTATCTAAGAGTGTTAAAAAGGAGTTGGATACTAAAGATATTTTGTGGGTGGAACTAAGAAACGAATTTGGTTTTAGAAAGTTTAGAGACATTTTAAAGAAACTTGACATACCGCATCAAGATTTGAGTGAGGATGATTTGGAAAGTAAAATTGAAACCGCTTTAGGCAGAGCTTTTCAATAAATTCAGATAGATAATATAAATTTCGACAACTTTTGGAATAATAAGCAGATTTCGCCAAGAAACTGTGGTTTGTCTCCTTTTTTACTTGACGCAAGGGCGGGGATGTATATATTTCGCTCCACCACTCGAATCTCCGTCCCTAAACCAGCTAAAATCAGGTTTTTTGCGGGGTTTCGTGCGCTTTAATCAGGGGAGAGACTTCAGTTCTGCCCAGACCAAAGCACGCTGTTTGACATCGTAAAGAAGAGATTAACCTGGACCTGCATTAGCCGTTCCGTTTGGTGTTACTTAAACGCATGGGTGTTCCTACCCGTGTGTGCCACTCAGAACTTTGCAGATTGCTCTTTGTTGTTATAATTAAAGCTATTATAATTAAAGTTCTATTAGCAAATATTATGACTGAAAGAGCTGGGCCTACCCAGACCTATTCGGGTTTTTCTGGCAATATTTATGATTTAACGCTGGCCTCAAGCCAGTGCTTAAATCCTAGGTCTTAAATATCGTTCGGCTTCGGCTGTCTGATATTTATAAACTAATCGTGCTTCAAACTTTCCAATGTTTGGGAAATTGAAGCAAATACATATATCCTATTTACCCCGGCCTCGTGCCTCGGCAAATGGTGATAATGAGAACAATCAAGTGTCTTAAGGGCAATTGGTGAATGCCTTGGCATTGAGAGGCGATGAAGGACGTGGCACGCTGCGATAAGCTGCGGGGAGGTGTGAGCAACCTTTGATCCGTGGATTTCCGAATGGGGAAACCCGACTATTTATAGTCATCCTGCACTAAATAAATAGGTGCAGGAAGCAAACCCGGGGAACTGAAACATCTAAGTACCCGGAGGAAAGGACATCAACCGAGACTCCGTTAGTAGTGGCGAGCGAACGCGGACCAGGCCAATGCCGTTTTTACTGTAACTGGAACAAGCTGGGAAGCTTGGCCATAGTGGGTGATAGCCCCGTACAGGTGTTCAGTGAAAACGGATGAGAGTAAGGCGGAACACGTGAAATTCTGTCTGAACATGGGGGGACCACCCTCCAAGCCTAAGTACTCCTCAATGACCGATAGTGAACCAGTACCGTGAGGGAAAGGTGAAAAGCACCCCGACAAGGGGAGTGAAATAGATCCTGAAACCGATTGCTTACAATCAGTTGGAGCCGTGTCCATTCTTCGGAATGAAACAGGGTGACAGCGTACCTTTTGTATAATGGGTCAGTGACTTAGTCTGACGAGCAAGCTTAAACCGATAGGTGTAGGCGTAGCGAAAGCGAGTCTGAACAGGGCGTTCAGTTCGTTGGATTAGACCCGAAACCGAGTGATCTAGATATGAGCAGGTTGAAGGTGCGGTAACACGCACTGGAGGACCGAACCCACTAATGTTGAAAAATTAGGGGATGACTTGTGTCTAGGGGTGAAAGGCCAATCAAACTCGGATATAGCTGGTTCTCCGCGAAATCTATTTAGGTAGAGCGTCGCACGAATACTCTCGGGGGTAGAGCACTGGATGGGCTAGGGGGCCTCACCGCTTACCAAACCTAACCAAACTCCGAATACCGAGAAGTAATATGCGGCAGACAGACTATGGGTGCTAAGGTCCATAGTCGAAAGGGAAACAGCCCAGACCGCCATCTAAGGTCCCCAAGTTGTAATTAAGTGGGAAAGGAAGTGGAACGGCCAAAACAACCAGGAGGTTGGCTTAGAAGCAGCCATCCTTTAAAGATAGCGTAACAGCTCACTGGTCTAATTAAGCTATTCTGCGCCGAAAATGTAACGGGGCTAAAATTACACACCGAAGATGCGGGTGTGCAGTTTACTGCACGCGGTAGCGGAGCGTTCCCTAGGCCGATGAAGGCGTCACGCGAGTGACGCTGGAGGTATGGGAAGTGAGAATGCTGACATGAGTAACGATAAGGAGAGTGAGAAACTCTCCCGCCGAAAGTCCAAGGGTTCCTGCACAATGTTAATCAGAGCAGGGTTAGTCGGCCCCTAAGGCGAGGGCGAAAGCCGTAGTCGATGGGAATGAGGTTAATATTCCTCAACTAGTGGGTAAGTGACGAATTTCAAAAGTTGTTCCTCCTTATTGGATTGGAGGGGCCGCGAAGAAGTTCCAGGAAATAGCTCCCACATGATAACCGTACCCTAAACCGACACAGGTGGACCGGTAGAGTATACCAAGGCGCTTGAGAGAACAATGCTGAAGGAACTCGGCAAAATACCTCCGTAACTTCGGGAGAAGGAGGCCCTGTAAGGAGGCAACTCTTTGCAGGGGGCACAGACCAGGGGGTAGCGACTGTTTATTAAAAACACAGGGCTCTGCGAAGTCGCAAGACGACGTATAGGGTCTGACGCCTGCCCGGTGCCGGAAGGTTAAGAGGAGAGGTGCAAGCTTTGAATCGAAGCCCCGGTAAACGGCGGCCGTAACTATAACGGTCCTAAGGTAGCGAAATTCCTTGTCGGGTAAGTTCCGACCTGCACGAATGGCGTAACGACTTCCCCGCTGTCTCCAGCATTGACTCAGTGAAATTGAATTCCCCGTGAAGATGCGGGGTTCCTGCGGTTAGACGGAAAGACCCCGTGAACCTTTACTATAGCTTTGCAGTGACATTAGTGACGGCATGTGTAGAATAGGTGGTAGACTTTGAAACGGAGGCGCCAGTCTTCGTGGAGTCGCAAGCTGAAATACCACCCTTATCTTCATTGATGTCTAACCGCGGTCCGTTATCCGGATCCGGGACCCTGCATGGTGGGTAGTTTGACTGGGGCGGTCGCCTCCCAAAGAGTAACGGAGGCGCGCGATGGTAGGCTCAGGCCGGTCGGAAATCGGTCGTCGAGTGCAATGGCAAAAGCCTGCCTGACTGCGAGTCTGACAAGACGAGCAGAGACGAAAGTCGGTCATAGTGATCCGGTGGTCCCGCGTGGAAGGGCCATCGCTCAACGGATAAAAGGTACTCCGGGGATAACAGGCTGATGACGCCCAAGAGTCCATATCGACGGCGTTGTTTGGCACCTCGATGTCGGCTCATCGCATCCTGGGGCTGGAGCAGGTCCCAAGGGTTTGGCTGTTCGCCAATTAAAGCGGTACGTGAGCTGGGTTTAGAACGTCGTGAGACAGTTTGGTCCCTATCTGCCGTGGGTGTAGGAAACTTGAGAGGAGCTGCCCCTAGTACGAGAGGACCGGGGTGGACATACCTCTGGTGGAGCTGTTGTCGCGCCTGCGGCATTGCAGCGTAGCTAAGTATGGACAGGATAACCGCTGAAAGCATCTAAGCGGGAAGCCCCCCTCGAAACAAGGTTTCCCTTGAGAATCGTGGAAGACCACCACGTTGATAGGCCGGATGTGGAAGCACAGTAATGTGTGTAGCTGACCGGTACTAATAATTCGATAGACTTGATTGTTCTCATTTTCTCCATTTGTTGAGAATGGGCATCCAGATTAATATTTGATATTTAATTATTTGATATTTGATATTGCCAGACTGTTTGTTTTTTGCCGGCTTGGTGGCTATGGCGAAGTGCCTGAACCCGATCCCATCCCGAACTCGGTCGTTAAACGCTTCAGCGCTGATGGTACTGCATCTTAAGGTGTGGAAGAGTAAGTCGCTGCCAGGCCTGCTGAAAACAAATAGGATCTCTTCTTTACTTTTTACTCTTTATGTTTTCCGAAATTTGTTTGCGTCAATTTTGGCTTCGCTGAAATGCGCACAAATCTTCGGACGTGTCGTCAACATAGGTTTGGCACTTCGTGCCGCGCTATGTTGAGCGTTGGTGCTAAGAACGCCCGTTGGCAAAGCCAACTAAAAATAACTGCCCCCGTGAGGGGGCTTTTTTGTTTGTGTGGGGTGGAGTAGCCCGCCCGTGAGGTTTACCTCACCAACCAAAAATGTTACCGGGCATCGTGAGGTGCTTATTATTTGGCGCGGGGTGGAGTAGCCCGCCCGTGAGGTTTACCTCACCAACCAAAAATGTTACCGGGCATCGTGAGGTGCTTATTATTTGGCGCGGGGTGGAGTAGCCCGCCCGTGAGGTTTACCTCACCAACCAAAAATGTTACCGGGCATCGTGAGGTGCTTATTATTTGGCGCGGGGTGGAGTAGCCCGCCCGTGAGGTTTACCTCACCAACCAAAAATGTTACCGGGCATCGTGAGGTGCTTATTATTTGGCGCGGGGTGGAGTAGCCCGCCCGTGAGGTTTACCTCACCAACCAAAAATGTTACCGGGCATCGTGAGGTGCTTATTATTTGGCGCGGGGTGGAGTAGCCCGCCCGTGAGGTTTACCTCACCAACCAAAAATGTTACCGGGCATCGTGAGGTGCTTATTATTTGGCGCGGGGTGGAGTAGCCCGCCCGTGAGGTTTACCTCACCAACCAAAAATGTTACCGGGCATCGTGAGGTGCTTATTATTTGGCGCGGGGTGGAGTAGCCCGCCCGTGAGGTTTACCTCACCAACCAAAAATGTTACCGGGCATCGTGAGGTGCTTATTATTTGGCGCGGGGTGGAGTAGCCCGCCCGTGAGGTTTACCTCACCAACCAAAAATGTTACCGGGCATCGTGAGGTGCTTATTATTTGGCGCGGGGTGGAGTAGCCCGTTCGTGGGGCAAAAGCTTCTCAAGCTTTTGCTTGTCCCACTCACCTTGTCAGGCTCATAACATGAAGGGTGGACTGGAATAGCGAAAGATAACATCTTTCGTCCAGTCCACGGTTCACTACCCCCGTAGTCAAGTTCTCATGATATAATTATTTTAAGCTTAGTCTTACAATGCACAGCAGATATGCTATAAGGCATTTGATTTCTTGGCGCGACATGGAGCAGTCCGCCCGTGAGGTTTACCTCACCAATAAACAATGCTACCGGGCATCGTGAGGTGCTTATTATTTGGCGCGGGGTGGAGCAGTCCGGTAGCTCGTCAGGCTCATAACCTGAAGGTCGTAGGTTCAAATCCTACCCCCGCAACCAATAAAACGGCCCCCGTATGGGGGCTTTTTTATGGGTTGGTGGGTGCGGTGAATGGAGCTAGGTTCACGCTATAAGGGCTTGTTTTTGCTTTGCAAAAGCTTAGCCCGCCTTGCGCCCTGCTTAGGAATCCTACCCCCTTTGCGTAGGGCATAAGGCGTGCTTCACATCTTGCCGGAGGCAAATCAGGCAGGACAAGCCTTGCATGCAACTCATGCCATGCTAGATTTTCATCTCTCTCTTTTATTCCTGGTAGACCTGTTGCCATATTTTTTAATTCCTCAATAAGGCTGATTCTACCCGATACTCCGGGCGATGCAATCCATTAGTAGTTAAATTTGCTATTGCAAATGGTTGCAAGTAGCCAGTGCTGACCATCAAAAATGTCAACGGAACGCGTTCTTGAGGTAGAAGGCTCCCTTCCATAGCTGAGCTTGCCCTTTGACGTAAGTCTTTATGAAGACTGGTTAAAGGTTCATCGAAAATAAGTTTTCACGGCAAATTCAATCTGCTGCATAAAAAGCTCTTTGAAGGCAGAAAGGTTGTTTTGTTCATAAAAGAGCAGCATGGCTTTTTTATATTCTAGCGATTCAACACTGCGATATGATAATGGGCATGACCTATCCGCAATTAACAGTGCGTTGCTTACCATTCGCCCGACACGCTTATTGCCATCTTCAAAGGGTTGGATGTAAGAAATAAGCACAACTGCCAGCAATGCTTTTTCAAAGCCGTTTTGCTTTGCATTAATTATTGCGCACATCACTTTTGTTGCTTCCTCAATTTGGTAAATATTATCCAGAGGTTTATAGGTGGTACCTGTAATCCCCACCATGCGGTCGCGCAAATTAGGACTAACGCCCAAATCCTTGACCAATAAAGAATGAATATCCTCAAGCACAGCTAAACTGAGTGTCTCTCCTATTTTCTTATGCTCAAGAAGAAATGATAAACACTTTTTGTGATTCAGTAGCATAGTGGCTTCTTCTTGGGACTTTCCTTCTGCTTTTTTTTGTTCCACAAAAAGCCGCTCTGTTTCTAGCAATGAATAGGTATTACCCTCAATTTGCGAAGATTTCCAACTTAACTCAATCATTAAGCGTTCTAATTCTTTTTGATAAATAGAGGGCGATATAGTGTCTATATTTTTTTGGTATTCTTGCTTTAATGACTCAAGATGTGTGAGCTCTGCTTGCGTAAAAAGTGGTGCCTCTTTGAGGGTAGAAAGTAAATCGTGATTAAACCCTTGCCGCACATCACGTTTATCTGGCTCTAAATCAAAATAGCGTTCCAGATTCACGGGCGCAAAAAGCGTATAAAATGGTGCTAGCTGATATGCTGTCGCGCGTCCTTTGCCTTGTTTGAGCAGGAAACCCACCCGAACCAATTCGGCGAGGTCACGGTTTATTGTAGGTATGCTGACTTCTTCTGGCAATTGCGCTTGAATATCTGAGACAGATGTTGGCATGCTGATCTCTAAAATAGCTTGCTGCCTGCGTGTTGGTTTTTTGGGCACTTTCTATAATCCTATCAAAAGCTTCACTTAATCCTATCAAAAGATTCCCTTAATCCTATCAAAAGTGATAGGATTAGCAAGATATTATGATAGGAAAAACCACCGTTCCACCGTTCCACCGTTCTAATGGCGCGTTCGGTGCGAATCATGGCATTTTGTAATCTGAGGAAGGTTGCAATGCAAAATTCACTGAATAACCTTGAGGAAATTTTATCTCAAGATGCCCGTTTTATGTCAGATGGGAAAGTCTTGAAGGCCACTGTGGTTAAAGCTGCTCTGGAGCTTGATGCTGGTTTGTTAAAACTGCTTTTAGGCGATGCCTTGATTAAAAAACATTTTTTCACCGATATTGATGGTGTGCTCGTTTTTGACAAGGTGGAGTTTCAAGGTTTTGTTTCCAACAAGCAATTTTTACCAGATTCTTATACGGCGTTTCGCAATCGTCTTGGGCTGACAGACGGCAATGGTTTTTTAAAGCAAAGCAAAGATGTTGTGCTGGCATGGGCGTATAAGGATTGTGTGCTGGAAGGCGGCATGACCAAAGAAGATAAATCGCGGAATGAGATTTTCTACAATACCACGCTGGCGCCGGATGATATTACCCGCCTGACGGATAAAAAAGTTTTCACCAATTTTGAATATTGGG
Source organism: Parvibaculaceae bacterium (assembly GCA_965243245.1). Lineage (GTDB taxonomy): Bacteria > Pseudomonadota > Alphaproteobacteria > RS24 > RS24 > JAYQKL01. Next base: position 1,400,167 of record OZ251536.1, read on the forward strand.
ATAAGGCGGCGGTGAAGGCAAAAAAGCCAAAACCCGTGAAAGACATTGCGCAATCGAAAAATCTGCTGATTAAAGGCAATAATCTGCTGGCCCTGCATAGCTTAAAGCCCCGTTATGCTGGCAAGGTGAAGCTGATTTATATTGACCCGCCTTATAATCCAAAAACAAAAGATGGCAAACCAAAATCAGATAATCCATTCGCTTACAATAACACGTTCAATCGCTCAACTTGGCTGACTTTTATGAAGAATAGATTAGAGGTTGCCAAAAGTCTACTCACTAAAGATGGCGCATTGATAGTCGCGATTGATGATAATGCAGGAACGGATGAAGAAAAACGCCTCATCGGTTATTTCCATGACAATGAAGAAAAAATTAAAGACCTATATGATGAGTTTTATCTTATCCGTAATGAGGGCGGCTTTAAGTTATATGCCTTTGATGATGGGCGCGCATTTGAACCAGATTTTGTTTTATGCGCCCGTGAAACTAAAAGCAAAGAAAACATGATTTTTCAGGTTTTCATAGAGCCTAAAGGCAAACATCTAGTGCAACATGATGAGTGGAAAGAGCAATTCTTAACAAAAATTGAAACTGAAGCTAAAACTTCTGTGCAGAGCATGCTTGGCAGCGCGTATAGGCTTATCGGCATGCCGTTTTATAATCACAACAAAATATATTGTTTTGAAAAAACATTGAATGATAAATTAGGATTAGCCGATAAATGAGCGGTTGCTTGAAGCTTAGCCCGCCTTGCGCCGATGAGCCACGCAGTGGCGAATGGCTATAAGGGCTTGTCTTTGCTTTGTAAAAACTTCACTGAATCCTATCAAAATGATAGGATTAGCAAGATGGGCTAGAGGTTTGTAAGGAGGCAAAAATGAAACCGGTGATTCTTATCATAGGCGCAGGGGCGGGTATTGGCGGAAATGTTGCAAAACGTTTTGCGAGCGATGGATATCATGCCGTTTTATGTCGGCGGACAGATGAAGAAGGACTGGCGCGCCTTGTCGGTGCCATTAAAGAGGCGGGCGGCACGGCAACCGGAATGATTTTGGATGCCTCTAAGGAAGGAACAATCGAGCAAACTGTTCAACAGGTCGAAAAAGAAATTGGCGTCATTGAAGTTGTCTTGTTTAATCTGGGCGCGCAAATCGGTAATCGCGCACTGGCGGATACGTCCGTGAAACAGTTCGAAATGGGCTGGCGGATTGCCACATTATCTCTATTCCGATTAGCACATGCTGTTATACCTCTTATGCAGGCGCGCGGGCACGGCACGATTTTGGTGACATCAGCGACCGCCGCCATGCGCGGTAATGCAGGACAGCATTCCCATGCCCCCGCCATGGGCGCACGCCGTATGCTGTGTCAGTCATTAAATGCTGAATTTGCACCCAAGGGTATTCATATTAGCCATGTTCTGGTCGATGGGTCTGTGGATGCGCCAGATACGCTTGGCAAACTGCTCGGGCCAGAATTGTTTCAAAAATTACGCGAAGAACGCGGACTCGGCCATGATGGCTTGTTGTTGCCAGCAGAAATGGCTGAAACTTTTTATCACCTCGCTCATCAACACCGCTCGGCTTGGACACATGAGAGTGATTTGCGTCCATTTTCAGAAAAACCATGGTGGAATAGCTAGGAATAGCTAGGAATAGCTAGGAATAGCTAGGAATAGTTAGGAATAGCAAGAAAGAAACCCGATATGTCTAGAACAATTGACTTCATTTTTGATTTTGGTAGTCCGAATGCCTATCTCGCCTATCATGCCTTACAGCCTATTTTAATCAGAACCGGCGCGACACTTAAACTGTCTTCATGCCTGCTAGGCGGTATTTTCAAGGCAACAGGTAACCAGCCCCCGATGATATCGTATGGGCATGTGAAAGCTAAGATGGATTATATGGCTACCGAAAATAAGCGGTTTATTGAACGCCATGGATTGACGAAGTTTGAGTTTAATCCGCATTTTCCTGTTAATACACTGATGCTGATGCGCGGGGCTATTGTTGCTGAAAATGAAGGGCGATTGAAGGAATATATCGAAGCTGGTTTGCAACAAGTATGGGAAGAAGGGCTGAAAATGGATGTGCCAGAGGTTTTTATTACCGCTATGGATAAGGCGGGGTTTGCGGGGGAAAAAATTCTAGAGCAGACTCAACAGCCAGAGGTCAAGGCAAAGCTTATTGAGAACACGCAAAATGCGGTTGCGCGAGGTGTGTTTGGTATTCCTAGTTTTTTTGTTGCTGGGGCTCTTTATTTTGGTAAGGATCGGCTGGCTGAAGTTGAGGAAGCTTTAACAAAATAAGCTGGTTCTTGAGGGTTTATGCGAGGGGTTGTTCGGCGCCATTACTTTAAAGCCCAACTAAAAGCTTTGACTCAAAGATAAAGAGGCGGTGCGAGGCAAGCCCGGCCGTAAACCATCCGGATGCCGCGAAACCGCATATACCTTATCAAGCAAATTGCGAACACCAAGCTTGAGCGTCATATCATCTTGCATATCATAGGTCATCGCCAAATCAATAACAGTATGAGAACCAATTTTCTCGCTATCTATGATGTCGCCTTGACCCGCAACTGTCCGCATTTCTGACTTATATTTGACCCGCATATCAGCCTGCCAACGAGCGCCCATAATGGCGAGGCTTAAAGCTAATTGATTCTCGCTAACATAAGGGAAGGCATCACCAGCTGTGACCTCGCCCCATTGGGCATAGGTACTTGCGTCAAACGAGCTGGAAAATGCCGTATCCGTATAGGTGTAAATAAGAGCTACCGGAAAAACCAGCCCCTCAATGAGATACTGTGCCGAGGCACTAAGCTCAATGCCAGATACTTCAGCGCCATCGCCGTTAAAGGTGCTACCAATATCACAAGTGCCGCCCGTTGCCTGTGTGCAGGTGGCAACCAGATTGTCAAAATTGGTTTTATGATAAATCAACTCAAAATTATGAACACCGCGATTCCAACGCACCCCAGCTTCATAAATGACCGCCGTCTCTGCTTCATCATTGGCAACACCAGTGGGCGAAAACCCTTCATAAATACCGCCTACCAATAATGTTTCATCGTTAAGTTGATAGGTGGCACCCAAAGAAGCCATAATCTCATCATAGCTATTTTGCTCTTTCAAAAGAGAGCGCGGTTGAATAGTCGCGCCAGCTATGCCCTCATAACGCGCCCCGTCAATATCTTCCATACGCACCCCCGGCGTTACGGTCAGGTGCTCAAACTCAATTTCATCTGAAATATAAATCGAGTGCGCCTTAGCCTCTTCAAAACGATTATTGGAACCGCCCGCCTCGCCTGCTATCCCCTCATCAAAGAGATGCATAATACCGTCTTCCATATAATATTTATCTTCCCACTGCACGCGCTTCATTTCATCAACATGATCGCGGATACCAATCTCAACACCGTGCCGACCAGAGCTGAAATTTAGTTTAACCTGTATCCCAGAGGCTTTATACATGCGGTTATTGGCTTTGACATCAAGCGCGGTATTAGCGCAATTAACCTCATTCGGGGCGGCGATACAGGCAAGCGAGCTATTGCCGCCGCGAAGAACTGCCAGCTTTGAGGCAGAAGTCGTTACAGTATCAAATGAGCCGCCGCCGACTTTATCCAGCTTATACCAGTTGCGATCAAACCAAGTTTTATAAATTTGTGTGGTCAATTTTGCGCTATTGTTAAAATCATATATATGGGTAAACACAGCCTGCTTGTGCTCGCTATCCATTTGGTCAATTTGTGTGCCAGCATAACGCCGATAAGGCGTTGCCGCAAAATCCGCAGCGGTGAGACCCCAATATGTTTCATCTGACACCTCATCGACGTAACCCAATTTCAGCTCAAATGATTGATTGTCAAGAGTGTAACGCAGCTTGCCAGTAAGGGCACCGATATCAAAGCCTGTGTCGCCGCCTGTATCGAGTTGCTTGAAGCCGTCGGCTTTTTCCTGATAACCATCAAGCACATAAGACACGCGTCCAATCGCCTGACCGTGCTGTATATGCAATAAATGTGCCTTATCATCACCAAGTTCAACGGTCGCTTTGTTAAAGGAAGCCGTGGGAATGGGAGCTGTATTTAAGTTAATCGCACCGCCTATTGTATAGGGACCAAATCGGGTGCTGGCAGGCCCTTTAACAATTTCAACACTATGCATGCGCCCCGCGCGCGGGAAGTAATAAGCAGAAGGCTGGGCATAGGGCGCAGGGTTCATTAAAATCCCATCTTCCATATAGGTCACTTTGGACGAGCGGTCAGACTGTGCCGCTCGAATACCAATATTCGGGCGCAAACCATAACCATCTTCTTCGACAATATTCACGCCGGGAACAATCTCTAAAATGGCATTAATGTCTGTATCTTGAAACACCGCTAATGCCGCAGGCGATAGATATGTTCCCGACCCAGCTAAGCGTTTGTAATCTGCCGGGGTTCCAATGACTGTGATGCTTGAAGCTTGAACCTCTGGTGATGGGTTTTGGGCGTAAGCGGCTGAAAAGAATAGGAAGCTTGCAGATAAAGCGGTTAGTCGTTTGAGCATCAAGAAGGCCTGACATAATTGATAATGATTATTAATAGCTAGTGTATATTGTTATTGAGAATGATTTGCAATAGAAAGTTTTTTGTTTTTCTCTTTTAAATTACCTTTTAGGGCTCGCTTGCGCATTATTGGAGATGTGAGTGGTGGAGGGAAAAATGCAATATGAAATGAAACGTAAAGATCTGCTTCATATATTGGGTGCCTATAGTGTTGTGCTTATCGGGGCTTATGGTTATCTGATTTATTTTGCCAGCGGCGTTTTGCTGAACGGGTTGGGGGCAGATATTATTGGCACAGTTATTATGTATTTACCCATGACCGTTACCGCGCAAATTTGTCGAAAGGTTCTTATTCACGGTGATTGTTGCGAGGTTAATTTATCGCGGCATTAAAAAATACAATGGCTAAATTACCATTGCGTATTGGGTGACGGATTATTGGTGGGCCCCCAAAAAGCGTAAAACCGAGTGATTTTACCTGCTTCATTGAACGACACAGCATCTAGGGTATCAACAAAAAACTCATCTACACCAAATCCATGGGCACGTGCGCGCATCGCGGCGGCAGCGTAAAACCCAGCTATACGAACAGCACCCTCAACGCGTAATTCTACAAGTCCGGCGCTGGGCTCAAAAAAGGCACGAATTTCATCATGCCCCTTAACGCCACCTGCGCCCACGGGGTCAAAAAATTCCGCATCCTCAGCAAACAGATTAATAATACCAGCAACATCACCTGAAGACAAACTGGCGCAATAATCATTAAATACTTTTTGTACATGTTCAGGTGAGGGCGGGGTGCCTTCAATTTTATGTCCAAATGGCAGCGAAAATGACATGATATTCTCCTTTTATTGTATGAAAGTTTAACCAACAGAGTTGCCGGACGCAAGCGGTGTCATACCCTCTAGCGTCGCCAATCCTTTTTGCTGTAATGCCAAAAGCGGCACATCGTAAAGCACAAAATGCGGCGCAGGCGAGCGAGGTTTAATAAACCGTAAACTCATGCCGCCTTGAATATGCTCAAAAGGCGAAATATAATTCGCCTCAATTTGCGGGTCCTCATGCGCAATCACAATGCGGATGCGCCCATCAGCCAAGCTGTGTGCCATTTTATTTTGCGTGTATCCGTTAAAGTCTTCATAATTATCGAGATTTTCCTGCCACATATTACACAATTGAAAAATCCAATAGTCGCAATCGCTAGGCGTAAACTCAATCACTAAGGCTCTGTCTTTGGGGCAAGCCCAGCGTCCAAACCCGTGATAGCGCTCCCCAACCCCGCCAGCAGAAAGATAAACAGCATCATCAAAGACAAGCTTATTTTCAAAAGCCAACAGCGTTTTTTGCCACCATTGACAGACCATATGCGCATACGCCAAAACCGTTTGTCCCGCCCGCACTAGATTCAAAGCGGCATCGTCAAGAGACAAAGCTTGAGGGCGCACGCCATCGGTGCGCTTGAGCCTGAAATCAGGCGCGATAATGCCTGTTCTTTCATGATAAACATTGCGTATTAAAAGCCCGACACAGTCTTTTTCCATTGGAAGCCAATTATGCTCTGCACCCGGATTAGTGCGACTGACGATGATTTTAAACCGCCCTTCATCATCAATAATCAGCTCATCGCTTTGCAGAAAACCAGTGGTGCGCAAAGCAGCAGGGTTAAAACTGCTCAACCCATTAACGCCATGAGTAGCCCATTCTTTATCACCCGCATTGGGTGGCATGGGCGCACTCCATGAGGCAATGACAAAATAGGCAATTGTGCCGCATGTGCCTTCAATCACATAGTCATGGCGACCATCAACAAATTCGGCGAGCAGGTGGTCTTGGTCTGGCGACTGAAAATTAATGCCTTGTCGCCAAGGCGTAGCGCGCAGGCGAGGGCGAGCAGGTTCACAATTTTCCATAAACCGTTCCGCACCATTGCGCATAAGACGGGTTAAAAAGCGATACCATTCTGCTCTATCCAAATCAGTAAGCGGCGCATCTAGATCATCAATCAAGCCGCCCGCGACCTCAAGCACGCGGCAATAATCCTGCCAAGCTTGACCACTCGCCACGCGGGTACTGGCACGCGTCATAAGCTCTCGCCCTTGACAGCTTCTTTTTGAACTGGAAACTTATCGTAATAAAACTGAAACCGTTCGCGCAAACCACCAATATCAACGCCAAAGTCGCCGACAAGATCATAAATAACCTGCCCAAATTTACCGCGCTGATTATCCGCTAAAAACCTATCAATGACAGATTGTGTGTCAGGGGTAATGTCTATATCAGCCAGAGCATAGACTTTTTCAATCATGCCTTGTTGGTTCGCCATATAGTCATGAAAAAGAATATCCATGCTATTTGTGCGCACCACTATGTCTCTGTCTCGAACACAGCGGCGTAGCATTATTTCAAGGCGATTAATCCAATACTCAGCCAATGCAGGCAAATTAATATCAGCGCGGCGTAAGCGATCACCATATCCGATCATGGTAATGGCGGATTGCAAGACAGCAATTGGATCTCGGTGGGTGATAATAATTTTGCCATCTGGATAAATCGACCCAAGAGCAGGCAGGTTTTCCATGTGCGGGGGGGATTTCATAACCCATTTATTCGATACCTTCTGCCCGCCCCGTTGCCCATGTCGCCCATGTCGTTCATGTCGTTCATGTCGTTCATGTCGTTCATGTCGTTCATGTCGTTCATGCGACCAAGTGAGGTATTGCAGAAGTTTTTTTGTATAAGCATAATGTGGCGTCTGATCATGAGCGAGATAATAATCACGCCATTTATGAGCACGGCTGACCCATTCAATCACATAGCCAGAAAAATCAACCCCCATAAGTTCAACATCCTCATGCACATGATCAGGTGCCATTTCATGCATGGCGGGCATATGAGGCAATAAGGTTTCAAACTGCGCCCACATGAGTTGGCAATTTTCGCGGCGCCTATCCGGGGCGTCATAATCAGCTATCGGATCCATGGTTTCCCATAGCGGCATTGAGTTAAACCGTTTATCGCCCGCCAAAATATTAACCAGGTGAGTCGTGCCAGAGCGCGGCAATCCAGCAATAATAAGCGGCGCAGGCAGAGCGGTTTCAAGAATTTCGGGATGTTGTTTCAACTGTTGTTCAAATTTCAATCTGGTGGAACAAAGCCGCACACAATCGCCGAACAATCCAGCACGCCCAAGGGCGTTCAAGCCCGCATCATCATTTATGCTATCAACCCAAATTTGTAATCTTTCAACAAAATCCTTGTTCCCAAAATTAGATAATCCGGTTTGCGCTTGGGCGGTTTGCAAAATACGCTCAACCGTAATATCCATTGCCGGCACGGCTTCAATAGCTGCCAACTGCATCTTTGAGCGTTCGGGATACTTTAGGTCGGTGATGATAATTTTTTCAAGCAACTTATTTTATCCACTAATTGTATAGCCGCCATCGGCCAACAAAACCTGTCCAGTAATCCAAGCCGCCGCAGAGCTGGTCATAAACAAAACAACACCTGATATATCTTCGGGCGTTCCAAGCCGACCAAGGGGCGTGCGCATTAAGGTTGGCTTTAACCATTCATCTTGGGTGAAAACGGCCTCGGTCATGCCAGTTCTGGTTAACCCCGCACCCACAGCATTAACCCGAATATTGCGCTTGCCAAGATCAACCGCCATACCCCGAATGAGACCAAGCAAACCTGTTTTAGCAGCACCATACCCCAGCGTAACATCGAGCCCCATAAAGGAGGTTCCAGAAGCAATGCTGACTATTGAGCCGCCGCCGGAAAGTTTGCTCATGGCTATTTTGTCCACCACCCCATGCGCAAGACGATAGCCGCCGGTTAGATGCATTTGAATGGCGCGGGCAAAAATATCGGGGTCATGCTCGTCTAGCCCGCGCGCAAAAAGCGAAACCCCTGCATTATTAATTAAAATATCCAGAGCAGAAATATCACGCGCCAAAGCGTCAATTGAATCGTTATTTTCAATATCCATTTGGTGATAGCAAAAGCCAGATAAATCCAGCTCATACTCTTTGGTACTTTTACGTGTGCCTGTGATATGAACATTTGCGCCCGCTGTTAGATAATCGCGGGCGATAGCATGACCAATGCCACTTGTGCCGCCTGTTACAAGAACATCTGCGCCTTTAAAATTGAATTGAATTGTCATTTTTCTTCCGTCTCCCGTTTGGTAATAAGTTTTTGAAAGCATGCAAAATATAACAAAATTATGGGCTATCTCAAAATGTCAATTGAAGGTTTAAAAATTAACAATAAAACAATTAATAAAACAATTAATAAAACAATTAATAAAACAATTAATAAAACAATTAATAAAACAGCCAATAAAACAGATTGTCACGCTTCATAACTATGCTTATCCTTGAGGGTGTGGAGGAATTATATATGACCGCGTTTACACCTGCTAAGCTTGGCAAATTAAAGCTTAAAAATCGCATATTGAAAGCGGCGACCTTTGAGGGCATGTCGCCAGATGGGAAACCGAGCGAACGATTGCTTGGATTCCATGAACGTTTAGCCCAAGGCGGCGTGGCCATGACTACGGTTTCTTATTGCACAACCGAAGCCGATGGCCGCATTATGGATAGCATGCTTTATATGCATGAGGGTATTCGCCCGCAGCTTACGGAACTTATTTCTCGCGTACATGGGGCCGGTGCGAAGGTATCGGGGCAAATGGCGCATTGCGGGCATTTTTCAAAAAACAAGAATTTGCAACGCTTGAAAAATCCACAAGGGCCATCACGGCAATTCAATCCTATTGGGATGATGGCGGGGCGACCATTTGCGGGTGAAATGAACCATGCTGATATTGATTATCTGGTTGAGACTTATCGCAATACAACTAAGTTTATGCGCGATGTGGGCTTTGATGCCATAGAAATTCACTTTGGCCATGGGTATGGTTTATCGCAATTTATCAGTCCTAAAACCAATAAGCGCACAGATGAATATGGCGGCTCTTTAATCAATCGTATGCGCCTTGCGCTACGTGTGCTCGATGTTGTCAAAGAGGCGGCGGGCGATTTACCTGTCCTTGGTAAAATAAGCATGACGGATGGCGTCAAGGGGGGCGTCGATTGGGATGAAGGTTTTGAGATGGCTAAGGTTTTCGATAAAGCTGGGATCGATGCACTTATCCCAAGTGCGGGAACCTCAAGCTTCAATCCGATGATTATGTTTAGGGGCGAGAGTATTAATCATGGCATGGTTGAGATGGAATCTAATCCGCTCATCAAACTGGGGCTGAAAATGATTGGCCCATTTTTGCACAAAAACTACCCTTATGAAGAATTATATTTGCGCCAAGAAGCCATGCGCATTAATCAGGCAGTGTCGTGCCCGGTAATTTATATTGGCGGCTGCTCGACGCGCGAAAGTCTTGATAAAATCATTAATGAAGGTTTTGAATTTGTTCAGCTTGGACGCGCCTTGCTCAAAGACCCTGATTTTGTCGTCAATGCGCAGGCAAAGAAAAATTATGTCAGCGGGTGTACGCATTGTAATCGCTGTGTACCTTTAATCGAACATCCTGAAGGTATTGGCTGTGTACTCAATGATGAAAAATATGAAAAGGCGCACCCTCATTCGCTTAACACCGGGGCGAAATAAAACTAGGAAAGCCTATGGAGCTTTTACCTGCAGATCTGATTTGGACGCAAAACGGCCCTCAATCACGTGTTTTCAATGATATTTATTTTTCCGCCGAGGATGGTCCAGCAGAAACAGAGCATGTTTTTTTACAAGCTAACCGTCTTCAAGAACGATTTGCCGCTCAAGCTGAAGGCGTAACTATTAGTGAAACGGGGTTTGGAACGGGGCTTAATCTGTTATCTGTTTTGTCCTTATGGCGGTCTATGCCTTTCCCGCGCCCGCGGCTACATTATATCACAACCGAACTTTACCCGCTTACTTTGGCGGATATAGAAAAAGCTCAAGTGGCGTGGCCAGAATGGGCTTGGCTGGCGGCACAATTGAGAGCTATTTATCCACCAGCCGTAACCGGCGCACACCGCCGCTGGTTGTTTGACGGCGAGGGTAACGAGGACGGCGAGGTTTGTGTGGATTTTTTATGGGGGGATGCCGCAAAAAGCCTTTTTGCATATCAGCCCCTTGGCGGGGTGCGCGTGGATTGCTGGTTTCTGGATGGCTTTTCGCCAGCGCAGAACCCTCAAATGTGGACGCCAAAATTATTTGCATCTATAGCGGCTTTAAGTGGGCCGGGGACAAGCCTTTCAAGCTTCACCGTTGCTGGTGATGTACGCCGCGGCTTAGAGGCGGCGGGGTTTAAAATTGAAAAAGCTTCTGGATTTGGACGCAAACGTGAAATGCTAAAAGCTGAATTTACCCGCTCACCAGCGCAAAAAACGGTCACGCCTGCGTCGCGTGTTTTGGTCATTGGGGCGGGTATTGCGGGTGTTTCAACCGCTTGGCAATTGGCTAAGCGTGGCTGCCGCGTAATAATGATCGATGCAGGGGCTGATATATGTGCCAGTGCAAGCGGTAGTCCGGCGAGTGCCTTTACGCCTTTTTATCAGCCCGACTGGTCGGCGCGGGCGCGGATGCTGACAGCTGGTTTTTTTACGACCGATCATATTCTGAATAGCCTGCACGCTAAAGGGCATGTTATTGAGGGGCAGCGCGATGGTATGCTTATGCTGGATATGCCCGACAAAAGCCAGCGTTGTGAAAGGTTTTCGATTTGGCAACATAGTCTTGATTTACCCGATGATATTCGCAAGCCGCTTGAGGCAAATGAGATGAGTGAATTAGCAGGAATTGATGTTTCTTGTGCAGGTTGGCTTTACCTTAAGGCGGGGTGGTTAAATTTGAGGTCATTAGCGGATGCTATGCTCGCTGATGCGGCGGCGCAAATTGAGTTGCGCCTGAGCTGTAAAGCTACCGCGCTTAACCATAATGGTCAAAATTGGCAAGTGACGTTAGAGGCACCAAATAAAGCGGCAGAAAAAATGCCAGCAGATATAGTCGTGCTTGCTTGTGCGGCATCGGCAAGTAATCTTTTACAAGGTCTTGAGTTAAGCTGTGTGCATGGGCAAACTCTCAGCTTTGAAGCACCGCCAGCGTTTAAGAATCTTCAGCGTCCGCTCAATTGCGGGCATACATTATTGCCAAATGGAAAAGGTAAGTTGTCATGGGGCGCAAGCTTTCGGCACAAAATTAATGCGCCTCATGTCTTGCCAGAGGAAACTGAGCGGCTTCTTGATGAGTTTAAAACTTTTTTCAATCAAGAGGTGTCGCTTGCGCAAACAGATATAGAGGTCTGGGCGGGCTTGCGTTGTACACATCCTTCTCGTATGCCTTTAATCGGTGCTGTTCCAGCTCAACCAGAAGGGTTATATATGCATCTTGCCCATGGGGCACGCGGCAGTTTGACAGCATCGCTGATGATGGCGCGTGCACTTTATGAAATCTAATTTTTAGTCCGAATAAGGGGCCATAAAAGCTGTTCTCCAAATGTCGTGTCTGGCAGATTTTCTACGCCATATTCTTTTGGACGACTGCGCGTGATTTTCGCCGTGCCAAAGAGAATATCCCAAAAAAATAGTAAATTGCCATAATTACCTTTATAGTTCGTTGCCTTATCGGCTAGATGTTTGCCGTGATGCATGGAATGTGTTGAGGGCGTTGAGATTGTTCGCTCTAAAACCCACATGAGCGGATGCAGGGCTTTGATTTTATAAAGTGCGCTATCCCAATGCCAATCGCAATGCGCACCTGTAATGATAGTCAGTTTAATGACAATATAAACGGCGTAAGTCCATCCAAGTCCCATATAAATAAGGATGCCTGAAAACCAAATACCCGGCATCAGCATGTAGTAAAAAATATTATTACGATAAATCAATCTAATACTCATATAGCCTGCATTATGGTGCGGGCGGTGGAGCTTATAGAGCCAAGAGAAACGATGGGACGCACGATGCCATAAATATTGAGCCATATCATCAAACACTAAAAGCAGTCCAAATTGTGCTACAAAACTAAGCCCGATAAGTGAGCCTTGGTAGGTGGGGGCTAAAATGGTGCCAATGAAACTAACTGTCAGCAGAATAAGCGGCTGGGTAAGGAGCAATAAAGTCAGGGTGCTGATAACCTCAACCCATCCATCTTCCTTTTTAGCACCGGTTTTGTTGAACAAACCACAACGCCAAAGTTCAATCAGGGCAAAACCGCCAAAGACAGCTATAATAATAATCGTTTCAATAGGCATTTTATATTCCCCTTTTGGTTCAGCAGATCTGCGCCTGTATCCATTTTCTCTAAGACTGCATTAAACTTTATTTTTTGTTTGTTGCATTATTTTTTTTGCAATTATTTTACTTTGCTCAACAGCCGGCTGGTCAAAAGCATCTACCGCTAGCAAATGCGCCGCGCAGATTGTTTCTAGCATTAAATTCATCAGCAAAACACCAAGGCTTTTTTCATCCAAAACCCCCAAAGATATCAAGCGCACAGGACGCCCGTGGTCAAGTAAAACCCGATAAGTGGCTTTGCAGTGCGCCTGTACAAGTTCATCCAGATAGCGTTTATGCAACCAAGCCAATGCCTGCTTTTCGCCAATCCCGCTTATAGCCTGAGGCCCTAACATCGTCTTGGTTTTGATGAGGGTGTAAAATTTATCATCCGGCCCGTCCAGATAAAGTTGCAATTGACTGTGCTGGTCAACCGGACCAAGAGCGTTGATAGGTGTTGTGCCACGTCCTTTTTTCCCTAAGCTTTCTGCCCAAAGTTGGCGAAACCATAAGCCGAGTTTTTCTAAACGGCTGTCATAAGGCATCAAAACAGAAATTTGACGCCCTGCCTTAGCATGCGATATTTGCCGCGCCGCGCCGCTTAAAACTATATTATCGCTCAGCGTTTTGGTGAAAAATATATTTAAGGCAGTGGCGGCACCAGCACGAATATTTTCAATGTTTAAACCAACAATTGCAGCAGGCAAAAGCCCGACATTGGTGAACACACTATACCGTCCGCCAATTTTTTCATTATGGGCAAGTACAGTCAGCCCCAAGCTTTCAGCTAACTGGCGTAAGGTATTGGGCTTATTTTCTGTCAGGCAAATAATATGCTCAACCCGATTGAGACCTGCATTTTCAATCGCTGTCAGCGCACATGAAAACTGCATCAGGGTTTCAGCCGTCTCGCCAGATTTAGATATGGCAACAAAAGCTGTGTTGGACAAAGTGTCAGGGTTAAGAACAGCTGTCATTTCATAGGCGGATAGATTGTCAAGAAAATCAATCTGCGTGCCTGATGGCGTACCCGCAACAGTTCCCCATCCTGCCAATTGCACCAAGACTTGCGCCCCAAGACTTGCGCCCCCCGTGCCCAAAAAAACAACTCGCTTGAAAGGGCTTAGTTTTTCAGCCGCCGCTTTTAGTTCAATCAGATCGGGTGCATTTGCGTGCGTGGTCTCAAAAAGCGGCAGAGGTGAGGCTTGCAATTCGCGCTGAAATTTATCAAGCGTCGATATAAAGTTCTCATAAACAGCTTCCAACTCTTTGGGAAGCGTTGACTCAGTGCCTAATTTCATAATCTACCAAAACCTTATTTGAGGTGGCAAGGCAACGCTGGAAACGTCATAAAACTTAATCTCTAAATTTAATCTCTAAATGAAGCGTCCAAACGATCCAATTTGCGCAATAAGCCCGGCCAAGCAAGCGCACCCGCAAGACCGTTAAAAACACTCTCACTTTGCTGGGCTGTGAGACTGGAGGTTGCCTCATCGCATAAATTAAGATTAGCACTGTTTTGCGCGCGAATCTGAGTGGTGCAGGCTTTTTCAAGATAAAACATGCCTTGATAAGCCGTGCCACAATCCATGCCAACAGCTAAAGTTCCATGATTGCGTAGTATTAACAAAGGATTGTCGCCTAAATCGGCAACAATACGCTCTTTTTCGTCATGATTTAGCGCAATACCCTCATAATCATGATAGCTCACCCGTCCATGACAAATCATCGCGTGCTGAGATAACGACAATAATCCATCCCTTTGCGCCGAAACAGCAATGCCATCATCCGTGTGGAGGTGGATAACACAATGGGCGTCCTCGCGGCTTTCATGCAAAGCACTATGAATCGTAAAGCCAGCAGGGTTAACAATGTAAGGCGTCTTGGTGACGGGGTTGCCTTCTAGATCAATCTTAACCAAACTAGAGGCTGTGATCTCATCAAATAGCATCCCCCAAGGGTTAATCAAAAAATGATTTACCTCATCCGGTACGCGGCATGATATATGAGTGTAAATCATATCGTCCCAACCATGTAAGGCAACCAATCTGTAAAGAGCCGCTAAGTCAATCCGCGCCTGCCATTCAGCTTTGCTGACCTTTCCTTTGAGACTCGCAACGCCTTCAAAACCAGCGAGATCACGAATGCTCTGGCGCATAATTTCTAAGTCTTCTTCAGTCGGAATACCGTCCGGTTGGGGCGCTTGATTTTTTAGTGCTTGTGACATGATACTTTCCTTTCACGCACCTATCATAAGGTGCGCTGGCGATGTTATTATCTGAATAAACCAAATCTTGGCGGGTGTTAGGCTGGATAGCAAGATTTTTTTTGCTTTGTAACATTTTCGAAACATTTATATCTTAATTTAGATCCCATTAAGTCGCAAATGATTTACGTATGATTTGTGAAAGTCGCTGTGAAAATACCAAATAATAGGAATTATTATGAAAAAAATTATTCTTGCCGCCTTGTTTCTAAAGCTCATCTGTGCGCCCGCTTTTGCTGAGAGTTTTGATGTTTCCCTTAGTGTGTACTACAATTCAGTATTTTACAATATAGACTCCGATACAAACCTTGCGCTCGTTGATAATCAGTTCAAAGAAGATGCTGAGATCGCCGTCAAGGCCGAAACCAAAGAGGGGGACTATATATATGGTTTGGAAATTCAAGTCGAAGCCTCAGAGGCCGCCGACCAAATCGATGAACATTATATTTATGTCAAAGGCCCTTGGGGTAAAATTGAAGTCGGTGCAGAAAACTCTGCCGCCTATAAAGCACAAGTTCACGCCCCTAAATTCTTGGGCTGGAAAACTTATGATAATAACTTCAAAACATGGTCAGAAGTTTCAGCCTTTGTAAAGCCCGACCATAGCCATATTTCAAAAGACGCCAATAAGTTGAACTATTATTCACCGCGCGTTCATGGCTTTCAGGCGGTTTTTGCTTTTACGCCTTCAAATGAGCAAGCCGGCGGTAGCGGCGCGGGCAATAGTACTCTTTTGCAACAAACTTCGGGCCAATTTGAGACCATCTCTTTGGGGCTGACTTATCAAGGCGAGCTTGCCGGCGGGGAGCTGAAAACATCTTATACTATGGAAGAGGGGGACGATCTGAACGGTATCAAAACAGCTCAAGATAGCGCGCTGGGCATGAGTTATAAAATCGGTAAATTCGAAATTGGCGGCACCGCATATCAAAATGAGTTTTCCGGCGGAACAAAAAAAGAGGAAACCGAAATCCTCCATATAGGTGCAGCTTATAAAGTCACCCAAGACACCACTTTAGGCGTTGCTTTTCATAATCAAGAAGATGCAGCAGATGGTGTGCGTGAAGAAAAAACCGACATTATTATTCTTGGCGGGAATACCAAGCTACTCAAAGGCGTTAAATTAACTTACTCTTTTGAGACAGTCGCCTTTACGCAAGTTGACAATGTGTCAAAAGACAGCACATTTATGGGGGTTGGTCTGCTCTTGAAATTCTAATTTATCTCGCACGGGTATTTACGCATGATTTTTAATGTATACTCAGATAATACTCATTCACGCTGGCACGCTTCTTTGGAGACTACATGACCCGCAAAAAACCCGCATCTAAGGTGCAAAATAAGAGACAAAAAACACAGAAGAAAAAACCTTCTAAGACCACTAAATCCAAAACGCATGTGCTGGCGGCGGCGGCTCTTAAAAATTGCTATGAAACCATGCTCCTCATAAGGCGGTTTGAAGAACGCGCCGGACAATTATACGGGCTTGGTAAAATTGGTGGCTTTTGTCATCTCTATAGCGGTCAGGAAGCCGTCGTGGTGGGCGTGACAACAGCTCGTCAAGACAAAGACCAGATGATTACCGCTTATCGTGACCACGGACACATGCTAGCTTGTGGTGTTCCGGCGCGGATGGTCATGGCTGAATTGCTTGGCCGCGCACAAGGCTGTTCAAAAGGCAAGGGTGGGTCCATGCATATGTTCGATACTGAACGACAGTTTTATGGCGGGCATGGGATTGTCGGAGCGCAAGTGCCAATTGGCACAGGGTTGGCATTAGCCAATAAATATCGCGGTGAGCCGTTTGCCGCCTTCACCTTTTTTGGCGACGGCGCAGCTAATCAAGGACAAGTCTATGAAAGTTTCAATATGGCGGCCCTTTGGAAGTTACCCGTCATTTATGTCATCGAAAACAACCAATATGCCATGGGAACGAGCGTAGAACGCGCCTCAGCGCAAACCGATTTTTCTCAGCGCGGGATTAGCTTTGGTATTGACGGGCGACAAGTCGATGGCATGGACCTCGAAGCCGTGTATCTTGCCGCATGCGAGGCACGCGAATATGTGACTTCGGGTAAGGGACCTATCATTTTGGAAATGAAAACATATCGCTATAGTGGGCACTCTATGTCTGACCCCGCAAAATACCGTCAACGCAAAGAAGTCAAAAAAGTGCGCCAGCACCATGACCCGATCAAAATGATCGAAGCGCGACTACAGGAGCGCGGGGTTCTGAGTGAAGATGAAATCAAGCAAATCAATGACCGTATCTATCAAGATATTGATGAGCTTGTTGCGTTTGCCGAAACAAGCCCTGAGCCTGATCTATCAGAATTAATGACAGATATTTATGTGGAGCCCTCCCATGCCCGTTGAAGTCATTATGCCGGCTCTTTCTCCAACGATGGAAAAGGGTAAACTTGCGAGTTGGAAGGTCAAGCTTGGCGATAAGGTGGAGGCGGGCGATGTGCTGGCAGAAATCGAAACCGACAAAGCCATGGTCGAGTTGGAGGCGGCTATCGATGGGGAAGTGGGTAAATTACTCATTGAAGCGGGTACGTCGGATGTTCCTATCAATACACCGATCGCGTTCTTATTGCGTGCGGGAGAAAATCGCGCCGCACTTGATGAAATAATCCAACAGGCAGCGGCTGAAAAAAATACTATCACTGAGGCATCCGTTGCATCTGCTGAGCCAGTTTCAGCAAAAATAAGCCCCGTTACGGCACAGGTTTTCGTTGCACAAGAAGTGCCCGTGCCCGAAGGCACCAAGATGATAACCCAAACCGTTCGTGAGGCTTTGCGCGATGCTATGGCAGAAGAAATGCGCCGTGATGGGGATGTCTTTCTTATGGGCGAAGAGGTCGCCGAATATCAAGGTGCCTATAAGGTGACACAAGGGTTGCTCGAAGAATTTGGCGCACGGCGCGTTATTGATACACCGATTGTGGAACATGGGTTTGCAGGTATTGGGGTCGGTGCCGCTTTTGCGGGCTTAAAGCCTATTGTTGAATTTATGACGTTTAACTTTGCCATGCAAGCGATCGACCATATCATCAATTCAGCAGCTAAAACGCATTATATGTCAGGCGGTATGGTTACGTGTCCGATTGTTTTTCGAGGTCCAAATGGCGCGGCGCGGCGTGTTGGGGCACAGCACAGTCAAGATTATGCTGCATGGTATGCGCATATACCCGGTTTGAAAGTGGTCTCGCCTTATTCTGGCGCTGATGCTAAGGGACTTTTAAAAGCGGCTATACGCGACCCGAATCCAGTGGTGTTTTTAGAAAATGAATTGCTCTATGGCGAGCCAGCAGAAGTGCCGGATTGGGATGATTTTGTTTTGCCAATCGGAAAAGCAAATATCTTGCGCATTGGCGATGGGGTTACTTTGGTTTCTCATAGCCGCGCTCTAAAGACGTGCTTGCAAGCGGCCGATACATTAAAGGGCGAGGGGGTGTCTTGCGAGGTCATTGATTTGCGCTCTTTGCGCCCGCTTGATACACAAATGATACTACGGTCGGTTCAAAAAACCAATAGGCTGGTCACAGTTGAAGAGGCATGGCCAGTTGCGGGTATCGGCGCCGAGATTGCCGCAAGCGTGCAATTAGAGGCTTTTGATTACCTCGATGCGCCAATACAAAGAGTGACAGGTCTTGATGTGCCTCTACCTTATGCGGCAAACCTTGAAGCGGCGGCTTTGCCATCAGTAGATAAAATTATTGCGGCTGTTCATTCGGTTTGTTATCGGTGACGTATAATGAGCCCATCACCAAACACACAAAACCAGACAATACATACCAAAATGCATACAAAAACGCATACCAAAATGCGTATTAAAGCGAGCCCATTGGCACGCCACATGGCGCGAGAAAATAACCTATCTTTAAGTGTTGTAACAGGTACGGGTTCAGGGGGGCGTATCATCAAGCGTGATATTGACGCCGCTTTGAAAAATGGCGCGGGGACACCTCCCTTTGTAACTCAATCTGATTTAACAGCTGATTTAACAGCTGATTTAAAACGAGTCTCATCTTTGCCTGACCCTCGATTGTTTTTTGATGAGGACGAGTACAAAGTTGAACCTCTTTCACCGATGATGGCGTCAATTGCCACGCGGCTACAACAGGCAAAACAGGAAGTGCCGCATTATCAAGTTTCGATGGATGTCGCCATGGACGGCGTCAATGCGTTGCGCCGCAAACTCAATATGGCACTGGCGCAAAAAGATACTGGCGAAAAACTAACCCTGAATGATTTTATTATCCGCGCCGCAGGATTGAGCCTGATAGAAGTTCCCGAAATTAATTCTGGCTTTGCTATCAATGCTTTGATCCGCTTCAAAAATGCTGATGTGTCGGTCGCTGTCGCACTGCCGGGGGGCGGCATCATCACGCCAATTATCAAGGCAGCACAGACTAAATCTGTGCGCGATATTGCCCGTGAAATCAAAGACCTTGCAAAACGCGCAAGCGAAATGCGCCTAAAGCCCGAAGAATATGAGGGCGGCACTTTCTCTGTTTCAAATCTGGGTATGTTTGGTGTGTCCGATTTTAACGCCATTATTAACCCGCCCCAATCTGCTATTCTAGCAGTGGGTGCTAGCCTGCCTCGGGTGGAGATGAAAAACGGGCATCCAATAGAAACCCAGATCATGCGCGTGACATTGTCATCCGACCACCGCGTGATAAACGGCGCACAGGCCGCCACGTTTTTGGGCGTGTTCAAAGCCTATATGGAACAGCCGATGGATTTATTGTTTTAATTATTTGAAATTTGCCGCGCGATTTTCTAACTCTGCCATCACCGCTTCAATCTGATTTTCGGACCCGATAATATTTTCTTGTATTCTCGATTCCATCAGCAAGATATCTGCCTCTGACATATAAGCCGCTTGATTAAGAATTGCTTTATTAGCCCGCACCGCATCAGGGTTTTTAGTTGCAATAAGAGCTGCCGTTTCAAACGCGGCTTTGAGCGGATCATCTGCTATTTTGGTAACAAAACCTAATTCTTGAGCTTCATCCGTTTTGAAAATACGCCCCGTGAAAATCAGCTCTTTTAAAACATCTCGCCTCGCCAATGAAGGCAAAACAGGGGTCGAACCCATATCGGGGATAAGTCCCCAACGAATTTCCATAATTGAGAATTTTGTTTCCGGCGCTGCATAACGAATATCTGCTCCAAGGAAAATATGCATGCCACCACCAAGGCAAACATTATGGGCAGCACCGATAACAGGGATGGGAAGCTTTTGCCAGCCAAAGCATAGATTTTGAAAGTCATTTGCCAAGCCATAGGTGCGAGGTAATAAAGCTCTCTTTTGAACGCTCGCACTACCACCGTCTGCCATAGCCGTGAAATTGGCAAGGTCAAGACCCGCACAAAAACCCCGTCCGCGACCAGAAAGCACAATAGCGCGTAACTCTTTATGCCCCTCAAGCTCCTGAATGGCATCGTTGAGGGATTTAATCATAGCCGCATCAAGTGCGTTTATCTTATCCTCACGAATCATTTCAACATGCGCAATATATCCATCATAGGTAATTAATACGCGATCATTCATAATCATTTTCTCCCTTAAAATGTTTTTCTCAATTGACTCAAAAGTTTACTCAAAAACAGCCAAAAATCCATCTAAATTACTGACCCTGTGCTGGGTCAATTTCACGCATCATCTGAATACGCCGCCGATCATAAGCCTCAAATGCCGTCATATATATTTCGTGCAATGCCATATCGGGTTGATAGCTTTTTGAAAAATTAATCATTTTGCCTAAAACAAGTGGATTGGGATAAGCACCATGTGCAAGCCCGGCAAATAAAGCGGCTCCGTAAGCCGCATCCGTGTGTTCTGGTACTTTGAAGGGAACACCCTGAATGTCGCAAATAATCTGCATCCAGAAAGAATTATGCGCCCCGCCGCCCAAAGCAACAAAATCGCTGATCGATTTATTCAATTTATTTAATCTTTTTTCAAAGTCCCGCCGCACATCATAAAGCGCATAAGCGACACCCTCAAAGGCAGCTCTGGCTAAATCACTCTTTTGGGTGGCGTCTGTCATACCGCTAAGCGAAGCTTGTAAGCGCGGCTGCCAATGGGGCGCGCGCTCGCCGTTAATATAGGGATGAAACAAAACGCCATTCGCCCCCGCCGGCGCAGTCTTGGCTTGCGCCTGCATCTGGCCGAGAGAAATCCCGTTTAGGTGATTTGCGCGAAACCAATCAAGGGCTGTCGCACAATTATTCATACCAGAAGCAAAATACCAGCCCGTGCCATGATTTTGCGGATAGCACGAGATCGGCGGTATGGCTGAGGGATCTGCGCTCAAGAGTGAAATAACACCCGCACTGGCAAGTTTAAGGCAGCCGGTGGTTTCTTTTTCAATACCTGCATTATAAAGTTCAATGCCTGTATCAATGCCGCCAATGTAAATCGGCACACCTTCTTGCAGGGCAAACCGTTGCGCCGCCTTTTTCGACACTGTGCCGCCAATATCTTGGGAGCGATGAATAGTCGGTAAAATATCTGGTAGCACACCAGCAAGGGCGCAAAGTGGTAAGGACCATTTTTTTTGTTTGTAATCGTAAAGCTGGCTTCCAACTGCATCTGATATGTCGGTACACCAGTCTCCGGTAAGCTGGAAGCGCAACCAATCTTTTGCCGAAGTTAAATGGCGAGTCTTTTTCAAAACATCATATTCATGCACCCATAGCCAGCGCAGATGTGCCATTGTCCAAGTGGCGTTGGGTTTATGCAGGCTGGCTTTGATGATGGCGTCTTCATGCGGGCGTAGGTTCTCGACTTCCTCTGCGGCGCGTTGGTCGCTCCACATAATACTTGGGCGCAAAGGCTCATGGTTTTCATCACCCAGCACCCCAATATGGGCACCCGCCGTGATGCTGATAGCGTCTATGTCGGTGCGCACAAGAGAGGAATTTTGCCATAAATCATGTAGCGTATTTTCAAGTGCCATCAACCAGTCATTGGGGTGTTGTTCCTGCCAGCCCGGTTGCGGATTATGGGTTTTTATCGCCGCGCGCGCCCGCGCTAACACAAGCCCATCCTGACGGATAAGAGCCAATTTGAGCGCACTGGCACCAAGATCAATTCCTAGAAAAATCATGTAACCAATATAGACATATCTGCCGATTAAAACAAAAGAGGCTGCCAAAGGCAGCCTCCCGTGATTGAAATTTGTCTCAATCAGCTATTTTTCTGCTCTCAAACCTTAAAGAATGTTCCAAAGTTTCTATGGCAGATCTCTGGTTGAGATCAAATAAATTTTCTACACTAGACAATGGACCACCTCCTTTCGTTTGTTTCTAAGGGCTTCAAATTCTACTGTATTTTTTATTATTTTTCAACTATTGCAAATAAGTGGTTAACACTGGATTTTTCATAAATATTTGGTAAATTCGGATAACAAAATTGCGGTACCCTTTTTTCGGGATTAAAGTCGCTATCATAAAACTTATTGAGGCCGCAAAGTTCTGCCTGCCTCTAGCAAACTAAACGGAAGTGCGCATGAAACTCTCATATCAGGTTATTCCAGTCACGCCCTATCAGCAAAACTGCACGTTGTTTTGGAATCCAGACACTAAAAAAGGTGCGGTGGTTGACCCGGGAGGGGATTTAGATGTCATTCGTGAGCAGCTTGCCCAAAATGCTATTATGCTGGAAAAAATTCTATGTACCCACGGACATTTGGACCATGTCGGGGGGGTGGCTGAATTGGCAAAAGAAATGTCGCTTCCGATTATTGGGCCGCATAAGGATGATATGTTTTGGATTGAGCAATTAGCATCGCAAGCACAGATTTTGGGGTTTGCGCCCTGCGAAGCTTTTGAGGCTGACCAATGGCTAGAGCATGGCGATGAGGTCGAAGCCGCCGGAGTTATATTTAAGGTGCTTCATTGTCCGGGACATACGCCGGGACATGTGGTGTTCTTTCAGCCAGATGATAAAATAGCCCTTGTCGGCGATGTCTTATTCCAAGGCTCTATCGGGCGCACGGACTTTCCGCGCGGCAATCATGAACAGCTTGTAAACGCCATCAAAAATAATTTATGGCCACTTGGCGATGATGTCCAATTTGTGCCGGGGCATGGTCCAACAAGCACATTTGGGCATGAGCGCAAAACAAATCCATTTGTCGCTGATGAAAATTATGGCTGATTTTGCGTCTCTGAGGTGCGCGGGGCATTGGGGGCATTGGGGGCATTTGGGGTATTTGCCTCACTCTCATATTCACTAAGCTCCAAATGACTCATTTCATGGACATACTGGCGTGAGCTAAATGGCCAGATAGTATGGTTGTGAGACGTGTCGCCAAATTCACCCCTTTTGTACCAACTGGCACAATTTCCGTTCCAAACTGTTCCTTTGAGCCCCGCTTGAATGCGCTGGGTAAAGGCGTCTTGATTTGAGGGCTTGGGCATGAAACGCCGCAAGCCTTTGGTTTGAATATGCTCAAGGCACTGCATTATATAATTGACCTGCGCTTCAATCATCACAATGATAGAGCTATGACCGAGACCGCTATTGGGCCCTAAGAGCATGAAAAAATTCGCAAAACCTGCCGCGCCGACAGTGCGATGTGATGAGATGCGCTCTTGCCAAACTTGCTTCAGGCTGAGATTGTTTTCGCCCGTGACAGATAAACTATCCAAAAAATTAAATGGTTCAAATCCAGTCGCATATATCAGTACATCCGCCGCATGCAACACGCCATCTTTATCGAGGATACCTTCGGGCGTGATTTTCGAAATACCTTGCGTCGAAAGAGTAACATGCGGTCTTTGTAGGGCTTCCAGATAGCCCTCAACAAATAAAATTCTTTTACAGCCGAGCGGGAAATTCGGGATAAGCTTCTTGCGCAGATCAAGATCCGTAACGGTCTCCTCAATATAATCGGTGGATTGGCGGCGCAGACGTTTTTGCATCCAGTTTTTTTCTTTGAAAGCAGGATGCAAAATGTAATCACTGGCCAAAAATATCCACTGACGGCGCAGATATGATAAAAATGGAAATAACCGCATCAGCCGCCGAGACGTTTTAGAGATAACATTATTTAAACGCGGAAACATCCAATTGGGGGTGCGCTGGAAAATATTCAGACTAGACACGTTGTCAACAATATTTGGAACAACTTGCACCGCACTCGCAGCACTGCCAATAATAACCACTTTTTTGCCCGTTAAATCAACGCTATGATCCCATTCAGCTGTATGAAAATGCGACCCTGAAAAACTGTCTTTGCCTTCAATTTCAGGCATAATAGGCGTATGCAAACCGCCAATGGCCGTCACAACAACATCAAAGCATAATGCATGATTTTGCGCCCCCGCATTTTTAAATTCAATATGCCACTGACCCTTTTCATAGCGAATGGCTTTAACCTCTTGGTTGAATTTGCAATAGGGAAGAATATCATAATCTTCTGCAATCTTTTCACAATAGGCTTGAATCTCTTGGCCGCCCGAATAAGACTTGCTCCAGTCCGGGTTGCGGGCAAATGAATAAGAATAAAGGTGAGAGGGAACATCACACGAAACACCGGGATAAGTGTTTTCGCGCCACGTGCCGCCAACATTATCGGCTTTTTCAAATATGGTGAAATTCTCGTAACCCTGCGCACGTAATTTAATGCCCATACACATGCCAGACATGCCAGCACCAAGCACCGCAATCGAAAGTTTTTTATCCTTTTTTAACATAGTTATTCCTATCGTTTTTTTAACAATTTTTTGCGCAGCAATACCCATAACCCTTCATGAATGACAACGCACGCATGATACCCATAACGCATTAAGCAGAAATTTAGCTTTTTAGCCTATTTAGTCCATCCACAATGTAACAAATTATATTAAATTTAAATGAAAATTCAATGAAACATCTAATGTTAGGTAATATAAAATTTGAGAAAAAACAATAAGATTGCTTATTGAAAGGAGGCTTGTTGAAAAAAATCAACACTCCTCCGAGTGGCTCTAGGTAATTCTCTAGAAGCCACCCGCCGACCATGGAGGGACGAAGGGTTGGTCGGACCACTTAAAGTCAGCAACAGTGACAAAATCTTACGCAACAACACTGCTCCTAGTTACTCAAAGACACAACTCACAAGTGATAGGCTAAGTTATTCATAGGGATAGAAAAGGGAAAGTAAAATCGACATAAAATTAAGCAATAACAAATACTTGTGAGAAAATTACAACAAACTTCAAAAGTGCTTTCTTAGTAATTTACAGCTAATAAATTGTTTTAGAACTCTTATTAAGTATAAGTTTCAACTTGAGGTTTTATGCTTTTTATTCAGTTTTTGTCTGGACCAGACCATCCGATAGGCTGTCCGATAGGTCATCCGATGGTCTGGGGGATGGTCTATCGGATAGTCTGGGGCTCTGCGTCATTAACCGTGTAATAAGAATAACCGGGAGGATGCCGATAGCAATAATCAGCAATGCCGGTATCGCCGCCTCTTCAATCAGCCCAAGACTCGCCTTATTATAAATCTGTGTGGCTAATGTTTCAAAGTTAAAGGGACGCAAAATAAGTGTTGCAGGCAATTCTTTTAAAGTATCCACAAACACCAAAACCAAAGCACCCAGCAGCGTTGGCTTTATAAGCGGTAAATGAATACGCCAAAACCGTTTGCCCGCAGACGCACCCAATGAACGGGCGGCAATATCCATCTGAGGCGGTATGCGGGCCAGTCCCGCCTCGATAGAATTATAGCTTATCGACAAAAAACGAACGCTATAGGCAAAGAGTAATCCAAAAATCGAACCGGTTAGAAATATAGATATGCCGCCCGGCAAAAAAGAGTCGAGTTTTGCTAGCCCCGAATCAAAAAATGTCAGGCAAATTAAAATTCCAAGACCCAAAACAGTCCCCGGAATGGCATAACCTGCGGCAACGATCTGCGTAATTTTAGAAAATAAAGGTGACGGGCGAAACCGAAACCCCATAGCCAAAAACAGCCCGATAATGAGTGTGATAACCCCCGTCATAAGGGCTAATAAAAAGCTGTTTTGCATGGCCGGAAGAAAAGTGCCCACATCCAACAAATGTGCGCCGCTAAGTTTTAGCAATATGCCGCTCGGAAGCAAGAAGCCAAATATAATCGGAAAACTGCAAATCGTGAGAGCGAAAAAAAACTGTAAACTTGATAAACGAAAGGTGCTTTTTTCTGTTTGCTGGTCTCCATCGCCATAATTTTCTTGTGCGCTTCGGTTGGTTTTTTCAATGAAAATGAGGAACGCCATCAAGGCCAATAAAATAAGCGCCAGTTGAACCGCCGACCCAAGTTGACCCCGTGATAACCATGTATCATAAACGCCAACGGTAAGTGTTTGAACGCCAAGATATTCAACCGCTCCAATATCATTAAGACATTCCATCAAAGCCAAAGCAATGCCGACAAACAAGGCGGGGCGACAAAGAGGTAGCCCGATGCGCCAAAAACAAAATAACGGCCGCGCCCCAAGTATGCGGGCGGCGTTTATTAATTTAGCAGATTGCCGCAAAAATGAAGCACGCGCGCAAACATAAACATAAGGGGTCAGCACCACCCCCATGCAGAATATGGCGCCAGCGAGTGAACGGATGTCAAAGCCATTAGGGTTGAAAAATGACCATAGAAGTTTTAAAGGACCCGTGGGATCGACAACCTCAACATAAACATAAGCTGAAATATAAGTCGGTATGGCAAGCGGCAAGAGCATTAACCATTCGAACCAACGCCGCCCCGGAATATTGTAAAAAGTGATATACCATGCCGCCCCAACACCAAAAAAAGCAGTGAAAAGACCAACCCCTACCATTAACAGTAAGGTGGTTAATAATTGCCTTGGTAAAATAGTCGAAATGAGATGTGACCAGATAGAAAAAAAGTTTTCAGTGCCATAGATTTCAGCCCCCACCAATCCAGATACACCGCCCATTGCCAAAATAAAAATCGCAATCACAGGCGACATTAAAAAGCCGATTAAAAGCATGGTCAATAGCATATATTTGTTATTCCACATTTTAAGGCTCCTGTTGCTCTTTGATATTTAGTGACTAAGGCTAATATGATGGCTTAAACGGGTTTGACCATAGCAATGGTCGCCATAAGCTCGTTGGCAATTTCTTCGGCTTCTTGTGGGGTAAAATCCATCGGCAACTCGAATTTGTCAGTCGTAATGAAAATACGCACCATACCTTGATCCGTTGGACCGATACTTAATTCTGCTGCTATGTCAGATGGCGTGTTGATGCCCATTTTTCAACCTCATTTAACAAGTGGTAAGTTTATGTAACACAGCCATCTCATAAATAACAGACAATGAAACGGCTCTCGCCATGCTTTTGAGACAAGCCAAACAGATACCAGCGGCAAGGAAAGAGCTTGAAACCGCTCACACTTCGGACTATTTTGCCCGCAATAACCCTGTTATATAAGTGTCATGCAGCCGTAGCTCAGTAGGTTAGAGCGCCTGATTGTGGATCAGGAGGTCCCCTGTTCAAACCAGGGCGGCTGTACCAGTTTCTGAATGAAATAACCTGAATAAAGTTAATATGTAACAGCGCACTTAAAAAAGCATGAGCAATAGAGGGTTTCATGGACACAACACCGATTCTCATCGCAGCGGCGCGCATCACCCATAGGGAGATAGAGTTTGAACAGGCGCAAAAAATATCGCCTGTGAGCTTGGCAGCACAATCAGCAAAAAAGGCATTGCAAAAAGCAACCCATATTGCCGCCCAGCCATTACCAAAACCCGACATGCTGGCAGCCATCAGATTATTTGCCGATTCATCTGAATTTCTAGGCCATGCTTTTGGTGAAATCGTCAATTATCCGGGCTGTGTTGCACAAGCCATGAATATAACACCCAAAACACTGATTTATGGCGATGTCGGCGGCCAGACCCCGCAAACTCTTTTGCATGATCTAGCAGGGCGGATTTATCGCGGGGAAAATGACATGGCAGTGCTGGTCAGCGCAGAAGTCAACGGATTGCAAAAGCAGGCACAACGCGAAGGCTGGACACTGGATTGGGCGACGCAATCTGATTTGCCGCTAGATGATTATGGCTTTGGAGGCCCCTTTCATGGCGCGGCGGAATTTATCAATGGCGTGAATTTGCCGTTTCAAGCCTATGCAGTGTTTGAGCAAAAATGGCGGCTTAAAAACAAACTCAGCGTGGCACAGCATCGCCATGTAATGGGGCGGTTATTTGCTGATTTGTCAGAAGTGGCAGTCGGTAATCCTTATGCGCAATTTCCCATGGCGCGTTCAGTTGATTTTCTGGCGCAGTCGGAAGGCGGAAATTATGCTCTCAATAATGTATATGCACGCTGGTTGGTTGCGCAAGATGCCGTCAACCAAGGTGCCGCCATCGTAATGACGAGTGTCGACAAGGCCCGCGCACTTGGCATTGATGCGGCGCATTGGGTGTATCTATATGGGCATTGTGCGGTACAAGAAAAATTCCCCGTAGCACGACCAGATTTAGCCCAAGCACCTTCTATTAAGTTTGCTATTGAGGGCGCGTTACAGGCGGCGGGGTGTTCGGTTTCTGATATTGTACAAAGTGACCTTTATAGTTGTTTCCCTTTTGTTGTGCTGGAGGCACTCGCCGCGCTGGGATGTAAAACCCTTGAGGCGAGGGTGTCTTATCCTGCGGCTAAATATTCTTTGACGGGCGGATTGCCTTATTATGGCGGCGCAGGGAACGGATATAGTTTGCACGCGATTGCCGCCATGTATGAATGGGCGTGTACGCATCCTGATGATTATGGCTTGGTATTTGCCAATGGCGGCTATGCCTCAAAGCAAGCCGTTGGTATTTATAGCACCGCGGCACCAGCAAACTGGCAACCCTTTGAGTCAGCTCATGTGCAACAGGCATCGGACAAGGTGGTTGGGATGCCCGAAACCAGAGCCGGAGAAAATGTGGAAGGCATCATAGAAACCATCGTCACAGCCTATCATAAGGGTCAACCTATTTCTGGCTTTGCGGCAGTGCTTAGTCAGGATAAGAACGGTATGAGCAGGTGTTTTGCTCAAGTGCCGCCAGAGATATTGCAGGATTTGCCCAATGATGATGAAATGATAGGACAGCGCGTGCGTTTACAGTGGGAAGATAAAACGACTTATTTAGCCCCTTTATCTCCTTTATTTATGGCAGATTAAGGGAGCACTTGCCACAGCTTCTATAGCTGTTTATGTGTTGGAAAATGTTAACGACAAGTGAAATTAACCTTCTTGAAAAACTCGGCGCACAATCGCAGGACGCGCTTATCGTGCTTGATGAAAGTGGTGTCGTGGAATTTTTTAACGCTCAGGCTATTCATTTTTTTGGACAAAGAATAAAAAATAGACGCTTACAAAATTTTGTTCGCCATCCCGACTTCCTGCCAGCTTTGATGAATGTTGTTAAGCATCACGAAAGCACTGAAATTACCTATCGTGTTGCTGGTACTATAGAGCGTTCTTTTACATTGCATCTGTCTTGTTTTTGCAAGGAGCGTAACAAAACACTGGTGGTTGTGAGAGATTTAACGCACGCGCAAATGCTTGAGCGTATGCGCTCAGATTTTGTTGCCAATGTAAGCCATGAACTGCGCTCGCCCTTAACCAGCCTTATCGGCTTCATACGGACGCTACGTGAAACAGAAAATGATTCCAAAACGCAGCAACGTTTTTTGTCTATTATGGATGATGAGGCGTTGCGGATGAACAGGTTGATAAGTGATTTACTTTCTTTATCTCAGCAAGTCGCTGACAGGCATGTGATGCCAGAAGGCGAGGTTGAGTTTATCGAACTTGCTAGGGATGTTGTCACGCGGCTGGCGCATAAATCCAAAGAGCGTTGCATTACGTTACGTGTTGAAAAATCTATCGGATTAGAAAATGCTGAAAAAATTATTGTTAATGGGTCTTCTGAAGATTTGCGTGCGATGCTTGTGAATCTGCTCGATAATGCCATTAAATATGGCTACCCTGATAAAGATGTGCGGGTTGTTTTTGAGTGCGACAAGCATGAGATGTTGCTGATTAAGATCATTAATTATGGCGAAGGTATTGACCCTGTACATCTATCACGTCTGACAGAACGTTTTTATAGAACCGATAAGGCGAGGGCGCGAGAATCTGGCGGCACAGGATTAGGGCTTGCTATTGTTAAGCATATTGTTCAACGCCATAGAGGGCGGTTGCGTATTTCAAGCGATGCAGATGGGGAAACGGTCTTTTTGGTTATTCTACCTCTTTTGAAAAAAATATAATCATTCTTCGCTCTTTGGTTGGAAGCGTTTTTATAGTTTGTCACAAAAATGTAATATTAGCAGTGGATATTCTTCAAACATAGAAAATATTCCTTATAATAAATCTCACTTGAGGCATTCATGATGCGTTTTTTTATCCTCTTAATTCTAATGACAAGCAGCATGACTTTGAGTGGTGTTTTGAGTAGTAAAGCTCATGCCCGTGGACAAATAATCATTGTTGGGTCTTCAACCGTTTTTCCTTTTGCCGCCACCGTCGCAGAGCAATTTGGTCGCGCCAGCTCATTCAAAACACCCATCATCGAAGCAACCGGGTCGGGCGGGGGCATGAAGCTATTTTGTGCAGGCATTGGTCTTGAGTACCCAGATATCACAAATGCGTCTCGGCGCATTAAACCAAGAGAGTATAATAAATGTAAAGATAATGGTATCGCCATGACCGAAATTATCATTGGTTATGACGGCATTGTTATGGCGAATGCCAAAACGCAAAAGCCGATAAAATTAACTCTTGAACAAATTTATCTGGCGACTGCAGCGCAGGTTCCAAGTCAAATTCCAAGTCAAAATTGCCGTGCCGATAGTTGTCAAATGGTGAAAAACCCTTATAAAAATTGGCGCGATATTGACCCCTCACTGCCAAATTATAAAATTGAAATCCTTGGCCCCCCCCCCACTTCTGGCACGCGAGATGCGTTTCAGGAACTGGCGATGAGTGGCGGCGCAAAAGCTTACGCCTATCTTAATGCTTTAAAAAAAAGCGATAAAAAGGCTTGGAAAAAACTGACCCGTACCGTGCGCGAAGATGGGGCGTGGATTGATGCAGGCGAAAATGATAATCTAATGGTCAATAAATTAGTCGCCAATGCAAATGCTTTTGGTATTTTTGGCTTTAGTTTTTTGCACCAAAATAGCGATAAAATTCATGGGGCAAGGGTGAATAATATTCAACCAACATTCGAAAATATTGCACAGGGAGGCTATAAGGTTTCGCGCTCGCTTTACTTTTATGTCAAGCACGCCCATGTCGGCACGGTGCCGGGCATTGATGAGTTTTTGAAAGAATTTACCAGCGAAGCAGCTTTTGGCGAAGAAGGGTATTTGCTCGATAAAGGGTTAATTCCACTGTCAGAACACGCCCGCAAAAAAATGCGATCTCAGGCTAAGTCTTTGACTAAACTCATCATGTAAGTTTTCTAAGACAGAGCCGCAATGATTAAGTATGGGTGAGTATGGGTGAGTATGGGTGAGTATGGTCAAATACGTGTGGTTCTTTTGGAGCAATTATGACTATCGGATTATATATTTTATGCTTGGCGGGGTTGGGAATACTGGCATATTTTTATGGAAAAAAATCCATTCATAAAGCAATGGCTGTCACTCAGGTGAAGCAACATTCTTTAGATAATTATCACGGATTATATCTGGCACTGTTTTTTTTGTTTCCGCCGTTTCTTGTCATTGTTATTTGGCAGATGGTCGCGCCCTTTATCATTGACACTTTGCTTCATACAAGAGTCCAAGAGATACAGAACATCGCCGCGCAAGGTGAGCTAAATGTTATTGTTGCAAAAATAAAATCTTTCAATGCGGGCATCCTTCCGAGCTCTTTTTCTACGCCTTTTATCGAGGCCATGGGCGCTTATTTAAAGGGCTTGTATTTTTATTCAAATATATCGCTTTACGCGATAGCGAGTGTTTTAAGTGCGCTGGCTTTTTTAAATGCACGCCGACATATTGCACCGCGGTTTGAGGCACGCAAGAAAGTTGAATTTTTCTTTCTCATCTTGATGATACTGGCCGCTATAATGGCGATTATCACGACGGTCGGCATTGTCTTATCGCTTATTTTTGAAACCTTACGGTTTTTTGAAACAGTGCCACTTACAGACTTTCTGTTCGGTGTGCATTGGAGCCCGCAAATTGCCATTCGTGAAGACCAAGCCGGTGGCTCGGGCGCGTTTGGTATCATTCCATTATTTACAGGAACATTGATGATTACCACTATTGCCATTTTGGTAGCTGTGCCCATTGGACTTATGTCAGCAATTTATCTATCTGAATATGCGCATCAAAAATTCCGCGATTTTGCTAAGCCAAGCATTGAAATTCTGGCCGGTATTCCTACCGTGGTATATGGCTTTTTTGCCGCTTTACTGGTCGCGCCCATATTACGTGACACGGGGGCGGTTATCGGTCTTACCTTGTCATCCGAGTCCGCTTTGGCCGCAGGCATGGTGATGGGAATTATGATAATCCCAGTTATTTCTTCTTTGTCCGATGATGTGATCAATGCCGTCCCCCAAACATTGCGCGATGGCTCTTATGCGCTCGGGGCAACTCAGTCCGAAACCATCAAGCAGGTCGTCTTACCCGCCGCACTGCCCGGTATTGTAAGCGCTATTTTACTTGCCATTTCGCGAGCCATCGGGGAAACCATGATCGTCGTGATGGCCGCCGGCGTGGCCGCTAATCTGACCGCTAATCCATTTGAATCTGTCACCACAGTAACCGTGCAAATCGTGACCTTGCTGGTCGGCGACCAAGAGTTTGATAGTGCCAAGACACTCGCCGCATTCGCGCTCGGCTTGGTGCTGTTTTTCATCACATTAGGGCTGAACATTCTGGCTATGAGCGTTGTCCGCAAATTCAGAGAACAATATGAATAAAAAACAAAACTTAAATTCTGATGTCTTTGAGTTTGAGCTGACAAAAAAAGAACGTCAAAAATTGCTGGAAAAACGCTATAAAAAAGAACAACGGTTTAAACAATATGGTCTTGCGGGCGTGGTGATTTCGGGGTTGATTCTGATGACGCTTTTATCCTCAATCATCTATCAGTCTTTGCCAGCATTTTCGCAAACTTATGTCGGGCTGGATATTTATTTCAGCGCTGAAGAAATTGACCCCGATGGCACAGCTGATACGCAAATTATGAAAAACGGTAATTATCGAGGGCTGGTAAAGCGTACTATCTATGATCTCTTTCCAGATGTTAAATCACGCAAAGAACGGCGTATGCTTGGTAAACTTGTTTCTATCGCTGCGCCAGAAGAGGTCAAAAAAGCCTTGTTACAAAACCCTTCCCTGATTGGCACAACCCAAACCGTTTATGTGACCAGCTCGGATGATTTTGACCTTCTCTTGAAAGGCAAAATTAATCCCAATGCGCCCGAACAAGACAGAGTGCTATCTGATAGGGAAATTACTTGGATTGAGGCTCTCGTGAAAGACGGGCGGGTGGAGAAGCGTTTTGCCACTAATCTTTTCACCTCAGGCGATAGCCGTGAACCTGAACTCGCCGGCATTAAGGGCGCGCTGATGGGCACTTTATTAACCATGTTTGTCACTTTGATGGCAAGCTTTCCAATCGGTGTGATGGCGGCGATTTATCTTGAAGAAATGGCGCCAAAAAATCGGCTTACCGACATTATTGAAGTGAATATCAATAATCTTGCGGCGGTGCCGTCTATCGTTTACGGATTGCTCGGGCTGGCTGTGTTTATTAACTTTTTTCATTTACCACGCTCTGCGCCCTTAGTCGGGGGCTTGGTGCTGGCACTTATGACTTTGCCAGTCATTATTATTTCTACCCGCGCTTCATTGGCGTCTGTGCCGCCCAGTATCCGCGAAGCAGCACTTGGCGTAGGCGCGTCAAAATTACAAGTTGTCTCGCATCATGTGCTCCCACTCGCCATGCCCGGAATTTTAACTGGCACGATTATCGGGCTGGCACGCGCCGCAGGTGAAACAGCACCGCTGCTTATGATCGGAATGATGGCCTTTATTGTCGACACCCCTCAAAGCATAAGTGACAAAGCAACGGTCTTACCAGCCCAGATCTATATGTGGGCGAATAATCCTGAACGCGCCTTTGAGGCGCGCACAAGTGCGGGTATTATTATTTTGTTGGTCGTTCTTTTAATGATGAATGCAACGGCAATTTTTCTGCGCAAGAAATATGAAAAAAGATGGTAATTTAGGATGATGGATAAAACGGTAAAGGTCAAAACCCGCAATGTAAATGTACACTATGGAGAAATCCAAGCACTGCATGGTATCGGTCTTGATGTACACGAAAATATGGTTACGGCTCTCATTGGCCCTTCTGGTTGCGGCAAATCTACTTTCTTGCGGTGCATTAACCGAATGAATGATGTCATTTTAGGGTGCCGTGTGGAGGGCGATATTCAGATTGATAATCAGAATATTTATTCGCCTGACCTTGATGTCGTTGAATTGCGTGCAAGGGTCGGCATGGTTTTTCAAAAACCCAATCCGTTTCCAAAGTCAATTTATGATAATGTCGCCTATGGGCCGCGCATTCATGGACTTTATAAAGACAAAGAACATCTTAATTATATCGTCGAGAAAAGCTTAAAACGAGCCGGGTTATGGGATGAAGTGAAAGACCGTTTGAAAGATACAGGCTCTAGTTTGTCGGGCGGGCAACAGCAAAGACTATGTATTGCAAGAGCCATTGCGGTTGACCCAGAAGTCTTGCTGATGGATGAACCGTGTTCGGCTCTGGACCCGATCGCAACGGCTATCGTTGAAGAGCTGATTAGCGAACTTTGCAAGCGTTTTACAATTATGATTGTGACGCACTCTATGCAACAAGCGGCGCGGGTTTCACAACGTACCGCGTATTTTCACTTAGGAAGCTTGATAGAGTATGGCAAAACAAGGCAGATATTTACCAATCCCGCCAATGAGCAGACAGAAGCTTATATTTCAGGTAAAATAGGTTAATGAGGGTTAGGCAAGAGATTTAAAATGATTGAGACAAAACATATTAGTTCACATTTTGATGAGGATTTGATCGATTTGCACAATGAGGTGGCTCGCCTTGGCGCGCTTGCCGAGAGCCAATTAAGTGGGGTGATTGATATTGTCAAATCCAACAATACGGCCGGGCTGGCTGAGCTGATTAAGCGCGATGTTGAGCTTGATTTAATTGAGGCGAGTCTCAATGAAAAGGCGATTACGATGCTGGCTTTGCGCGCGCCAATGGCGGAAGATTTGCGCCATATTATTGTTGCCCTGAAAGTGGCGACTATTCTTGAGCGTACGGGCGATTACACCAAGAATATCGCCAAACGTGTGTGCTTGATTGAAGAGGATGATGCGCTTACAGAGACGGTGCGGGTTTTGGATGTCATGGGTAAAATGGTGCAAGAAATGCTTAAAAATATTCTTGATGCTTATATGGAAAAAAATGTCGAAGCGGCACTGGAAATTTGGGAACGCGATATTGAAGTTGATGAATTACATACCTCAATTTTCAAAGATGTGGTGACGCAGATGGAAAATAAGAAAATTTCCGTCAGCACGGGGTCGCATTTACTGTTTATCGCTAAAAATCTTGAGCGTATCGGCGATTATGCGACGGGTCTGGCTGAGCAAATATATTTTCTTGTCAAGGGCGAGATGCTATCGGGGGAACGCCCTAAACTTGATAATTCGCTATAGGGACGGCGCAGGTATGATCGCAAAAATTCTTGTGGCCGATGATGAAGTAAACCAACGCGAACTTATTCGAGAAAATCTGGTGAATAATGGATTTGAAGTGCTAACGGCATCAGATGGTGTTGAGGCATTTGAAATTACGCAACTCAAAAACCCCGACTTACTCATTTTGGATTGGATGATGCCACAAATATCTGGTGTCGATTTATGTCGAAAGTTGCGCAATAAAGAAGAAACACGTGACCTTCCGATTATTATTTTAAGTGCAAGAGGGCAAGCATCCGACCGTAGTTTCGGGCTTGATTGCGGGGCGGATGATTATGTGCCTAAGCCGTTTTTTCCAAAAGAACTTATCTCGCGGGTCAATTCTTTGCTTCGGCGTGCACGCCCCTCTTTAAGTAGCGGCGTGCTTTGCTTTTATGACCTAGAAGTCGATATGGTGAAAATCGAGGTACGCCGAAACAAACAGCTGGTTAAATTAAGTGCGAAGGAATTTCGCTTGCTGACCATTTTGATGGAACGACCAAAGCAGGTTTATTCTCGTGAGTATTTGCTTAATTTAGTTTGGGGGCATGATGCTTATGTCGAAACCAGAACCATTGATGTGCATATGAGCCGTTTGCGCAAAGCCCTCAATTTTAGCAATACCCTCAAAACGCCGCTACCTGATATTATCAGAACCGTTCGCGGTATCGGCTATGCCATGAAAGAATTAGCCCCATAAATTAAGGATGATTGGGGCTGGTTAAGGGACTTCTTTGCATGATGGATTTGATGAATATTTCTCTCAAATCATGCGATGAGATTAGCGATAAATCAATCATGAGAGCATGATGGACGGTGCTAATGCTGTGTTGAACTGTGCGCAAATCAGCCGTGATGTTTTCAAGAGCAATCCGTTCAATCGTTTCTTGGCCCAAAGCCTGCACTAAGGCTATTTTGTGTTTGGTGTAAAGACGATAAGTGTCATTTATATTCTGTCGGTGCTTGGCTAATATCGCTTGCACCTGCGGCTCTTTTTCTTTAGGAAACTGGCGGATAAGGATGCGCTTAATTTGGTCATGATCATAATTGCCAGCGACATAGTCTTTGTGCCACGATTTATGTGCCACCATGGCACCTATAGTCACCAGATTAAAAGCTAAAGATACCGCAAAAATAATGCCAATAATAACAAATGTACGCTTTTTAATCCCAATAATTTTTGCTCTCGAATCGTTCATGGTTTTTTCCGTGTTCTCTTCCATTTGTTAAATTTTCCAAGCCTCAAAATCAACTAAAAATAGGTCCGGTGTGTTATCTAAAAAGGCTATGGTGACATAGTTAAAATAATCAAAAAAGTTTTGTGCAAGGTGTGCTAATGGCGGGGTGAAAACCCCGACCAGCAAGCAAGCCGCCATCGCAATAAGGCTATAGGCTGTGTATTTGCGCCAAAGCGTGTCGGGTAAAATAAAAAGCGATACAGGCGAAGGGCTAAGCATATTTATAATATTGTGCTCAATGCGTTTTGGCACTTTAACTTGTAATCTATCCAAAGCTTCATCAATTTTTTGGGCATTGTGGTTTAATTCAGCAAGGTGCGGATGCGCCCTAATTTTGGCATCTATAAGAGTTTTTGGCATATTTATAGGCGGCCAATTTTGTGTTCGACCACCATATATTTCAATCAGTCTTGCCAACTCACTTGCGAGCCCATGTTCCAGCTCATGTTCCAGCTCATGTTCCAGCTCATTTTGCTCAGCTTGTGTTTTGTCATGCCCACTCATATATGCTCTCCATAACTTTCAATCCTTAAATTTATCGCGTTCAAAATGGGCAAAATAACCACGATGACGCTTTAAAGTCTGATGCAATTTTTTACGCCCACGCCGTAAACTCGATTCCAAAGCGGCAATCGATACACCAAGAGTTTCAGCCGCCGCTTTTTGACCCATCTCAGCAAAATAAACCATTTCAATCGCATCCCTTTGGGCTTGTGATAATTTATTTAACGCTTCAAAAATCAAATCTCGGTCTTTTTTTTTCGATAAAAGAACAAACCCATCATCTTGTAAGTCTATGGGTTCATCAATGTTTTCAAGCGGCAGGGTGGGTTTGCGCCGACGAAGTATATCTGTGCATTTATTGACACTCACACGGTAAAGCCACGTGGTGAATTTGGCATCGCTTGGATGCCAACGCGCCGCACTTTTCCAGATAGAAATAAAAACTTCTTGCGCAGCTTCCTCCGCTTCTTCTTTATTGCCTAGACGGCGATAGCAAATGCTGAAAACACGGTCTAAATGCCGCCGAACAAGCATGGTAAAGGCATCCGCATCGCCCTTTCCGATAAGCTGCATAAGCGTTTCATCTGTTTTTTTATTCTTTTGAATCATATTTAGAAATATTTAAATTCAATATATTCAAGCCCCAAAAAGGCGCGGGATTTTTAAGCCCCTTGACGCCTCATATGCGGATGGCTTTTCGCAAAACAACGCATGATACATTAATTTAATAAATAATACTTACTATTTGCCTCGCTCCGAAAGCAACACTTCGATGAAATTTCTATACTGGTTGATACGCTTGCGTTCATTCTCAAAATTCTCTTGATAAAGCGCATGGGTTTCCTTGAGCTTCTGGTCAAAAACAATAGAAAGATGCTCAATCTTCATCGTCGTTTCAGCAATATGATGCTTTAAGCTGTCTAGTTCTGTCTCTATATTTGCTCTGTTCAAAGAGAGGTTGCTTTCATTATTGGCGTTGATGGCGCGCATTTGTTCGAGGATGTCATTCTTACGCGCTTGCATCTCAAGAAATAATCTACGCGTGGCTGCTTCGGTTTCTTGTTCGGATTTCATATTGGATAACACATCGCGCATGCGCATCGATAAACGCACACTATCGGACATATTAACAGGCCTGGCGAACACATTATTTTGACTGGGCTGAGGCGGTTTTTCTGCAATATCAATATCGGCTGGAATTGCTGAAGTGTCAGTTGCTTCATTGGCGCGACCGTCCGCACTTAAATGAGAGGACTGTGAACCAGCTCCAAAATGACCAAAGATGGAATTTACAGAGCTTTCTTCTATAGGACTTTCTTCTATAGGGCTTTCTTCTATAGGGCTTTCTTCTATAGGGCTTTCTTCTATAGGGCTTTCTTCTATAGGGCTTTCTTCTATAGGGCTTTCTTCTATAGGGCTTTCTTCTATAGGGCTTTCTTCTATAGGGCTTTCTTCTATAGGGCTTTCTTCTATAGGGTTTTCTTCTATGGGGCTTATCTCGGTTTCAGCCAGTTCCGCCGCAATGGCCGCCTCAAGCTCTTCATCAATATCTTCATCAATATCCTCATCAATATCCCCCTCAATACCCCCCTCACTATTTTCGTCAATATTTGCCGCCATTGATGCCATCTCTTGATTTGCCGTGACCGCCTCCGATTTAGGCGGCGCGGCACTATCCTCACGATTAAGAATGTCTTGAATCGCCGCCGATATTTCAGTCATCTTCGGGAAACCTTGAGGGTCGTCAAACATTTTGTACTCACAAACTCTTTTTTACTCACAAGCTTAATGCAACTATCATGCGGACTCAAAAGCACAAGGATATATAGTGTACCAAGCCAATTAAAATACTACTATATCTATAATGCGTTATAAAGGCTCAAGCGCACTAAAACATATTTAAATGTCACATGTTGCAATTGTCTAACGATAAAATGATATAGTAAAATGCGGCGGGATAAATGGAGATAAAAGCCAAAATGAACGCAGATGAGGACAGTCAAACCAGCAGTCAAACCAGCAGTCAAACCAGCAGTGATGCCTCTTGGCAAGGTGGAATGCGCTCGGGTGTCAAGTCATTGGCGAACTTGCTGTTACTAGAGCATGATTTTCGCCGCGCCCCAAAACCCGAACAACTCGCCCGTCTTGTCGTTGAGCGTCTCAACCGCTTCACGGATTACGAATGTGCCGTGTTTTGGACGGTCAAACGCGGTAAGTCTTTTCAAAAAGCATTCATTTCTGGGGTTGGAGATGAACCAGACGGCAAAATTATGCGAAAATGGGGCGCGACTCTTTCGCGGTGGCTGGCCAAAAAACTCAGCAAAACAAAACAGCTCATGGTGCTCGACCCCGATGACATTAATCCCAAAGCATTGTCATTATGGCCCGAAACAATCGCGCTTAATGGTCTTGCTGTGCCGATTAAAAATCCAAAAGGTGAGGTGCTCGGCGGCGTGGTCTTATTACGCGAAGCACCATGGACGCAATCTTTTCAGGTGATGATAGAGCAAATGGCTGAGGTCCTTGGCTATAATCTATGGGCCTTGGCACTTGGGATACATGATAAAAAATTTAGCAAAGGAAAATGGATTGCTTTCATTTTAATAACGCTATTGATTGGCGGTAGCTTTTTTGTGTCTATGCCAAATAATGTGTCAGGCAATATTAATATACGGGCTGAACGTGCTGCGCCGAACACAAATCCCCCCCCCTTGGCACCGCATGACCCGACGCAAAATGACCCGACGCAAATTGATTTAAGGATACCCATGCAGGACGCCTTGAACTTAAAATCTGGCACGCGCTTGCAAGCGCATTTTGAAGGACAGGAATATAAACTTATCGTTGAACGTATCACGCCATGGTATGTTGCCTTATTTGCAGACAGGCATGTGCGGGTGCGCGTGCTTGAGACTCCCAAGGGCGTCGCGCCGCCAAGATTTGAAAAAATTACCACTGCCAATAAAACCACCTCTTTGGCCTTATATGTGATGCAACCCTTTGTCGGCTTTATGCGCCGTGCGCTTGGGATTGAATAAGCTTCTGCCAGATTTAAAACCATTAGTTGAAGATCTGCGCACACAACGCTAGAGTGCGCAGATGATTGAATTGAGGCATATTTCTAAAAGTTTTGAACACATCAAAGCCCTTGACCGTGTTTCTCTTTGCGTGAGGCGGGGTAGATCACTTGCGATTATCGGCGCGGCGGCGGCGGGCAAGTCAGTGATGGTGAAATTAATCGCAGGACTTTACGCGCCCGAAACAGGTCACATTGAAATTGATGGGCAAGCTGTTGGGACAGTAAAAAATCGCTCACATGACCTCAATTTACGCATTGGAATGTTGTTTCAGCAAAATGCTCTTTTTGATAGTTTGAGGGTGTGGGAAAATATTTCCTTTCGCTTGATGATGAACGGTACGTCTCGGGATGAAGCGCGCCTCATCAGCGGGGAACTTTTACAAAAAGTCGGACTGCCAAAAGAAAATGCCACGCTTTTTCCAGCTGATCTTTCGGGCGGTATGCAAAAAAGAGTCGGATTTGCCCGTGCCCTCGCAACCGGGGCGGATATTTTGTTGCTCGATAATCCGACCGCCGGCCTTGACCCTATCTTGGCAGCGCGGATTGACCGAATGATTGCGCGTCTGGCACGCGAAAATGGAGCAACCGTGATCTCGGTGACAAGCAATATGGTTGGCATATATGAAGCCTATGATGAAATTGCGGTGCTCGATAAAGGGCAGATTAAATGGCACGGCTCAGCGCGGCAAGCAGAAGCGGAGCAGAACCCTTGGCTAAGGCAGATAATCGAAGGTCACCGCGAAGGGCCTATAGACGTCATGGCAATATAGAAGTAATGTAGACGTAATCTAAGCGTGATATAGGCGTGGTATAAGATGAATTTAAAACATTTACTTGGAAAAAAACTAGCATTGGCGGGCCCCGATGATGCTTTGGCGGGCCCCGATGATGCTTTGGCGGGCCCCGATGATGCTTTGGCGGGGCGTTCAGAGGCGATTGTCATTACCGACAAGCATTTTATTCTTAAGACGAAGATGACGCCACCTTGGTCAAAGGGGGCTATGCAAGCCATATTTGGCATGGGATGCTTTTGGGGAGCAGAGCGGAAATTCTGGGAAGGCGCAGAAGTCTATTCCACCCAAGTCGGCTATGCTAGCGGACTGACACCAAACCCAACTTACGAGGAAGTGTGTTCAGGCATGACAGGCCATAATGAGGTTGTGAGAGTCATCTACAATCCCACTAAAACGGATTATCGTTCATTGCTGAAAATTTTCTGGGATAATCATAACCCAACACAAGCCATGGCACAGGGCAATGATGTCGGCACCCAATATCGTTCAGGCATTTACACCTTTGGCGATGAACAACAAGCCCAAGCGGTCGCTTCTCGTGATATGTTTCAAGACATGTTGAAACAGGCCGGCTACGGAACCATTACAACGGAAATTCTTCCCGCGCCAGACTTCTATTATGCTGAGGATTATCATCAGCAATATCTTGGCAAAAACCCTTCTGGCTATTGTGGGCTAGGGGGCACAGGTGTGAGTTGTCCTCTGCCTTTGAACCATCAATCAGACAAAATTAAAAGTGACGCATAAGCCGTAGCGATAAACGCCGTGGCTCGCCGGGAAAATAACGCGCATTGCCAAAAGCAAAATCCGCCCGATGAGCATAACGGCGCGCCAAAACATTATAGACCCTTAAATCCACTGAGACATCATCAGATGAGCTCCACCCAACGCCAATATCAAGCAGGTTATGACCCTCATAAAAATATCGGTTGGCTTCATCCGTCGCATAGCGTCCGACATAGTGCCAACGCCCGCGTATTTTCCAATCAGCACCAATATCATAATGGATGCCTAAATGGGCTAATTTGCGCGGCGCACTATCAATATCTGTGCCCGCGCGAATACCGTTAGGGGTATGAGAAAATTCATATTGATGCTTGGCATAGCTCGCAGATAAATCAAAAGAAAGTTTCTCGCTCAAAGCCCCCGATAGGCTGGCTTCAATGCCTTTATGGGATGTTTTGCCATTCGAAACATTTTCCGAATTTGAGTCGCGGAAATAGTAATTTTTCTTCTTCATATGATATACGCCAAGCTCAATGGAAAGCCCTTGTTTGTTTGTGCGTAGTCCGATCTCGGAACTATCAAGCTGCTCTGGGCGTAAGTCGCCAACCGCTTGCCCCGTGCGCAGGCGGTAGAGGTCGGTGGTTTGGGGCGCACGGCTCGCGCGAGCTAAATTAACAAAAATAACATGATTGCTAACCTGATGCGTCAGCCCAAGTTTAGGTGACACTGTCTCATAATCATCCATGCGATCAGGCGGTCTCAAAAATCTGCCAAAAGCACCGTCTTGTGTGTGATTGTCATAGTCGTATTTTGTCAGATCATAACGCAAACCTGTGGTCAGGCGTGTTGCCTCTCCAATTTGCCATTCCCCATGAA
Source organism: Parvibaculaceae bacterium (assembly GCA_965243245.1). Taxonomy (GTDB): domain Bacteria; phylum Pseudomonadota; class Alphaproteobacteria; order RS24; family RS24; genus JAYQKL01. Next base: position 1,443,247 of record OZ251536.1, read on the forward strand.
TATAAGGGGAAAGAAGTCGCGCTTTGACGGCATAATCATAGTGCAGACCCGGCAAATAACCAAAGCGGGGCGGGTTGGTTTGGAATTGCCATAAGGCGCCTTTCGTATGCTCCATATCTACCCCCATAATGACTAGGTGATTATCTCGAATAGGGCGGTGATAGGCACTTAATAAACCAATACTCTGATGGTCGTTCTTTTCTAAGGGATCGGCGGTTGAAAGAAAATGCAGTCTGAAGATCATATCATTTTTGCGCACATAAGGGGTCAGGATCAGTTTGCCGCTCCCAAAAGCTTGCGCAATTTTTAAAGCCGCCCGCAATGACCAAGCATCACGATGTGCATTTTCATCTTGATTGCCTTTAGCAATTATTTCGTCAGTATAGTCGCTGGCATAACCCGCCGTTTCTTGATTGAGATTCATCCCAGAAACATTCAGCTTAAATATGCGGCGCGGCGTTTCCCATTTGCTCTGTAAACGAAATTTCTGCTCACCAAAACCCGAAGCAGCACGCACGCCTTCTTCTTCGCCAGATAAATCAACACTTAAACGTGAAAAACTATTGGGCGTCTCATAGCGGCTAGCACTGGTTAGCTGATAACGACCATAAGAACCAACACTCAAGCCAATAAACCGCCCCCCATCTTCTGGGTCAACGGGAATAACATTGATTAACCCATGCTGGGCATTAGAACCATAAAGCGCACTGCCCGGACCGCGAATAATCTCAACATGAGAAATATCTTCTAACATAACATCAATCAAGCCGTTCACATTCGCAAAGCCCGGCGCACGTAAGCTAATACTATCTTCCATATATAAAAATGACCCCGCACCAGCACCGCCCGTCAAAACAGGCGAGCGCAACGCCGTCAGATGCTCTTGCCCACTACCGCGCTGAATATTCACCCCAGCAATTTGATTCAGTAAATCTGGCGGATAAAGAGTCAATGATTGAGAAAGAGCAAGCAGGCTTATATTGCCAGCGTTAAGAGCGCGTTCACTGCCCGCACGTCTGGTGGTGACAATAATATTATCAATTGATGCCGCGCCTGCAATTTCAAAAAAACCCAGCCCACACATTGCGCCTATCGCAAAATGTCTTAAGCATATCATTGTGCGATTATGCCGTTCCTAATCTAAGCAAGTCATGCAAATGAAGAAAGCCAATGGCTGTACCATGCTCACAAACAAATAAACCTTGAATTTTATTTTCATTCATAATCGCCAGTGCTTCAGCCGCAATCATTCCCGAAGTGACCGTCTTAGGATTTGCCGTCATGATTTGGCCAGTTGTTTTGGTGAGCAAATCAGCCCCCATATGACGCCGCAAATCGCCATCTGTAATAATCCCTATCAGCGCCCCTTGTGTCGCCGTGATGCCAAGGCATCCAAAACCCATTTGACTCATACTGACAATGGCCTCTGACATTGAAACATCATCAGCTATAAGCGGTAATGCGGTGCCTACATGCATGATCTCACCAATTGTTGTCAGGCTTGCGCCAAGCTTGCCGCCGGGATGGAATTTTTTAAAATCAGATGCCGTAAACCCGCGCCGCTCAAGTAAAGCGATGGCCAAAGCATCACCCAGTGCAAGTTGCATGGTCGTTGAGGTCGTCGGGGCAAGTCCGTTAGGGCAGGCCTCTGGCGCATTCGGCAAAGTCAGGCATATGGTGGACGCCATCCCAAGCACACTTTTGGAATTCGAGGTAATGGAAATTAAAGGAATTTGAAACCTTTTAATATAGCCTAAAAGACTGTCCAATTCAGGCGTTTCACCAGACCATGAAAGTCCAAGCACGACATCATCAGCCATAATCATGCCTAAATCGCCATGGCTCGCCTCGCTCGGGTGAACGTAATAGGCGGGGGTGCCTGTGGAAGCCAATGTCGCCGTGATTTTCTTGGCAATGTGACCACTTTTACCTATGCCCGTCACAATCAGTCTTCCTTTGGGTTGGGCTTTGGGTTGGGCTTTGGGTTGGGCATTAGGCGGGGCAATCAACTCAACGGCATGTTCAAAGTCTGCGCCAAGGCTGTGCTCAAGTAATCGTAAGCCTTCGCGCTCTGTGCTGAGGGTTTTGCGGGCGGATTCTAAAGAGCTGATTTTTTGTGTCATGATAGTTTCATATCACTCTTTGGCAAGAGATTCTATGGTAGCTCTAATCTGAGACGCCATGCCGCTATCATCCATCGCATAGGCAATATTGGCCGCTAGAAAACCTCCCCTATGGCCGCAATCATAGCGCGTGCCCTCAAAATGATAACCATGCAAGGGAACTTTACCAATGAGCTCTGCCATGGCATCTGTAATTTGAATCTCACCGCCAGCACCAATGCGCGGCGTATCAAGCTGTTTCATAATTTGCGGGTCAAAAATATACCGCCCAATTACCGCCAAATTGGATGGTGCCGCGCCACGCTCTGGTTTTTCAACCAGCCTTTTAATGCGCACCAGCGTATCTGTTGAAAACTCATCATCTGGCTCAAGAATGCCATAGCGCGATGTCTCTTCAAAAGGAACTTCTTCTATGGCCACCAGATTTCCGCCTGTTTGGGCATATATGTCAACCATTTGGCGAAGGCAGGGAATTGGCGTTTTAACCATGTCATCAGGTAAAATAACGGCAAAGGGCTCGTCTCCCACCAGCTCTTTAGCGCACCAAATAGCATGCCCTAAACCAAGCGGCTGAGCCTGATATACTTCATGTATTTTTGCCCCCTCTGGCAAACCAGCATCAAGCAATTTCAGCTCTTTTTTTTTGCCGCGCTGTTCAAGAAGAGCAGCATATTTCTCATGTGGTTGGAAGTGCTGCACAATAGACTTCTTTTCGGGCGCAGAAACAAAAATGAACTCCGTTATCCCCGCAAACGCCGCCTCTTCAACAGCCCACTGAATAAGCGGCTTGTCAAAAACCGGAAGCATCTCCTTCGGCACAACTTTCGTCGCAGGAAGAAATCGCGTCCCCAGACCCGCAACAGGGAATACTACTTTTTGAATTGAATTTGTCATCTTTCTCGTATTTTATTGGTAATTAAGTGCAAATCTACACATATTCGTAACAATAGCCACAATCTAATAAATTGGGCTTCATAAATCAGGCAGGAATAGGATGAAAATTCAACCCGTCATTATGTCAGGTGGCTCCGGAACCCGATTATGGCCCGCTTCACGCGCCGATATGCCAAAACAGTTTCAGACACTCATAAATACGCAAACGCTCTTGCAAGATACTCTGCAACGCGTGTCCGATACAAAGCAGTTTTCACGCCCTTTGATTATCGCCAATCAAAACCACCTCAATTTGATCAGGGCGCAAACCCAAAAAATCAACCAATCGCTGGAACGCTTGATACTCGAACCAAGCGGGCGCAACACAGCCCCTGCCGTCGCTGTGGCCGCACTTTATGCATTGCGCCAGCCAACCGAGCCAGAGCTTCAACTCATTCTTGCCGCAGACCATCATATCGCTAAACAGAAGCCTTTCTTGGAAGCCATCAAGCTTGGCACGCAGGCCGCTCTTAATGGGCGCATTGTGACCTTCGGTATCGTGCCAGACAAGCCAGAAACCGGATATGGATATATCAAAGCGCGAAAAAATGAAATAACTCAAGGCTGTTATGCCATTTCAGCTTTTAAGGAGAAGCCAGATTATCAAACAGCATCCCAATGGCTAAAAGAGGGCGGCTATAGCTGGAATAGTGGTATGTTTTTATTCAAGCCGCGGGTCATGGTGGAACAAATGGAAATCTATTGCCCCAAATTACTGTACGGGTGTCGCGCTATTTTGGATGAGCTATCGCTGGATGATTCTCAAGAGGCTCTTATGTTGCCCCGCGATGCATTTGAGAAACTGCCCGCCTTGCCAATCGATGTTGCGGTGATGGAACAAACAGAAATTGGTGCTGTGGTGCCAGTTAATATGGGCTGGAGTGATGTCGGGTCATGGGCAAGCTTATATGAGCTGGCAACAAAAGACTTGGATGGAAATGTGGTATCGGGTGATGTTTTTGTGGAGCAGGCAAAAAGAAATTATATTGCGGCGCAGTCTCGTCTTGTTGTGGCAAGCGGCGTTGAAGATCTGATTATTGTTGAAACAGCAGATGCCGTGATGGTGGTCTCGCGCCATGATGGGCAGGCCGTTAAAAATATTGTGGCGCGGCTCAAGCAAGAAGGCCGAGACGAAGCTGTGCGACATTTACAGGCACAGATGAAAGATACATGATGCAATCGCCTCGCCTGTTATCGAAACAGTGGCGCCAGCGATTACATATATGGCTGGCACAGGACGCCCTCCCTTTATGGCGTGCGCAGGGCATAGATCATGAAACAGGGCTCTTTCGAGAAAGTCTGGATGCCAAAGGCCGTGATGCAAAGGAAGGCTGGATACGCGCAAGAGTTCAACCACGCCAATTATATCTTTTTTCACAAGCCCAAAAAGCGGGCTTCGATGTACCCCAACCCATGCTTGAAAGCGGGTTTCAAGCACTGCAAACTTATCATAAACATAAAGATGGCGGCTATATCACTTTGTTAAATAGGGATGGCTCTGTGCGTGATGCCACCCGCGAGCTTTATGACCAAGCTTTTATACTCCTTGCCATGGCGGGGCTTTATGATGCCAGTAAAAACCCAATGCTGATGGAGCTTGCGCGCAAGCTGACAATATTTCTTGATGAGAATATGAGCCATCCGCAGGGCGGATATATTGAATTTTTGGCGTCGCCAGACAATTTTGATGTTTCCAACGCGGCACGCGCAAGACGACAAAACCCGCATATGCATTTGCTGGAAGCTTTTATGGCATTGTATCGGGTATCGGGCGATCCCTTCTTTTTTGAGCGTGCCACTCAAATGATTGGGCTATTTGAAACCTTCTTCTTAAATGCGCAAACGGGGCAAGTTAATGAATTTTTCACCTCTGACTGGACGCCGCTAAGCGATGCAGAGGGGCAAGTCTATGATCCCGGACATGGGTTTGAATGGGTCTATTTGTTAGATGATTTTGAAACATTGGGCGGGAAACTATCTTGTGATAGCTCATTAATTATGGATTGGTCTTTGCGCTATGGTCTTGATGACAACAAGCTTTTTGCTCTTGATACGGTGCGTGTCGATGCGCCAAGCAAAACTTTTAAAAATTCCGCCTCTAGACGATTATGGGTGCAAACAGAATTGCTACGTGCCTATTATGTTAAAGGTGATGTGTCAGCAGTAGAGAAGCTTTTGGCGGCACTTTTTGAAACATACCTTGCCACAACAATGCCGGGGCTGTGGAGCGATGCCTATAAGCTACAAAATAATCAGCCTGTCATGAGTGCGCAAAATGTTCCGTCAAGCACTTTGTATCATTTGTGGAATGCTTTTTCACTTTTAGCCAATTTGGAGAAATAACATGCAAAAGATTTTTATAGCTTTCGTTCTATGCGCGCTTTTAAGCACAGGCGTGCAAGCAGAAAGTTTTGATAGCTGGTTGGAAGGTGTGAAAAGGCAAGCCCGCTCCAATGGCATTTCTGCTGCAACTTTGCGCGTGCTTGATGGGCTGGTACGCGATGAAAAAATTTTACAACGTATTATTCGCCAACCCGAATATGTTAAGCCGCCATGGGCTTATCTTGAGACAATGGTATCTGAAAAACGCCAGCAACGTGGACAAAACTTACTAGCACAAAACGCTTTGTTGTTTGATGCATTAGAAGCAAAATATGATGTCGATCGGGAATTATTGGTGGCGATTTGGGGCATTGAAACCAATTTTGGCACTTATCAGGGCAAGAGAAATATCTTGCAGGCATTGGCAACACTTGGTCATCAAGGCGGACGCCGTAAGGCTTTTTGGCGGCAACAATTATTGGCGGCACTTGAAATTATTGACGCGGGCGATATTTCGGGAGCACGTATGTTTGGCTCTTGGGCCGGCGCGATGGGGCAGACGCAGTTTATTCCGACCACTTATCTTGCCTATGCCGTGGACTTTACCGGCGATGGCAAGCGCAATATATGGGACAGTAAGGAAGATGCTCTTGGCTCTGCTGCTAATTATTTATCTATTTCTGGGTGGCGGTCTGCGCGGCGATGGGGCTATGAGGTCAATGTGCCAGAGGGGTTTGATTATCAACAAGCAGACCTGAAAATGACTAAAAGCATGAGACAGTGGCGCAGTTTGGGCTTAACAGGTGTTTTGATAAAGCTACCTAAAACAGCTGGGCAGGCGGCACTGTTTTTGCCGTCGGGTTATCTTGGGCCTGCTTTTTTGGTAACAAAAAACTTCCGCGCTATCTTGCGTTACAACATGTCACCGACTTATGCGCTGGCAGTGGGCTTGTTGTCGGATTACTATAAAGGGCTTGCAGGCATCCAAAAACCATGGCCGCTTAATGAACGCCCCTTGCATCCAAAAGAGCTAAAAGAGCTACAAACCAAGCTGTCGGCACAGGGCTATGATACGGGCGGTGTGGATGGTATGTTGGGAAGGCGCACCAAAAAAGCCATCCGTGCTTTCCAATTGGACCAAAGGCTGATACCTGACGGCCACGCAACGCCGGGACTGCTGGCTTTGTTTCCATAAAAGACTGCGGGGTTTCCATAAAAGACTGCGGGGTTTCCATAAAAGACTGCGGGGTTTCCATAAAAGACTGCGGGGCTTCCATAAATGCTACTGGCGCAAAAATCGCGCAAAAATCATTGCCAATTTTTAGCGCGGTAAATCGGTCTTGCCCATCAGAAATAAATCCACTTCGCGGGCGCATTGGCGACCCTCTCGGATAGCCCAAACAACTAAAGACTGACCACGGCGCATATCACCGCAAGCAAATGTCTTGGCACGGCTTGCCTGATAAGTTGCCGTATCGGCAAAAATATTGCCGCGCTTATCAAGTTCGAGACCAAGCTGCTCAACCAACCCCTCATGCACTGGATGGACAAAGCCCATAGCGAGTAAAATTAAATCGGCAGGTAATTCAAATTCAGAACCCTTAATTTGCTGCATATTGTCATCAACACGAACGCATGTAATGGCTTTGACCTTGCCATCATCATCACTCACTTTTGTGGTCATCACAGAAAAATCACGCACCGCGCCTTCTTCTTGTGATGTGGAGGTGCGCATTTTTAACGGCCAATTTGGCCAAGTCATTGCTTTATCTTCTTTTTCAGGCGGCATTGGCATAATCTCAAGTTGGGTAACAGAAATCGCACCTTGGCGAAAACTCGTGCCAATGCAGTCTGACCCTGTATCCCCGCCGCCAATAACAATAACGTTTTTATCTGTCGCCATAATCGGTTCAACATCGCCGAGCGGCTCTTGGCTAACACGGCGGTTTTGTTGCGGCAAAAACGCCATCGCAAAATGAACCCCGTCAAGCTGGCGCCCCGGTATCGCAAGATCACGTGGCTCTTCTGAACCGCCAGAAAGAACAAGAGCATCATATTCAGCCGCAAGTTCGCGCGCGTCAATATCCTTGCCAATATAGGCGTTATAATGAAACGTGACGCCCTCGGCTTCCATTTGCTCAACGCGGCGATCAATCAGATGTTTGCTCATTTTGAAGTCCGGAATACCATAGCGCAATAAACCACCCGCTTTGGCGTTTTTTTCATAAAGATGCACATCATGACCCGCCCGCGCAAGTTGTTGGGCCGCCGCCATGCCGGCCGAACCACTGCCTATAATAGCAACTTTTTTGCCCGTTTTAGGCATCGTGACCTGTGGTGCAATCCAGCCTTCTTCCCACCCTTTATCAATGATAGCACATTCAATGGATTTAATCGTGACGGGCTGGTCAATCAAATTTAACGTGCAACTGGCCTCACACGGCGCAGGACAAATACGACCCGTAAACTCAGGGAAATTGTTCGTCGAGTGCAGGTTATCAAGCGCAGAACGCCACGCACCACTATAAGTCAGCTCATTCCAATCAGGGATTTGGTTGTTGACCGGGCAGCCATTATGGCAATAAGGCACACCGCAATCCATGCAACGCGAGGCTTGCGCAGTCAACTCTTTATCAGATAAAGGAACAATAAACTCTTTAAAATGTTGCACGCGTTCCTTAGACGTAGCATAAGCTCTGTCATGGCGGTCATGTTCTAGAAATCCAGTTGGCTTGCCCATTTTATGTCTCCCTATTCGCCTGCAACATGACTATCTTTTGCCGCACCAACTTCTTCTAGTTCGCGCAAGGCGCGCCGATATTCAGACGGCATAACCTTTTTGAATTTAACAAGCCAGCTATCCCAATCCGCCAAAATGGTCTTTGCACGCGCTGAATTGGTATACCGAACATGGTTTTCAAGTAACTTATGAAGACGCTCTGCATCATGTAGCGACATTTTTTCTTTAATGTTAGTTAGCTCATTCCCCATGTCAGCCTTAATGTCTTCCAGCTCAACCATGGCCATGTTGCAACGCTGCTCAAAGCAATTATCTTCATCCAATACATAAGCAATGCCCCCCGACATGCCGGCCGCAAAATTGCGCCCCGTTTCACCCAACACAACAACAACGCCGCCCGTCATATATTCACAGCAATGATCGCCCGCCCCTTCAATCACCGCAATCGCCCCCGAATTGCGAACAGCAAAACGCTCCCCCGCAACCCCGCGAAAATAACATTCCCCCTCAGTCGCACCATAAAGAACAGTATTACCAACAATGATACTTTTTTCCGGCACAATAGCACTTTTCGCTGGCGGATAAATAGCTAGACGACCACCCGAAAGCCCCTTGCCAACATAATCATTGGCTTCGCCTTCAAGCTCCAAAGAGATGCCCCGCGCCAAAAAAGCACCAAAACTTTGCCCCGCTGTGCCTTTCAGTTTAACCAAAATCGTATCCTCACCCAGACCCGCATGACCGTGACGCTTGGCAATCTCGCCAGAGAGCATAGTGCCAGCAGAACGATCAATATTGCTAATCGGCGTTTCAATCTGAACAGGCTTTTTGTCTATAAGAGCAGGCATGGATTGTTCAATCAATTTGCGGTCAAGAATGTCATGTAACGGGTGGTTTTGCTCCATAGTGCGATAAACGGCATCGCCTTTACTATCAATCTTCATAAACAGACGGGTGAAATCTAGACCTTTGGCCTTCCAATGATCAAGGGCGGCTTTGGTGTCTAGCATATCGGTTTGACCAATGAGCGCGTTCAATGACTTAATGCCCATCTGTGCCATGATGGCGCGGGCTTCTTCGGCAACAAAGAAAAAATAGTTAATGACGTGCTCGGGTGAACCTTTGAAACGCTTGCGCAATTCTTCGTTTTGGGTGGCGATACCAACAGGGCAAGTGTTAAGATGGCATTTGCGCATCATAACACAACCCGACGCAATCAGCGGTGCTGTCGCAAAACCAAACTCATCTGCCCCAAGTATGGCACCGATAATCACATCGCGCCCCGTGCGCAGACCGCCATCTACCTGAACGCAAATACGTGTGCGCAGTCCATTCAGCACCAGTGTTTGCTGGGTCTCAGCAAGACCAATTTCCCACGGGCTCCCCGCATGCTTAATCGAGGTTAAGGGACTTGCCCCTGTACCCCCTTCAAAACCAGAAATGGTTACATGGTCCGCACGGGCTTTGGAAACCCCGGCGGCGACTGTGCCAACGCCAACCTCGGACACCAGCTTAACCGAGATGGCGGCTTCTGGATTGGTGTTTTTGAGGTCATAAATGAGTTGCGCCAAATCTTCTATCGAATAAATGTCATGGTGCGGCGGCGGCGAAATGAGCCCAACGCCCGGCGTCGAATGACGAACGGCAGCAATACGCTGGTCAACCTTGTGACCGGGTAACTGACCCCCTTCACCGGGCTTGGCACCCTGCGCCATTTTAATCTGAATCATGTCAGAATTCACCAGATATTCAGTCGTTACGCCAAAGCGTCCCGACGCAACTTGCTTAATTGCAGAGCGGCGGTTATCGCCATTTGCATCTGGCACAAAGCGGTGCGATTCTTCCCCGCCTTCGCCCGTGTTTGATTTCCCGCCAATTTTGTTCATCGCCACAGCGAGCGTTTCATGCGCTTCGGCCGAGATTGAGCCAAATGACATAGCACCCGTCGCAAACCGTTTGACAATTTCATGCGCTGGTTCCACCTCATCAATGGAAATTGCTTTGCGCCCAAGCTCGCCAGCCCCCTTAATGTGGAACAATCCGCGAAGGGTTAATAATTTTTCGCTCTGCTGATTAATCAAACGGGCATATTTTTTATAGTCATCATCGCTTTTGCCGCGCACCGCATGTTGCAAAGAGCTAATGGTGTCGCTGGACCAGACATGCTCTTCGCCGCGTATGCGCACCGCATACTCACCGCCCACCTCAAGCGTGTTTTTCAAAATCGCTTTTTCGCCAAAAGCATCGCCATGACGCCGAACAGTTTCCTCGGCCACTTCATTCAGATGAATACCCTCAATCAGCGTGGACGTGCCAGTGAAATAGCTATCGACAAAATCTTGCGCAAGCCCCACAGCATCAAATATCTGCGCACCGCAATAAGACTGATAAGTCGAGATACCCATTTTCGACATAACCTTACGAATACCTTTACCCGTCGCGTTGATGTAATGCTGTTCAATCTCATCAGTGCTAAGATCTTGAAGGGTAGCGTAATGCTGTTTCATTGAGTGCAATGTTTCAAAGGCCAGATATGGATTGATAGCTTCTGCACCATAACCGGCAAGGCAACAAAGGTGGTGAATTTCGCGCGCTTCACCTGTTTCTACAACCAGCCCCGCAAGTGTTCTTAAACCCTTGCGGATGAGATGGTGATGAACGGCGGCCGTTGCCAGTAAAGCTGGCACACCAACGCGCTGTGCACTGACGCTACGGTCACCAAGAATGATGATGTTTTCCTGCTTCTCGGTGATCGCTTTTTCGGCTTGGGCGCAAAGTTCATTAAGGCGTTTTTTAAGGCCCGCAGAACCCTCAGACGCATCCCACGTCATATCCAAAGTCACAGCGTGGAAATTATTATCCTTGATGTTGCTGATATCACGAATTTTCCCTAAAGCCTGATTGGTCAAAATAGGATGGCGAACCTCTAAACGCTTACTGTCTGATGTTGCCGCAAGCTCAAGAAGATTAGGCCGCGGACCAATAAATGAAACTAAAGACATAACGAGCTCTTCACGAATCGGATCAATCGGCGGGTTGGTCACCTGAGCAAATAATTGTTTGAAATAGCTATAAAGCAGTTTCGGCTTATCAGAAAGCGCCGCAAGCGGCGTATCAGTGCCCATTGAACCCGTGCCCTCTTCACCTTTTTCAGCCATGGGCGAGAGCAAAAACTTCAAATCCTCCTGTGTGTAGCCAAAAGCCTGCTGCAAATCGAGAATTTGCGCCTCAGAAAGTACCTGAGCAGACACAGATGTCGGCAGGTCTTCCAGTTTAATCTGAGCGTTGTTCAACCATTTTTGATAGGGATGGGCGTTGGCGAGTTCTTCTTTGATTTCGCAATCTTGAATGATACGCCCTTGTTCCAAATCAATAAGCAACATTTTACCGGGCTGTAAACGCCATTTTTCAATGATTTTGTCTTCAGGTGCCGGCAAAACACCCATTTCAGAAGCCATCATCACACGGTCATCGCTGGTGACATAATAACGTGCCGGGCGAAGACCATTACGGTCCAAAGTAGCCCCAATTTGACGCCCATTGGTAAAAGCAACAGCCGCAGGACCATCCCAAGGTTCCATCAAACCTGCGTTATATTCGTAAAAGGCACGCCTTTTAGGGTTCATTTGCGGATTGCCAGACCAAGCCTCTGGTATCATCATCATCATGGCATGGGGCAGCGAATACCCGCTTTGCACCATTAATTCCAACGCATTGTCAAAACAAGCCGAGTCCGATTGACCCTCTTCAATGAGCGGCCAGAGCTTTTCAATATCATCACCAAATAAATCTGAAGCCAAAGCCTTATGACGTGCCGTCATCCAGTTCACATTACCGCGCAATGTATTGATCTCACCATTATGGCAAATCATCCGAAAGGGCTGTGACAGACTCCAAGTCGGAAAGGTATTGGTCGAAAAACGTTGATGAACAAGCACCATAGCAGACACCATATCTGTGTCTTGCAGGTCAAGATAATAAGGCCCAAGCTGACTAGATAAAAGCAGACCCTTATAAAGAACCGTGCGCGAACTCATGCTCGAAATATAAAAAAATCCGTCCGCCGCAGTTAAATTTAACTCATTAACAGCAATTTCAATACGCCGCCGTATGATAAACAAATCACGTTCAAAACTATCTTGGTCGCGGTGCGCGCGCGTATCGGCGATAAATAATTGTTTTATAACCGGCTCCGTTGGGACAATCGAATAGCCAAGATCCGCATTATCAACCGGAACTAAACGCCAGCCAAGAACCATCTGCTCTTCTTGCCTAACAATCTCAATAGCTTTGGCTTCAATAATGCGCCGAGCCGCCTCATCCGGCGGTAAAAAAAACACCCCAACACCATACTGACCCTCAGACGGCAAAGTCATATCTTCTTGGGTGCTCACCTTGCGAAAAAACGCATCCGGCATTTGTAACAAAATACCAACACCATCACCCGCTTTGGGGTCAGCCCCAACAGCCCCGCGGTGTTCGAGATTATCAAGAATCTTCAAGCCATCGCGGATGATAGCGTGACTCTTGACGTTTTTGATATTGGCAACAAAACCAATACCACAAGCATCATGCTCGTTACGTGGATCATACAGACCTTGCTTTTTTGGCAAACCACGCTGTTGCAAACCGCGATAAATTTGCGTGTTTTTATCTGTTTTATTTTTCTTACTAACCATTACTTCATCCAGTTTTAGTACCGCGCCCGCAATAAGTGACACACAATATTGAGACATAATATGAGGCACAATATTAAGACAGGCAGAGCATCTTCCGAATGACCAGTTGATGCCCAATAGTCTTCTTAAGGAACGGTTTCATACATCTCAGTTAGTCAAAGCGCAAGCGTAGGGACGTTTCCTAGCGTCTCTTTAGCCTAGCCCATTCCTAGCCCTGCCCATTGCGCTCACCCATGTTCTAGGGCGCATTATAAGCATATAAATATGCCAAATATGGTTTAAAAATACAAGTATTTATGTCAGTCATATTGACCTAAAAATAAAGCTTTAAATTCAATAGATTGAGTGAACAGTGCGCATTATAAGAAAAACATTCGCAAAATTTGAATATAGAGCTTAGATATAGAGCTTAGATATAGAGCTTGAATATAGAGCTTGAATATAGAGCTTGAATATAGAGCTCAGATTAAGTCGCCTCTATCCAGTTTTTTAAATCAGGCACTTTAACTTCCCCCCAAAGCGCGGGATGGATTAAAGTGCTTTTATAAATTGTCCAATTTTACGGACAGCCTCGCGCGATTCTGGTACAAAGCCGAAGAATAAATGAAACACATGAGGCAGTGCATAAAAGGCTTCTAATTTGGCGTCAACGCCAGCAGCTTGCGCTTTTTTGACAAACCGAGTGGCGTCACTGTAAAGAATTTCTTGCGTGCCAACTTGAACCAAAATCGGCGGCAATCCTTTTAAATCACCAAAAAGAGGCGAAACATAAGGATGCTCAGCCGGCGTGTCGCGGTGATAATAAGCTGTTGCTCGTTTCGTTAGCTTATTTGTGAGGACGTCTTCATTATCTGCTTCGGTAACAAAACTTTTACCGCTACAGGTCAAATCCAGCCATGGCGACAAAAGAATGGCGGCGCAAGGCAAGGCGCGTTTTTCATCTTTCAATTTCAACAAGAGTGCCATAGAAAGCCCCCCACCAGCACTATCGCCACTAATAATAATATTCTTTGCATCAATGCCCTTAGCTAAAAGCCCCTCATAACAGGCAAAAGCATCATCAACCGCCGCAGGAAAAGGGTTCTCAGGCGCACGCCTGTAATAGGGTATAAGCGCACAAGCATCAAACGCCGTGCCAATGGCACTGGCAAGATCACAGTAAGTTTTCGGTAAACCAAAAATATACCCGCCACCGTGAAAATAAAGCAAAACCTTTTTGCTCTTCATATCGCCAACCCATTCCACCTTGACGCCGTTAAAGACCTCAGTGATGCCACAAACATCGCCTTTAATTAAGAGTTTTTTAAAAAAACTGGGGCTATCAAGCTTATCCCGCACCATTTCTATTGGTAAATCAGAACTCATAATTTTTTTTATTGTTCGCCGTAGAGCAAATTTAACAAATCTTGCCCGCCAACTGAGTCTTTCCAGCATCATAAAATTCCTTAATAAAAAGCCCCCAAAGCTCGGAAGCTTCGAGGGCGGTGATGCGGATAGATGGGGGAAGAAATATCACACCACACCACGAGACTTAAGCTCGCTAATACGCTTATATCTTTCTTCTCATAAATTAGCAAGGAACATCCAAATGATTCCGACAGGCGCGACAACGCGTGAGAGCCATAACCATATGCTGAAAAGAATCGAATAATCATTGAAATATACGCGGAGGCGCTCGCGCGGGACCACCCAAGCCGTGAAAACGATAATCAATAGCCCACCAAGCGGCATCAAAATATTTGAGGCGATGTAATCTTTTACATCAAATAATGTTTTGTCGGCCAAGACACCCGATGAAGCAATCCGAACATCCTCCCAGATGTTGAAGGAAAAAACCGTCGTCAGCCCAAAAACAAAAGCGGCCCCAAGAACAACAAAGGTCGCTTGACGGCGTGACAGTTTTGTTACTTCGCTAACCCATCTGACGGGCACTTCGGTAAGAGCCAGAGCCGATGTGAGAGCCGCAAATAAAACCAGTAAGAAAAAAACAATACTGAGCAATGTGCCGCCAGAAATTTGGGCAAAGGCAATAGGCAGGGTGGTGAAAATCAAACCCGGCCCCTCAGCCGGGTCAAGGTTTTGCGAAAACACAATAGCAAAAATACCAAGTCCCGCCACAATTGCCACCACAGTATCGGTGATGCCAATCAACAGAGCCGCTCGCCCAAGATTAATATCGGTGTTAATATAGCCGCCATATGTAATCAGCACGGCAGCCCCCACGCCAACTGAGAAAAACCCATGACCAATGGCCGAAAGAACAATATCAGGATTAATTTTGCTGAAATCTGGCGTGAAAAGAAAACGGATAGCCGCCGCCATATCAGCCTGAAAAATACCATAAACCAAAATACCCGCCAGCATAGCGAGCAAAAGCGGCATCAAAATCAAATTGGCGCGTTCAATCCCCGTATTGAGATTACGCGCAATCACCGCGCCAACCATCAAAATGAACGCAATCTGCCAAAATATCAACTCATAGGGGCTAGACAGGAGAGTCTCAAAGAGTGCGCCACTAGAGACGTTGGTGACAGTGCTGATCTCACCAGACAAGGAACGATAAACATAAGCCATAACCCAACCAGCGATCACATTGTAAAAGGTCAAAAGAATGAAAGCACTCAAGATACCCAGAAGCCCGACAGGGGCAAACAGCCATGGATTACGGTTCTTCGGCACCAGAGATTTTACCGAGCTATAGGCGTTGGCTTGGCCGGCGCGGCCGGTTACGAGCTCTGCTATCGCCACGGGTATAGCGATAAGGGCAATGGTGGCAAGGTAAATCAAAACAAAAGCCCCGCCGCCTTTAACGCCGACCATATAGGGGAACTTCCAAATATTGCCGAGGCCAACAGCGCCGCCAACACAAGCAAGAATGAAGCCAAGTCGCGATGACCATGAAAAACGAGGGGCGATAGACATTTATGAACTCCTGAAGGGTGATGAGATATTTATAAAAAATATATTCGCTTACCTTTGTTACTCATTATAGGTTAGTTTTAATTTAAATAAAATAAAATAACAATAGGCATAAATTCAAGCGATAAGCTCAAGGGAAAAGGATTGCAGATTTGCTCCTAAAATATTCATATATGGCGATTTCGTTCAAGCAACAAATAGGCGGGGTTTTTATCGTTGGCTTTTTGGGGGTGGCTCTGTTGGCGCCGGCATTGGCTCAATCGGATATGTTATCGGATATGTTAAAAGTCGAAACGAGCCCCACGCCTCTATGGAGTGTTTATGTCAAAGACAAAATGCCAGAAGGCGCGGTGCATTTATTGACGCTTAAAGATGGGGTTAAAGTCCGCATTGGGGTTTTTGAGCCCAAGGGCACTTCCAAAGCGACATTAGTATTGATGGCGGGGTATACTGAATTTATTGAAAAATATTTTGATGTTATCGCTGATTTTATTGCTCTTGATTATACGGTTATTTTTCCTGAATGGCGCGGGCATGGACATTCTGGGGGACGGCTTGCGAGCCATCCGATGCGGCTTCATGTGACGGATTTTGATATTTACACGGATGATTTACTGCAAGTGATGGACTGGGTGAACACTTTAGATGTAGATGTGCCAATTTTTGCTCTTGCGCATAGTATGGGCGGGCAGATTGCGTTGCGTGCGGTGCATGATAGGCCTGATATTTTTAAGGCTTTGGCGTTGTCTGCGCCGATGCTGGATATTCCTGTTGGTATTTTTAGGCTTGGTTTTATGAAGTTTCAGGCGTTGCTTTATATTGCCTTAGGGCAGGGGGATGTTGCTTTGCCGGGCGTTCAAAAGAGCCGTGAGAATCGCACAAGAGAAAAAAATATTGTCTCTAATAATCAGGCACGGTTTGATCTAAATGAGGCTATTATTCAGGCTGATTATGCGTTGAATGTTGAGGGGCGCAGTCTTGAATGGGCTTTAAGAGCTGTTCAGGCTATGGAAGAGACACGCAAGCCCTCATATTTGGCCAAGATTAAAATGCCGATTTTCTTTGGGGTGGCAGATGATGATAAATTAGTGCTGTCACAGGCGACAATAGAGGCGGCGGCGCAGATGAAAAATGCATCGCTACGCGTTTACGCGCCGGCCCAGCATGAGCTCTTGATGGAGGTGGCGGACATTAAAAACCGTTTCATTGCTGATGTGAGTGCCCATTTTGAGCGGTATATGAAATAGCTTAAACATAATTTAAATGGCGGCGGGTGCGAAAAGTTCAAGTAATTGCGCATGGAGCGCACCGCTCCCACAAGCGATAACCTGTCCCCCTTGTGCGGCTGAGCCGCCTTGCCAATTTGTGATAATCCCGCCCGCGCCCTCAATTATAGGGATGAAGGCTTGGATGTCATAGGCTTGAAGACCTTGCTCAATGACGCCGTCAAGATGACCACAAGCAAGCATGGCGTAATTATAACAGTCGCCGCCATAACGCATCATTTTTGCCGTGTTCAAAACTTGTGCCATTGCTTTTTCCCCAGATGCCTTGACAAAAAACCGATGGTCTGTCGTGGCAAGCATGGCATCTTCTATGGCGGAACATTTTCTTGTGGTGACTTTTTGTCGCTGATTTTTTTGTCTAAAGCGGGTTGCCTCGCCATGGACGCCGATTAAGCGTTCTTTTGTAAAGGGCTGGTCAAAGACGCCAATATAAGGCGTGCCGCCTTTATTAAGACCTATGAGCGTTCCCCAGCTTGGTAGCCCCGTGATGAAAGCGCGGGTGCCATCAATCGGGTCGAGGACCCATTGCCAGTCGCCGGCTTTTTTCTCGCCAAACTCTTCGCCCAAAATACTATGCTCCGGATAAGCTTCCTCGATAGCGGCGCGCATGACCTGTTCAGCCGAACGGTCGGCTTGGGTAACAGGGTCAAAACCGCTTTCATGTTTGTTTTCGATGGCAGGTGCTTGGCGAAAAAGAGGCAGGGTTTCTTGCGCCGCCAAATCAACAAGAGTCTGGGCAAAATCTGTGAAGGATGACAAGTTTTCCATAAGTTTTTTGCTTTATTTCAGGAATTTCACGAAACCGTCTATGGGCGCGCGCTCGGTTTCTAAACGATTAATCGGCGCACTCTCATCAGGATACCCAAGCGCGAGACCCATCCACAGCATCTGGCTTTTGGGCATATTAATGGCCTTTGCCGCCAACTCATGGTGCATCGCCCAAGCTTCTTGCATACAAGTTGCAAGCCCTTCTTCAACCGCCAGCAGGCAAAGACTTTGTGCAAACATGCCAAAATGTGCCCACTGATTGCGGTCAAGAACGCGGTCAATACAACAAAACATACCTACCGGGGCATCAAAGAAATTGAAATTGCGCCCCATTGCCTGCAACCGTCCCTTTTTATCATCGCGCTCAATTTCCATCAAGGCATACATATCTGTCCCTACTTTGCGACTGCGGGCTTGATAAATTTCCGGCATTGGTTCTGGATAAACATTATATTCAGGCGTTGCGGTCATCGGCGATTGCGTAAAAACCGCCATCATGTCCTGTTTAAACCGAGCGAGCTTGTCGCCTGTCAAAACATAAACATACCAAGGCTGGAGGTTGCCGCCAGACGGAGACCGACCGGCTTTTTCAAGAAGAGAGCGCAGTAGAAACTCTGGAACGGGCTTGTCCAAAAAAGCACGAATTGACTTACGCGCTTCAAGAGCGGCGGCAACACTAAGCTCTGACATAAAATAACCTCATGTGTATCGCTTGACTTTACGACTTTATAACTTTAATGACAGTCTATCACGGTCTTTGACTTTGTGCTGAGATGAATCTCGATGAATCTTGATGAATCTTGATGAATCGCTCGGAATTGTAAGAGTACTGTTAAGGTACAGAGTAAAGGTACAGAGTAAAGGTACAGAGTAGTTGTATGCGTATAGCAACATGGTTACTATAAAAATGGTTACTATAAAAATGTTAAAACAAAAATGTTAAAACAAAAATGTTGAGACAAAAATTAATTTTACCATGAGCGTGCTAATCAAAGTGACCCTATAATTATTTAGTTAAGATAGTTGTTTAGCTAAATGTATTTAATCAATTTTGGGAGGAAAAAATGAACCAAAATAAAATCAAACAAATTCTTGCCAGTAGCTTGATAGTAAGCCTTTGGGCTTTTCCGGCTACCGCGCAATTAGATGAAATCATCGTGACAGCACAGTCGCGCCAACAATCATTGCAGGATGTTCCTGTTTCTGTTGTGGCGGTTACTGGGGAAATGATGATTCAGAATAATATCGGTAATTTAGGTGATTTGCAGGATAGCATTCCAAACTTCACCTTGAATGAAACTGGTATTTCTACAAATTATTATATTCGCGGTATTGGCTCGGGTATTAACCAAGCTTTTGAGCAATCTGTGGGTACTTATATTGATGGCGTTTATTACAGTCGTGCGCAGTCTTCGCGCTCGCCGTTTTTGGATATAGAGCGCGTTGAAGTGTTGCGCGGACCGCAAACGATTCTGTTTGGTAAAAACAGCATTGGCGGGGCGTTGAACATCACAACAGCAAAGCCATCCGAAGAACTTGAAGGCTATCTGCAAGTTTCTCATGAATTTGAGGACCGAGAGACAACAATTGAGGGTGCTATTTCGGGCGCGGTCGCTGACCGCGTACGCTTGCGTCTGTCGGGGCGGTTTCGGGATGCTGATGGTTTTTACGAAAACCTAACGCTCAACCAAGACGAACCTCAACGTGAAGATTCAACAGTGCGCGGGCAAATCGCAGTTGATATTACCGATAATCTGGTTGCTAATCTGAAAGTTGAAGCCTCTGAGTTTGATGTTATCGGACGTAACGTCGAAATTCAAGGTGAGGGTGTAGGTAGAACCTATTCTGCAATTCTGCAAGCTCTTGGTGGTGACCCCAGTGTTGCCAATAATGTAGCCGATGGTATTAGAAGCTCAAATGGTGAATTTAGCTATAATGAGACCGAGACCGTTGCCTTAACATTGGATTGGGACCTTGGTGGGTATGAACTTAAATCCATCACCGCCGCAACTACAATCGAATATGAAGAATTATGCGATTGTGACTTTACGGGAGCGACGGTTTTTGATGCTAATTTGCAGGAGGAATTTGAACAATTCAGTCAAGAGTTTCGCCTAACCTCGCCTGTCGGTGACGTATTTGATTATATTGTTGGGGTTTATTATCAAGACTCCGACCATGATTATCAAGACCAAATTAATGTTCCGACTGGTGCTGTACTTACTACTGCACTCGCTTTTAGTGCAAAATTCAACGCCCCTTTCCTTAATGCTGATGGCGCGCCTGATGCAGACGTAGTTAGCGGCGACACTAACCCCGATTATTCACCCCTTCCTTATGGTATGCTGGTGAATGGCACACGGGCGGCAAGAGTAGCCACTGTGGAGTCTGAAGTTATATCTGTTTTCGGGCAGTTTAATTATCGCTTTGATGATGCATGGAAAGTGCAAGTCGGTACACGTTTCACAAGCGAGGAGAAATCTGGCATGCGTAACATGACTCTTCAGACCCTTGCTGGCGGTGCGCTTCCAGCCGATAATCTTGCAGCTTTGGCTTATGCCCATGTGTTTGGTATTACCTCGACAAATTTGACGGCTCTGGCTGCCTTAGATAATTCGGCTTTAGCTACCTCAGATGAGGCTCGTATAACGGCGTTGCTGGCGGAACTTGGTACAATACCGGTAGATGGTTCTTTCACAGAAGAGCAATTCTCGCCAGATATTAAGTTGCAATATGAACCAAATGATGATGCCCTTTATTATGTAAGCTTCGTGCAAGGTGCTAAAGCGGGTGGCTTTGACTTTAGAGCGAATAATAAAGCGCAATATGCAACCCTTAATGAGAGCTTCCGGTTTGAGGAAGAAGAAGCCGATTCCTTTGAGTTGGGTGGTAAATTCAAACTTAATGATGGAAATGCGGTGCTGAATGTTACTTTGTATTATACGGAGTTTTCGGATCTACAGGTTTCTATCTATGATGGTGTCTTAGGCTTTAATGTTGGTAATGCCGCAGAAGCTGAATCATCAGGGCTTGAAATTGATGGTCGCTGGGCATTGGGTGAAAACCTTGAGCTGACAGGGGCACTCGCCTTTACAGACTTTGAGTTCACCTCTTATGAAAACGGGCAGTGTAACTTTGGAGATCCAGTTGATTCAACAACCCCTCAAGGTGTGGGGCTTTGTAGCTATACGGGAAATACTCAGCCGCAATTATCTGATATTTCAGGCTATATCGGGGCATCCTATAATATGTCCGTGATGAGAGACTATAATCTTAATATTCACGGCTCACTTTCTTTTGCTTCGGAGTATTTTGCGTCATCCACTTATGACCCGGCTCTTGTTCAGGATGATTATGAAAAACTCAACTTGCGGATTGGTCTAACCCCCGCCAATGAAAGTTGGGAAATTGCCTTGCTTGGTAAAAACCTGACAGATGAAGAGCTTTTAAGCTTTGGTGGTGATACACCGCTTTCAGGCAGTAGTTTTGGCGTGAAGTCAAATTACGCTTTTTATGGCCAAGGTCGTACGATTACGATTCAGGGAGGTATTAAGTTCTAATAAATACTAAAAAATAAACAATGAAAAAGCGGGTTTCGGCCCGCTTTTTTATTGTCTTTTCAATGTCTTTTCAATGTCTTTTTTTAGTTTTAAGACTCTTATTTTTTGCATTATTGCGTCTTGGTTTCTGTTTTGCGCGCCGTTTCTCCCAAGACTGATTTAAGATGTATCAGCAAGCCCGTCAGATGCTCTTGCACCTGAGAAAAGCCTTCATGGCAAAGATAGTTTTCCTCATCCATGTAAAGCGCGCGCGAAATTTCAATCTGTAGAGCGTGAACATTTAATCCATGCGCGCCCGATAGACCATAGCTCTGGGTGATGTAACCGCCTGCATAAGGCGCGTTACGCATAATATGATACCCGCATTTGGTCAAATAGGCTTCCACTTGAGATGTCAAATCGGCTTTGCAAGATGTGCCAAAACAATCGCCTAAAATAATATCGGGGACCGGCATGGTTTTTTTCTGCTCCCGTGCCCATTGTTTCACAGCCCTAGAGGGCATGGAATGGATGTCAAGAAGATAGGCACTCTCATAGACGCCAACACAATTGTATAACAGCTTTTTCAATTCTTGGTGAAAGGGAAGATGAATTTCTTCAATCCGCTGTTTAGCTTGCGCAAAGCTGAGCGGCGCATGATAAATAGGCATCTTATCCGCAACGATACGCGCAATCGTGCCAAGCCCCGCCTTAACCCGCGCACCATCAGTTTGCACATAAGTGGGCAGAGTTTCAGCAAACATTTGCGGGTCAAGCTCATAAGCCTCGCGGTTTAAGTCAAGATAAGCACGCGGATAAATCGCCGCCAATACCACACCGCCATATTGAGGTACCTGCTCTAAAAGACGCTCAATATGGGCATCCTCTGAACGGCGCAAATCATGCGCGCTCAGGCGCGAGGCTTCAATGAAAAACGCAGGGTATAAATGTCCGCTATGCGGCGAGGTGAGTATCCATTGCGATAATATGGGCGTATTATCAACGCCTCGCTGAACCAGTAAACGATACGGCTTTTGATGGCTTTGATTATCTGTCACAATTAGGCGTCACAATGATGAGGGCAAAAAGTAAAATTAACAAAAAACAGGCTAACTGTATCACGCAAGCGTATATTCTGCCAGCACAGGTGTTCTCATGGCGCGGGTGAAAGCATCATAACTCCATGGCCAAGTCATCGCGATACCCGTCTTATCAAGATACCAGCTGGTGCATCCTGAGGCAAAAATAGTGCGCCGAGCCGCCTTTATACGCCGCGTCTCATAAGCATCAAAGGCTTGCAAAGACACCTCAATCGTGCGCGCCTTGCCCGCGCGAAGCGGCGCAAGCAACTGCTCAATATAATCCCATTGCTTTTCGGCAATATCAATCAAAGAAAAATTGCCAACAGGACCCGTCGGGCCATTCAACATGAAAAAATTCGGGAAAAAAGGAACGCTAATCGCGTAATGCGCCGACGCACGCACATGCCAGACATCATCAAGCAAAATCCCAGCCCGGCCCATCACGCAAGTCGGGCGAATAAATCTGTCAGCCCGAAAACCAGTCGCCAGAATAAGCACATCAAGCTCATGGAACGTGCCATCAACAAGCCTAACCCCCGCGCGGCTCACACAGTCAATACCAGAGGTCGCCACCTCAACGCCCGCCCTTTGCACGCACTCATAATAATTCCAGCTGTAAATCAGCCTCTTACAAGCCGCCCTGTAATTGGGGCGCAGTTTCTTGCGTAAACCCGCGTCCTTGATACCGCGCTCAAGATTTTGTAAGCACAAAGCCTCTATTTGTGCCATCTCAGGACCATCCGGCGCAGTAATAGCCTTGTTGAAACGGCGGATATTATCCCAATATTCAGGGTCAAATCGAATGGCGTCAATATGCTCAACACTTTGCCTGAAACGCGCTTTGTCGGCTCGCGTGTAAGCAAATTGACGAACCGGCATAATCCATTGAGGCGTGCGCCCGAAATGTACCAATTTTCCCGCCCGCGCACTAAGAGCCGAGGTAATCTGAACGCCAGTAGAACCATTGCCAATCACCCCAATCTTTGCATCATCTAGCACCGCCTCATCGTCCCACCGCGCACTGTGAAAGGCTTTGCCAGCAAATGCTTCAAGCCCTTCAAGTTGCGCCAGATTGGGCTCATGCAACACCCCCGAAGCGGCAATCACAATGTCAGCTTTGCGCGTCTCCCCATTAGCAAAAGTAAGATGCCAGCACTGTTCTTGTTCGTTAAAATGGCAAGCCGTCACCTGCGTATTAAACCGAAGATGAGACCGCAGACGGTAATCATCAGCCGTTTTTTCAAAATATTCCTTGATTTGTGCGCCCGTAGCATAAAACGCATCCCACTCAGCATAAGGCGCGAAGCTATAGGTATAAGCATGCGCAGGTACATCACAAGTTAAACCGGGATAACGGTTCTCGCGCCATGTGCCACCAACACACGCGCCCTTTTCATAAATAGTGAAATTAGTCTCCCCGCTCGCGCGCAACTTAATGCCAGCAAGTAAACCTGCCATCCCTGCGCCTATAATCGCATAACTTAATGAACGTAAAGACTTTTGAGTACCTGCTCGCATATTTTCTCCAGATAATTGGCTTTTAAATCATACGTAGCTTTGCGCGCAAAGGATACGCTTTTGACCGAAAAAAAATTAATCTTATGCGCCAGACTGTTCTGCTGACGAAGCAGGCGGGGCAACCGCTAAATGTTGACTTTCAGATGATTTGTTTGCATAACGAAACGGCTCGTGGTGCGGGCGATTAGCTCAGCGGGAGAGCACTACCTTGACATGGTAGGGGTCACTGGTTCGATCCCAGTATCGCCCACCACGCGCGACTTTATAACGATTTTATAGGGCGATACTTCGCAAGGGCAACAAAGTTACATCAATCGTTAAGATGGTGGTGCAGGCTAGTTGACTTAAAAAGAAAACAGAGCAATTCTGGTAGCATTATCTACGTAAATGACCATGGAGCTAATGGGAGGTTGGCAGAGTGGATCGGCAATATGTGAGTACAAAACACTTGCAGTACTACATTGGCGAATATTGCGCTTAGTATAATTTAAAAAATATGATTAATGAAAATACGCGGTGCGATTTTGTGATCCCACACAGAAGATGTAGCAAACTTAGTTGGAAAGAAGTTACAGCATAATGAATTTTGAAAATAATCTGGCATTAGTAACAGCTCCATCTCCTGAGCGGAAAACATATCGGTTAGGGGAATTGTTCGCTGGTGCTGGTGGCATGGCGCTTGGTGCGCATAACGCAAAATATAACGGTAACGGATTCACTCAAGCATGGGTTAACGACATGAATCATGATGCTTGCCAAACCTTAAAGGATAATTTGCCTATCCCTGATGGTGGCTCTTACTGTTGTCGTGTGGAAAAATTAAATTTTAACAAGATGCTTGCTATTGATGGGTTGGTCTTTGGATTTCCATG
Source organism: Parvibaculaceae bacterium (assembly GCA_965243245.1). Lineage (GTDB taxonomy): Bacteria > Pseudomonadota > Alphaproteobacteria > RS24 > RS24 > JAYQKL01. Next base: position 1,468,028 of record OZ251536.1, read on the forward strand.
TAATGATTTTAGTGTTGTTGGTGATAGGAAAGGCATTTCTGGTCAGTTTGGTGGTCTATATCGTTGGGGGATTAAAGCCCTCGAAGTAAAAAAACCGTCATTCTTTGTTGCAGAAAATGTAAGTGGTCTTGGGTCAAGCGGTAAAAGTCAGGATTTTAAAATCATATTAAACGCACTTGAGGGGGCTGGATACGATATTTTTGTCCATCTTTATAAGTTTGAGCAATATGGAGTTCCACAAGCGCGGCATAGAATAATAATCGTTGGCTTTAGAAAAAAGTTTAGCATTGAGTATGAATTTCCTGAGCCAACAACAAAAGATAATCCTGTAACATCATCTCAGGCACTAGCTGATATTCCAAAGCTTGTAGCTAACCACGAACTAACAAAGCAGTCTCAGAGAGTCGTGGAGAGATTAAAGCATATTAAACCGGGTGAGAATGCCTTTACAGCAAATCTACCAGAAAATTTGAAGTTAAATCTCAAGAGCGGGGCAACTATTAGTCAAATTTATAAGCGTTTAAAACCAGATGCACCTGCCTATACTGTTACAGGGTCTGGTGGTGGTGGCACTCATGTATATCACTGGGATGAACCAAGAGCCTTAACCAATCGTGAACGTGCTAGGTTACAATCCTTTCCAGATAGTTTTGTTTTCTCAGGGGGCAAGGAGTCAGTGAGAAAACAAATTGGTATGGCTGTGCCTCCAAAGGGCGCACAGGTCGTGTTTAGGTCGGTGCTTGAAACATTAGTTAAAAATAATATTTGTACAACCATATGATAACGGACAAACTATTTAACAAGGTTTTAATGGAACCTGTACGCTCAACTGGAGCAAATAAGCTACTCGCTGTAAGTGGGTATGCTACAGCTAGTATGGTAGATAAGCATCTAAAGTTAATTAATGATTTAAACTCTAAAGCAGAGCTGAACCTAATAATTGGAATGCCTAGAAAAGACGGAATAGAAAAGGCTCAGCATAATGCTTTCCAAAGACTTGTAGCCCGAGGTTCTTTTGGAAACCATGTAAATTGTGAATATATTGTTCGTGGTAATCCAGTACATGCAAAAACGTATCTTTGGCTAAAAGATGATACTCCAATTGTAGCATTTTCTGGTTCTGCGAACTACACCAATACAGGTTTCAGCCAATCTCAAACTGAAGCAATGGCGGAAGTTAACGTGGATATAGCCAACAGCTTTTATAATAAGTGTTTGCGAAATTCGGCAAGTTGCAACGCCACTCACATTGAGACAATGATTGCCATTATTGAGACGCGATCATTTAATGATAACCCACGTGCAAAACCAGAAGGTGAGTGCGTTACGCTGACTCTGTTAAACACAAGAGATGGTGAAACTCATAAAAAAGCGGGGCTAAACTGGGGACAAAGAGAGGGACGAAATCCTAACCAAGCTTACATTCCTGTGCCTAAAGAGGTTCAAGATACAGATTTTTTCCCTGAACGCAAAGAGCAGTTTACCGTTCTTACGGATGATGGTGATAGCTTTATTTTTGTTAGAGCGCAAGCAAATGGAAAGGCTCTTGAGACTACAGAAAACAATAGTTATTTAGGTGAATATATACGTTCAAGAATTGGGGTTCCGTCTGGTAAGCGTGTAACACGGGAACATTTATCGCAATACGGACGGACTGATGTAACTTTTACAAAGATTGAAGAAGAGACTTATTTAATGGATTTTCGCCCAAATTTCGGACCGGGTGAAGATGCTGAAAGCTCGCAAGAATAATTTTTTTAGCCCTTTTTAGCAATATCTGTGTGCTTACCTCTAAAAGGGTAACCAAAATATTCTCTAACTTTTAAAAGTATAATGTTGAGGTTTTTATAAAAGGATACTTCACAAGGGCAACAAACCCGTGCACATTATTGAGCGCAAGCCTTCTCCTATAGCTATCCCTATAGCTATTCCTATAGCTATTCCTATAGAGACGACCACAGCCCACACCTCTTTTCGTGCGCAATCCTAGAACATCATAAAAAAACCCACACCAAAAACCTTGTAAACCCCATAACCAAGCCACAATAAAACCATCAAAAAATGGAAAAATGTAAAAACGCAAAAAAAGAACCCATCATAACTGACAGGTTCTTATAAATTATTCTGCAGCCATCAAATTAATAGCTGAGTATTTGCCGTTTTGACCTTGCTGCTTCTCAAATGAAACTTTCATCTCTTCTTTAAGTTGCAGACCACTCGCCTCAACCGCAGAAATGTGAACGAAGACATCGTCCTCACCATCAACAGCAATAAATCCATAGCCTTTCGTGGCATTAAACCACTTAACGGTACCAGTAATCATAGTTAGTCCAAAAATTTGAGTCTTTCGCGTACGTAAAATAAATATAGCAAACTCACTCATTGATATTTGCCACGCTGTGCCAAAAGAAACATAAAAACGTCACACAGCAAGCGAGCCTTAACATATTATGCAAGGAAATCAATCTAAATTTAACGCACAGACAAACTCAAGAGTAATTTACGCTTTCATATAATAGATAAATTGGCTAGCCTTTGAGAAAATTTAGGAGACCAATATGAAAAACCGCTTTTTGGAGCATACAGGCATAAAATATCCAATTATTCAAGCACCTATGGGATGGATAGCGCGCGCAAAATTGGCATCAGCCGTCTGTGCCGCAGGCGGGCTGGGCGTCATCGAAACATCATCCGGGGAAACCGAAATCTGCAAAGCAGAAATTGAAAAAATGTTCGAAATAACCAAGACTCCATTCGGCGTTAATCTTCCTATCCTGTTCCTCAAGGATGAGGACATGCTCAATTATATTTGCAAAAGCGGCGTGAAATTTGTAACAACATCAGCAGGAAGTCCCGCAAAATTTATTACCCCTCTCAAAAAAGCCGGCATTATCGTGTATCACGCCGTGCCAACAGTCGAAGCCGCTATGCGGTGTGTTGCGGCAGGCGTCGATGGACTTATCGTAGAAGGCGCAGAAGGCGGCGGATTTAAAAATCCCGAAGAAGTCTCAACATTGGTGCTGCTACAGGCCGTAAGGGCAGCAGTCGATGTGCCGTTGGTCGCCGCCGGCGGCATTAGCGACGGACGCGGCATGGCGGCCGCTTTTGCCCTTGGCGCAGAAGCCGTCCAAATGGGTACACGCTTTGTATCTTCGGCTGAAAGCCCGGTACATGATAATTACAAAAACGCGATAATTGACGCACCGACAACAGGGACTTATGTGCTGAATAAAAAATCTAGCCCATGTATTCGAGCATTGCGCACAAAGCGCACAAACAAAATTCATGAAGACGGACTCATGTCGCTTGAAATATTCCAAAATATTCGAGATTTATATTTTGGCGGCGATATGGAAGCCTCCGTGGGGTTGGCGGGGCAAACAGCCGGGCTGATTAATGAGGTCAAACCAGTCGTGCAGATTATTGACGAGATGGTGGATGAGTTTCACACCATTACAGACCGCTTGGGCAAACTGGCTCAAAACAAGCATTTCTAGGCTTTAAATGAAGGCTTATCATAAGAATATCACCAAACATCAAGCTCAGTAAATTTATGAATAAAAAAAACCGAATAACTATAGGGGGGCAAAAATATCAATGCTGAATAAAACGAAATTGATAGATGAATTCACTATGGCTTCGGTGGAACATTCCTTGGCGTATATTCTGGCTATTCGTGCCGTTGAGCAGATCAGTAGCCGTCCTGCTCTTAAACGATTATATTATGACTATCAAAAAGCCAGTCAGGCAGAGGCCTCTTTTTGGCAGGCTTTAATGGCGCAGCTGAAAATTGACATTAACTTTCACGGCACTCATCCCGAAGCGGTACCAAAGTCGAACCCTTTGGTCATCGTGGCAAACCACCCCTATGGTGTTCTGGACGGGTTGGCTATTTGTTGGCTAATTGCACAGCAGCGGAGTGATTTTAAAATCATGATCAATCATGTTATGTGCAGGTTTCCAGAAATGGAAAACTATGTATTGCCAATTAATTTCAACCACACACCCAAAGCTCTCAAAACCAATTTAGCATCGCGCAAGGCAGCAGGGAAATATCTTGAAAATGGCGGCGCCGTGATTATCTTTCCTGCGGGGAAAATTGCAAGAACTGAAACTTTTTTAAAAAAAACAGCCATTGATGCTGAATGGGGGTCGCTGGTCGGCAAGCTCGTGCGAAAAACTCACGCAAATGTCTTGCCCATTTATTTTGGCGGGCAGAATTCACAACTTTTTCAAAAAACCAGCCATATTAGCCATACTGCGCGCTGGGGCATGCTTTTTCATGAAGTTCATCGGCGCCGTGGTACATCTTTGGATATGGTGGTCGGAGACCTGCTCGCCTATGCTGACATCGAGGCGACTTTACCGCCAAAGCAATTGGCGGCTTTCTTGAGAGAACATACACATGCCTTATCACGGTTGATCGGCACAGGCGACTAAGTCCTCAAACAAACCCTTCGGGCAAAGCCTTAATTGTCATAATTTTCAAGCTTGATGGTCTCACCAATTTTCAAAATAATGGCTTGTTTGCGCGCCGCTTGGACAAAGCGTGTACGTGGTTCTGCAAAAGGTTCTAGGGATAAAACAAATGTACCCCAATGCATTGGCGTCATCTGACGACAGCCTATTTCGCGGCCAATTTGGACGCCGCCTTCGGGGTCTGTGTGAGAAACACGCATAACGCGCCGCGGCTCATACGCGCCAACGCTGATTAAACCAAGATCGCATCCGCCGTGATGTTGGTTCATATGTGCGCCAATTTTTTTAAACGCGCTTGGATGCACGCCTGTGTCACCCGTGTGGTAGATAGAACGCCCCCCAGCAGAAAACCCGTAAGACATCCATAAGGTGCGGTTGCGGTCAAAGGGCGTGCGGTTGGACCAATGCACCGCAGGATAGGCGGTCAACCGAAACGAGCCAGAAAGAGATGGTAAAATAACCTCATCATACCAATCCACCTCATGCACGCTGGCATAACCACGTTCTGTGAAATAAGAACCAAGCCCTAATGGAACAATCGCTGTGATGGTTTCTGGGTTGGGGAGCCTGTCCAATGTACGCGTATCAAGATGGTCATAATGGGCATGACTTATCACCACGATATCAATTGGGGGTAAATCTTCAATGTTAAGTCCAAATGCAGGGATGCGTGCGGGGCCAGCAAAGGTAAAGGGCGACGCACGGTTCGAAAAAACAGGGTCAGTCAAAACAGTGACACCATCCAATTTTATCAAAAATGTGGAATGACCAATCCAGCTGACGCTGTCTTTATCGCCTGTTTCACTTAAAATAAGGCGTGCCTTTTTAGCTGGCATAACATGGTCATCTGGTATGTTTGGCGTGCCATCAGCAATTTGTCGCCAAAAAAACTTGGCAAAAAATGGCACTGACACACTAAGCTTTCTTTCTTGCGCTGGACTGCCCTCGGGATTACGGAAACCGCGCTCCATGTGATGATAAGGATAGTCGCCGCCACGTGGGTCTCCGACACCGCTACATGAGCTTAGCAAAACCCCAAGAGATAATATGATGCCAAGGGCGGTAGTTGTGAATTTATTGATTTTTTGCACGATAAAATTTTAAACTTAATGACCTTAATTTGATAAGTTTGATAAATGGCTTTTGATAAAACCGTCAATCTTTTGATTACACTCTTTCGATACGCCCGCATCTGGGACAAAGTCGTTAAACCCGTGAAACGCACCTTGATAGATTTCAAGCTCACACCTGACACCCGCCGCTTCAAGTCTTGTAGCGTAAGCTTCATTTTCCTCAAGGAAAAGATCCAGCGTGCCAACAGGAATATGGGCTGGGGGCAAATTAGATAAATCCTGCGCTCTTGATGGAGCCGCATATATATCTACGCCATCACGCCCAAATGCACCGCCAAGATATGCGCTCCACCCTTGCAGGTTGTTGGCACGTGTCCAGATCATCGTATCTTCAACCCCCGCGCCTGCTTGTTGAAGATTAGTATCGTCAAGCATCGGAAAAACCAGTACTTGGCCTTTTGGTTTGATGGCGGTCTTATCGCGTAGGTAAAGAGCCAGCCCCGCCGCCAGTCCGCCGCCCGCGCTGACGCCATAAAGAATAATATGAGCGGGGTCAAGGTTGAGTTCTTTAGCATGCGTGACCAAATATTGTAATCCTTCATAGCAATCCATTAAGGGCCCGGGGTATGGCGTTTCAGGCGCAAGCCGATATTCAATCGAAGCTGTGAAGCAGCCAAGCTCTTCGGCAAAATTATAAATACTCATATCCCCCTGAAGTGCTGAGCCCATCACATATCCGCCTCCATGAATGAAATAAATAATGGGTTGGGGTTGAGCACTCTGTTTGGGGCGAATGACGCGCAGGTTTAAAGCGTGACCATCTTTTGAGGTAAAATGAATGTCTTCTCGAATGAGTGTCTCAGGCAGGCTGAATGTCGCCAAAAGCTGTTCATTCATTGAGCTAAGGATATTGCGCGTTGCTTCAAGATCATTTTCTAAATCAAAACCACCGCCCAAAGCGGTGGCTAAAATTTCTAAAGCGGGCATTAATTCAGGGTCTAATTTAGAGTTTGGGTTCATTTTGCTACCATCATTAAGTTGACTTACAAGGGCTCATAAGCCTCGTGCGCCGCTTCAAAAATTCAATTTGTAAAAAGTATAAGCCAATAAAATTATGTGTAAACAATCTTCTCAATTAGAGGCGCCCCTAAATATGAAAACGCATTATTTATGCGCCACTTAAAGCTTACGGTATTTATCCATCATGTTTTGCGACCCCTTGAACAATTGTTTAGGCGAGAGGCGCATAAGATACCAAGCGACTTTAGCATAAAAAGGCGTGAAGATAAGGCGATCTTTTTTCAAAAGCCCTTTAACAATATTGCGCGCCGTTATATGTGTTGGCTGTTGCTTTGGCAGTATTTGTAAAATGTCAGGAGATTTTTGCTTACTGGTTTCTGCTTGTGTCATCAAGTTTGATTTTACATTACCCAAGCAAGCCGCTCGAAGGTCTACGCCAAAAACTTCAGCTTCTGTTGCCAAAGATAATGTTAACCCAACCACGCCAAATTTAGTGCCAGCATAAGAAACCATGCTGGGTGTCGGAAGGAGGCCGCCCATGGAAGCAATATTTAAAATTTGCCCAAAACCTTGCTGTTTCATTTGCCGATAAGCATGCAGCATACCAATTTGGACGCCATTATAATTGACATCGGTAAGTTTGCGAATTTGCGCTTCGTTCATGTCAAAAAACTCGCCGATAAAAATTATCCCCGCATTATTAATCATAAGATCAAGTTGCCCTTGTTCTTTGACAGTTTTTTTAATGACTCGCTTAATATCGCCATCAATCGTGACATCACATTTGGCAGCAAATGAGGTGCCGCCTTGCTCTTTTATTTCAGCGGCAACAGTTTGCGCCTCATTGAGGGTTATGGCGGTGACATAAACAACTGCGCCTTGTGCCGCTAACTCATGCGCTAGTGCTCGCCCGATACCTGTGCTGGCACCTGTGATAATGACAGATTTATCTTGAAAATTTTTAGGCATTTTTTTTAAATGAAAAAGGTGAAAGTTTTTTTTATACTTTCACCTCTTGATAGATTTTGCTTTTCGATTTAAGCAAAGCCGTACATTTTTGCTCCATTTTCCCACGTGATTTTGTGTATTTCCTCTTCTGGAACATCCTTAAAGAGCTCGGCAACTTTCGCCTGCGCATTAGGCCAATTGCAACAAGGATGCGGGAAATCAGTCGACCAAAGAAGATTTTCAACACCAAGCTGATGGCGATGAGTGACAGCTTCTGGCTCATCGACAAATGTGACGGCCATATTGCGTTTCCAATAGGTGCTTGGTTTCTCGTCGACGTCTGGGAATTCATAATGCTGGTCCATACGGCGGTCAAGAAAGTTTAAGAAACCGGGAATCCAGAATAATCCCGGCTCAACCCAAACAATTTTCAGATTAGGATGACGCCCCAAAATGCCAGTTAAAAAATACCACATCATCGGCTCCATCATTAAAGATGGCGGCAGGCCTGTGAAAATACCCTTTTGTGGCGTGGGGTCGCGGCGGAACGTATCCCATAAATGCGGCGTAATAGATAAATGATGGGCAATCACCACACCGCTTTCTTCAATCGCGCTGAATAAAGGCGTATAACGCGCGTCATGATAGTCTGGCAGTCCTAGCACAGATGGAAAATTTGGCAATTGTACAGAACGCGCCCCAAGCTTCATAACCCGGTGCAACTCTTTAATCGCAAAATTAATATCCGTTATCGGCAAGTGATAGGTGATGAGTAATCTATCCGGATCTGTCGAGGCAAAATTATGAAGCGCATTATTAAACGCTTCCAAATTATCCTGCACCGTTTCAAGATTATTATAAAACCGCATATCATCAAGCGGGTCATTATACATAACCTCATGGGCAACGCCGTCATTGTCCATCGCTTCAAGACGCGCCTTGCCCTCTTTATATCCGGGATGGCTAGCCGCCTCCAAGTCCACAAAATCTTCCATCGCAAGGACTTCGCCCTGTTTCATGTCCTCATCATATTTCGTATAGGCCGCAACGGCGTCATCAAAAGCCGGTTTTTTAGCTTCGGGCAAATAATCGCGGATGGTCTCAGCCGGAATATGTACATGCGAATCAACCGAAAAAAGCTTTCTTTTGTTTTTCATTTTAATCTCCTTTAAGACAGTCTATTTAAGTTTCAGGATATGGCTTTTATTGTTAAAAGCAATATAAAAAGCGCGATATAAAAAGCGCAATATCTGGCGCATTTAAACAAATATCAAATGGATGAAATAAGCGTGTGATATTTAAGCAACGCTTTATGAAAACCTATCTCCAAATATTGAATATATAAAGCTCATCAGGTTACAATGTTTACCCGTGGGTAAATTTGTCTACGGTCAAAGCCAATGATAAAAGCTAATGATAAAAGCTAATAAATAAGAAAACGGTATTCAGGATTACGCATGTGATAACTGACGGGTGATTGCCGAAATGCTTGACGTGTGATTACCAAAATGCTTATTGTGTTGTTAATTTGCGTTCCGAGCCTTCGGTGACTAGCTTTGCGAGTGCCGACGGGTCAAACAAAAAAGTGGCATCTGCTGCGCAAACAAAAAAGTGGCATCTGCCGCGTAAACAAAAAAGTGGTATCTGCCACGCAAAAATATGGAGGAAACTCAAATGAGTTCCATTATTAAAAAATCTATCGGCAAATCTGTAGGTATAGCATTGCTCGCATCCGTGCTTGCACCTGTCGTTCCAGCTTTTGCTCAATCGCTGGATGAAATCGTTGTTACCGCTCAACGGCGCGAACAAAATCTGCTCGATGTGCCAGTGGCGGTCACAACCTTTAATACCAAAGAGCTTATAGATTCAGGGGTCGAAGATATTCTAGACTTGAACTTTGCCTCGCCGAGCGTCTTTTCAAATACTGTTTCAAGCACGTTGTCTAATTCGCCGGTGCGTATTCGAGGTATCGGCACGAGCGGGGGAAACCCGGGTTTTGAAAGTGCTGTTGGCATTTATGTTGATGATGTTTATCGCTCTCGCCCCGGGACAGCTCTGGCAACTCTGTTTGATATGGCTGGTTTGGATATTTTGCGCGGGCCTCAAGGTACGCTGTTTGGCAAAAACACAACCGCCGGTGCGTTGCTTCTTAAAACCGCCGCGCCTGTGATTGGCGAAAACTCCGTTTCTTTGGGTCTCAACTTGGGTGATTATGGCACGCGAAAAATCGACACAGCTATCAACTTTGCCATTAATGATACAGCCGCAATCCGAATCTCAGGTATGCACGGCCGTAAGGATGGCTATTTTAACGATGGTAGTGGCAACGATACAGCCAAATCTGAAAATGATGGGCTACGAGTTCAATTGGGTCTGGAGCTCACTGATAGTCTAAATGTTCGGGTGATTGCCGATTATAGCTCCTATTTTAACACCGATAACTATACGCGGTTTGTCACGCATTATACGGGGGGGAGCAATGGTACAAGAGGTGACACCGTTGATATTGGTGAGGAACAGCCATTTTCTTTCACGCATCCAGTGACAAATATTGGTGACAACACTATCAACCAAGCTGGTTTGAGTGTCATTGTGAATTATGAAATTTCAGATAATTTATCTTTGAAATCGGTCACATCTTATCGTGAGATTGATAGTGATAATGAAGACGGGGACTGGGACTTCGGTGGAGAAGATAGGGCGAATAGTTTAGATGTTTTTCATGACATGGAGACCATCACGCAAGAATTCTTGCTTGAAGGGAGTGCTGATCTGATAGGGCGTAATTTTGATTATGTGGCTGGCGTGAACTATTTTGCAGAAGAACTTGACTATGCGCGCCAAGCAACTGCCAATCAAATCAATCCGTTTTTTGCTTCTGACTCAGAGTTTAAAGTTCAAGATTACACGGCTTTTCATGATGAGGAATCGTTCGGTCTTTTCGTACATGGTACTTATTCACTCACCGAACAATTGAGTTTAATTGCTGGGGTTCGCTACACTGAAGTTGAAAAAACTTATGAATATACGCCTTTATCAGGTACGCCTGAAGAATATTTTGCCAATGTGCGCGCCAATGCGGCTTTTTTCCTAGCACGTGATACTGCTTTACAAACAGCACAGCCGTGGAATAGCACGGTCAATAATGAAGAAACAACTTTTGATATAACACTGCAATATCGTCCAACGGATAATATGCAGCTGTTTGCAAAATTCTCAGAAGGCTTCAAAGCGGGCGGCTTTAATGTAACTGAAAATGCGGCCGCAGGTGAACCAAGTTATCCCACAAATGCGCAGTTTAATGCCCTACCGCTTGCTCTTCAAACTCCTTTTCAATATCTTCTTGAAGGTAGAGGTCGGGGGGTTGCTGGTGACGATTATACTTTTGGAGACCCAACATTTGCGCCTTTCACACCAGAAACAGGCGATTTTGCACCAGAATATGTCGAGTCGTTTGAGCTGGGCTATCGTCTGGAATATGGGGATAAGCGCGGGCGGTTGAGTGTTGTTTATTTCTACTCCGACTTTGAGGACCTACAAGTGAGTGTGTTTAATGGCACGGCATTTGAGGTTGTCAATGCCGGGACATCCTCAACAACGGGTTTCGAAATTGAAAATATCTATGCTCTCACGGAGGCTTTGACCATCAATGCCGGGGTCACTTTCTTGGATACTGAATATGGTGATGATGTCCAAGGGCTACCTGCTGGTCGTGAGCGGGGTCTCGCACCAGATGTTGCTGGCGTGGTGGGGCTTCGTTATGAAGACGAACTGCTAAACGATATCAATCTTTATGCTAATTTTAATTATTCCTTCTATACGGAGATGTATTTAGCTGAAGGCGGATTAACAAGAGCTAATTCTTCCGAGCCCGGCGTTCTTGACCCGCTCGCGCAGTCCGCGCAAGATGATTATGGTCTGCTGAGCCTATCGGTTGGGTTAAGAAAAACCGATAATTGGGATATTTCCGTATATTGCGGCAACTGTACGGATGAAGAATATTATACTTTTTCCTTCAATAGACCATTTTTCTATGGTGAAATAAGTAGTGGTTTGGGCGACCCACAGACTTTTGGTATGCGTCTTAGAAAAGATTTCTAAAGCTCTTCTGGAGACTTAAAATTGAAAAGGCCGCTCTTCGGGGCGGTCTTTTTTGTGGCGGATAAAAGGCATATAACTAAAGTCATAAAAATAAAGCGGCGAGCTTATTCTGTCACATGATACAAAAAGCCCTTATCCACTTATCCCCTTATCCACCTATCTGCATAACAACCCAGAACAAAACAAACGCCTCAAAGCCCCATTTGCCGAACAGCAAGGTCACGCATAATCTCTTCTGAGCCGCCCCCAATGGCCATGATTTTCACCTCGCGGTAAATGCGCTCAACAACATTGCCGCGCAAATAACCCGCACCACCAAATATCTGCATCGCCTCACTCGCAATAAATTCAAGACTCGTGGAACAGAAAAATTTTGCTTTACTAATCTCTGCAACAGGCTTCTCGCCTCGATTCATCGCCTCACAAATAACCCCAAGCAACGCCTCCATAGCGTCAATCTTAGAAGACATATCCGCAATCTTATGTCTGATAACCTGATGCTCAATAAGCTTCTTGCCAAAAGTTTCTCGCTCTTGCGCATAAGCAATGCTCTCTTCCAATAAACGCATCGACATACCCAACATCATCCCGCTTAACCAGATACGCTCATAATTGAAATTATCCATAATAGCGTAAAAACCCTTATTCTCTTCGCCCATAATATGATCAGCAGGAACACGGCACTCATCAAAATACAAAGTCGCCGTGTCCGACGCCCACCAACCCATTTTTCGCTCAATCGGCGTGCGCGTGAAACCAGCCGTCTCCGCATCAACAAAAAATAAAGAGACACCCCCCATGCCCTCAGCGCCAGTTCGCGCACCAATCACAAAATAAGACGACTGCATGCCGCCAGTGATAAACATCTTTTGACCGTTCAACACCCACTCATTACCATCCTTGCGGGCCGTCGTTTTCAAATTAGCCACATCAGAACCACCACCGGGCTCGGTGATGCCAAGCGCACCACCCTTGCGACCAGAAAGTAACTCAGGTAAAGCGCGGCTTTTAATGCTCTCATTCGCCAGCTCAACCAAAGGCTTGAGCATAATAGAACGCGAACCAACCGTGACAGTCACACCCCCGCATGCCGCACGACCCATCTCAATGCTACTCGCATTGCGCATATGCATGTCATCAAATCCATGACCGCCATATTCTTCGCCAATATCAAAACCGAAAACACCAAGCGCGCAAATTTTTTCATTAACCTCATGCGGATAAGAACCAGCTTCCTCCCAAGTATCAACATGCGGCCAAATTTCAGTCTCCAAAAACTTCTTAACCGTATTGCGATAAGCACGGCGCTCTTCATTTTCATAAGGGTTAAACATGCGCATTTTCCTTTCATTTGCTCAACTACTCTAACCAGCATAATGAGGCTTTACAACAAGAACCCAATGCGCGTAAGTTAAAAATCCATGGAGGAAATATGAATAATAAAATACGTATCGCCGGGGCCAGCGGCTATTGGGGCGACTCAAATATGGCAACGGCGCAGTTTCTGACCGGAACCAAACCGGACTATATCATTTATGATTTCTTAGCCGAAATAACCATGTCTATCATGGCACGTGCACGTGCCGCAAAACCTGAAATGGGATATGCAACAGATTTTATCACAGGCGCGCTTAAACCAAATCTCGCTGATATTGCCGCACAAGGCATTAAAGTTATTTCAAATGCCGGCGGCGTGAACCCTTTGGCATGCGCCAAGGCCGCCCAAGACCTTATCGCTGAGCAGGGGCTGAACCTCAAAGTTGCCGTGATTACAGGCGATGATGTGATCACACAAAAACAAATCTTAGAAAAATCAGGGGTTAAAGACATGTTTTCAGGTGCTACGTTTCCGCCTGAAAAAGATATAGTCAGCATGAACGCCTATTTGGGAGCGTTTCCGATAGCTTCAGCTTTAGCCGATGGCGCCGATATTGTTATCACAGGGCGTTGTGTCGATAGTGCTGTGACGCTGGCCGCGTGCATATATGAATTTGGCTGGAAAAATGATGATTATGACTTATTGGCGGCGGGCTCTTTAGCCGGGCATATTATTGAGTGCGGACCGCAAGTGACGGGCGGAAACTTTACCGACTGGCGTCAAGTGGCAGATATAGACCAGATCGGCTATCCTTATATTGATATATCAGATAAGGGTGATTTTGACGTCAGTAAGCCTAATGATACAGGCGGGCTGGTCTCAAAAGGAACCGTCAGTGAACAGATGCTGTATGAAATCGGCAACCCGCAGGCCTATGAGCTTCCAGATGTTTGTTGCGACTTTTCAAAAGTTGAGATAACTCAAATCAAAGCAGATATTGTCCGCGTCAGTAAATCCAAAGGATATCCACCATCGCAAAATTATAAGGTGAGTGCGACTTATCTTGAGGGCTTTCGGGCCGGCATAATGCTCAGTTTTATCGGGCTCGAAAGCCGACAAAAGGCAGAACATTTTGCCAATATGACATTAGAGCGGACACGTAAAATTTTGCGCGAACGCAATCTAGCAGATTACACCGAAACCAGTATCGAGATTTTGGGCGCAGATAGTCAGTTTGGTGATTATGCGAGTAAGCAAGAACAACGCGAGGTCGTTTTGAAAATGGCTATTAAGCATCCTGAACAAAAAGCTGCCAGTATGTTTTTAAAAGAAACCAACGGGATGAGTTTGGCAACCCCGCCGGGGTTAGCTGTTTTTGCTGGCTCACGCCCAAAACCGTCACCCGTGGTTAGGCTTTTTTCATTTTTAATCGATAAAAAGAGCGTGCCTGTACAAATTCATCTGGATGGTAAAACCCATGATTTCTCGCTTGGCTTGACGCACGGAAAAGTTAGCCCACCCGTAGAAATATCACCGCCTGAAATGGCAGAGCAAGCGGCGAAAATGGTCGCTGTGCCCTTGGTTAAGCTGGCATGGGGACGCTCGGGCGATAAGGGTAATAAGGTCAATATTGGTATCATCGCGCGTCATGATGCGTATATGCCTTATATTTGGCAGGCATTGGACGCGCAGGTGGTTCGCGCACGCTTTGCACATTTTATCGACATGGAAGATACAAAAGAAGCGGTCGAGCGATATTATCTGCCGGGGAGCCATGCAATTAATTTTCTTATTGATGAAACCCTTGGCGGCGGCGGAACCGCTAGTCTGCGTAATGACCCGCAGGGCAAATCATTTGCTCAAATCCTTCTTGACCATCCCATTTCTATTCCAACACATATAGCAAAGACACTTTAATGCCAGTATATGACAGCAAATTAAACACCCATGCTGATAATTTTATCCAAAACACAACCGCCCAAAAAGCAAAGCTGGAGATGCTGCGCACGCTTGAGGCACGCGCAATCACGGCTTCTGAAAAACGCCGCCCGCGATTTGAAGAGCGCAATCAACTCACGCCGCATGACCGCTTGACACTATTACTGGACCCGAGCATGCCCTATTTGCCGCTCTATAATATGGCCGGGTACTGCGTCGATGATATTAATTCCGATACAAGTGTGCCAGGGGGCTCTGTTATGACAGGCATTGGATTTGTGAGCGGCGCACGGGTCATGGTAGCGGTCGATGATAGCGGCATTAATGCCGGTGCCGTTACCGAAATGGGGTTTCGCAAAGTGCTCCGAGCAATTGAAATAGCTTATGAGAACAAATTGCCGTTCATTCATCTGGTGGAGAGTGCGGGGGCAAATTTGATGACTTACAAAGTTGAATTATGGGCTCATGCGGGCAGTGTTTTTTATATGTTGGCTAAAATGAGTGCGGCGGGTATTCCGACCATGACTGTTTTGCATGGCCCTTCGACGGCAGGGGGCGCTTATATGCCGGGCATGTCTGACTATAATGTTGGAGTTAAAAATAATGGCATGGCGGCTCTTGGCGGCGCGGCTCTTGTGCAGGCGGCAACCGGCGAGATCGCAGATGAACGCGAGCTTGGCGGCACTGAAATGCATTCCACGACTACCGGGCTGATAGAGTATTTGGCTGATGATGATGTCGATGGGCTGCGCCAGATCCGTGACGTGCTCGAGATGATCGGCTGGAATGAGCATTGCACTCAACCGCCAGAGCGTGATTTTAAAGAGCCAATTTATAATAGCGAAGAACTCTTAGGGCTTGTGCCTGATGATTATAAAGTGCCATACGAGTCCCGCGAACTCATTGCACGGCTTGTCGACAATTCTGAGTTTACAGACTTTAAGGCGCGTTATGGCTCAAACCTTGTTTGTGTTCAGACGCGTATTTTTGGACACCCCGTCGCGCTTGTGGCAAATAATGGCCCAATGGGACCAGATGAGGCAGCTAAGGGCGCACAGTTTTATCAGCTAATTGACCAAGCCAACCATCCATTGATTTTCTTGCATAATATTACGGGCTATATGGTCGGAACTGAATATGAGAAGGCGGGGATGATTAAACATGGGGCAAAAATGATTCAAGCGGCTTCTAATATTCGCGTGCCGAAACTTTCCTTCCATGTTGGGGCAAGTTTTGGGGCCGGAAATTACGGCATGGTTGGTTTTGGCTATAAGCCTGACTTCTTGTTTGCGTGGCCGAGCGCACGAACGGGCGTGATGAGCGGTGAATCCGCCGCAGGAACAATGGAAACCGTTGCAATAAATATTGCCAAGCGCAAAGGTCTTGAACCAGACCTCAAGGCTATACGCAAACAAAGTGAAGCCATTATGGGGGTGTTTACTGCCCAAGAAGATGCTTTTTATACTTCTGGACGTATGCTTGACCATGGCGTTATCGACCCGCGCGATACGCGCAAGATTATCGGCTTTTTGTTGCAGACTATTTGGGAGCGCCAACACCGTAGCTTGCAGTCTAATGCTTTTGGTGTGGGGCGGATGTAAGGAGCTAATCGGTGAAAGAAATATATGAATCTATTCAGCTTGAGATTGAAAAAGACTGGGCAAGCGTGTGGCTGAACCGCCCCCAAGTGAGCAATGCTATGTCAGATGAGCTGATCGATGAAATGCATGCGATTTTGGATATGCTGGAAAAGCGCACCGATATACGCGGCGTCACCTTCAGAGGGCGCGGCGATTTGTTTTGTGCAGGCGGCGATCTCAAAGGGTTTCAAAAGAACTTTCAAGCAGAGCGTACGCAAGAACAAGTCGCTCAAACCAGTGTCATTATTGGTCAGATGTTTTTGAAAATTCGACAGTTACCCCAAGTCACGATATTTCTTTTGCACGGCGCAGCCATTGCGGGGGGGCTGGGCATGGCCTGTGCAGGCGATATTATTATTGCTAGTCGTGATACTAAAATGGGCTTGAGTGAAACATCCATCGGTGTGGTGCCAGCGCAAATCGCCCCTTATGTGGTGGAGCGTATTGGCGCGTTTAAGGCACGCTACATTATGCTGACCTCGAAAAGATTTACAGCTATTGAAGGCGAAGCTTGGGGAATGGTCGATTTCCTAACCGCAGATATAAGTGACGCTGAGGTCAAGCTCGCCGAGATACAAAATGATATCCGCCGATGCGCACCCCAAGCGAATGCAAAAACTAAAGCTTTACTGGAAGAAATTAAGCATATTGATATTAATCAGACCGTTCGTCTTGCAGCAGAGGCTTTTGCCAAAAGCGTCCGCGGCGATGAGGGTAAGGAAGGCGTTGCTTCTTTTTTGGAAAAACGCAAACCAAAATGGGCGCAAAATTAGAGGGTGTGATGGTAGCTATTAACAAAATCCTAATTGCAAACCGAGGCGAGATTGCGTGCCGTATTATTCGAACAGCGAAAAAACTTGGGATAAGTACAGTGGCTGTCTATTCAAAAGCGGATGCGCACGCGCTACATGTTCTACAGGCTGATGAAGCGGTCTTAATAGGGCCAGCCCTGGTGGCAGAGTCTTATTTGGCGGGCGATAAAATTATTGCCGCCGCTGAGCAAACAGACGCCGATGCTATTCATCCAGCTTATGGGTTTTTATCTGAAAATGCAGCCTTTGCCGCGCAAGTGGAAAAGGCAGGATTAATATTTATAGGACCCGATGCCAAAGCCATAGACTTGATGGGCAATAAGGCCGCCGCTAAAAAATTAATGCTCAAAGCTGGCATTGCATGTGTGCCGGGCTATCAAGGGAGCGACCAAAGTGACAAAACGCTAATAGAGCAGGCTAAAAAAATTGGCTTTCCGATCATGGTGAAAGCTGCCGCCGGCGGCGGCGGGAGAGGAATGCGTCTTGTCGATGCCTCAGGCGGTTTGCTCGATGCTTTGTCTTTGGCGCGCTCAGAAGCAGAAAATGCTTTCGGCTCTGGTGAGCTGATATTAGAAAAAGCTATCCAACAACCTCGGCATGTGGAAATTCAAATTTTTGCCGATACGCATGGTAATGTCATTCATCTTGGCGAGCGTGACTGCTCGATTCAACGCCGTCATCAAAAAGTGATTGAAGAAGCCCCATGTCCAATTATGACAGATGAATTGCGCGAAAAAATGGGTAAAGCAGGCGTTGAAGCCGCACGTGCCATTAACTATAGAGGTGCAGGAACGGTTGAGTTTCTGCTGGATAAAGAGGGGGTTTTTTATTTTTTGGAAATGAACACGCGTTTACAAGTTGAACATCCCGTGACCGAGGAAATTACCGGGCTTGACCTTGTTGCTTTGCAAGTGCAGGTGGCAACTGGATTGCCGCTTGGTATTGAGCAACAAGATGTCACTCTAAGCGGTCATGCGATTGAGGTGCGGCTTTATGCTGAAGACCCTGCCGATGACTTCTTACCAAGCACGGGCACTGTTTTTCAGTTTAATTCTTATAAGCATGAGGGCGTGCGAATAGACTCTGGCATTATGCAGGGGCAGGCGGTGTCGCCTTTTTATGACCCGATGGTTGCTAAAATTATTACCAAAGGGCAAACCCGCGAAGCAGCCCGACGCCTAATGGTCAAAACCTTGAAGGATACAGCGTTCTTTGGCCCTCGCAATAATAGGGATTTTTTGATTTCCTGTTTGCAGGCTGACGCCTTTATTACGGGTGATTTTACAACCGCTTTTATCAAGGAACAATTCCCTCAAGGTTATGCCGAAAAAGAAGCGGATGGGCAAATAGCGGCTATGCTTGCAACGGGGCATTATTGCTTGGATTATTTAGCAACGGCCGCTAAAGCCGTTCATAAAGCATCTGAGGCGGGCGGCCTTAAAGGTTTCTCAAGGGGGACCACTTTTAAAACACCTTATAAGCTTGCCATCGGAACAAAAGAGCTGAATGTCACGGTTTCGCCTGCAGGTCATCAAGCCTATACTGTGACCCTTGATGATGAGATAATACAGGTGAAGGTGCAATCTGAGACTTGTTTAGAAAAAAATGCCACCAACAACCGACGGTTTGAAATGCAAATTAATCGTAAAACTCAAATTTGTCATATGCGACTTGAGGATGGTATTCTTTGGGCATCTATAGATGAGGCATGTTTTGTTGCACAAAACCTGTTACGCCAAGACCCTGCGGGTACTGACGCGGCAGGGGGGGGGCGTGTGGAAGCACCTATGCATGGGCGTGTTATTGAGGTTTTTGTTCGCGCAGGGGATAAGGTTGTAAAAGGTGACAGGTTGGCGATTATTGAAGCCATGAAAATGCAACATGAAATTCTTGCACAGGTAAGCGGCGGTGTGGAAGAAGTTTTCGCAAGTGCCGAACAGCAATTGGGTGCTGGTGATATGATGATCGAAATTATACCAGATGATGAACAGGAGGCGTGATGTTACAAGAAGCTTTTGATTTTAGAGATGAATCTGATGCGTTGTATGGCGTGATGGCAAATTTGCAAGATACAGATTTTGAGATTCAGACACAATTTAAAGGATGGACATTGACAGATGTTCTTCGGCATTTGCATGTTTGGAACAGGGCCGCTTATGAGAGCTATGCTGATGAGGCACGTTTTGATACCTTTTTGGAAGCTGTGACGGGAGCGGTCAAATCTGGTAGTTTGCGCCCCTTTGAACGTGAGTGGCTTGATGGGTTATCGGGGCGCGTCTTACTTGAGACATGGCACGAATCTTATTTGCAAATGGCGGAACAATTTGCACAAGTAGACCCAAAAAAACGGTTAAAATGGGCAGGGCCCGATATGAGCGCGAGATCCTCAATTTCGGCACGCCTGATGGAAACATGGGCGCATGGGCAGGAAATTTTTGACCATCTTGGCGTGGTGCGCAAAAACAAAGATACCATTCGGTCAGTCGTGGTGTTGGGGGTGAACACATTCAAATGGACCTATATTGTGCGCGCCACAACCCCGCCGACAGATATGCCATTTATAAATTTGACGGCACCTTCTGAAGAAAACTGGACTTTTGGTGAACCCAATAGCGCAGAATCTATTGACGGTAAAGCTGAAGATTTTTGCATGGTTGTGACCCAAGTGCGTAATATTGCTGATGTGAATTTGAAAATCACCGGCAAAATCGCCGCCGACTGGATGTCAAAAGCACAATGCTTCGCAGGGCCACCAGAGACCCCGCCCGCACCCGGAACTCGGTTTACAAGTCAAGCATGATGAGCCGATAATATGACCTTTCAGCATGGGGTTTTTCTAGTCGCGTTGGTGATGGCAATGACCTCATTAGCGGGTGCGCAAAATAATCATGAATTTGAACCCAAGTTTGACCCACTGCCGCTACCGCCGCAAGAGGCTCCCCAACGCAATAAGCCATCTGGCGTATTGGATGGAAAAGCACTCGAATGTATTTACCCTCGCAAAGACAGTTTTTATGTTTTGTCACCAGCTTATTATTTATTCTTAAATGGCGGATTTCAACTGATTGATGAGCTGCCCAATCGGAAATTTGAACTGGTCGAAGGGAGCGTTAAAATTTATGATAATTCTATCCATTTACTTTTTCAAAGCGACCATAAATGGGCAGGGGATCGGGTGTTGCTGAGGCGAAGTATGAAAATGACGCATCGTGACAAAGACTCGCGGCGTAAGGTCATTGGGAAATGCAAAATCATCACCTCTGATAGGGTGATGGAAATTTTCGGAAAACGTCATTTTAAGCGATTTTAAGCATTTATCACCCATGTTGAGCTTTATCATATTTAGGAAAGCCGTTAGATTGATTTGAACAACTTTGGATAAAGGGATGTATATATGATTTCTGCTACTTTTCTGGATGGGTTTAAAAATAAAACATTTATTTTAACCGAGCGCATCCTGGTTTTTTTAATGCTCTTGAGCGGCGCGGTTATCGCATTAGCACCCAAAGGCTTAACCGCTTTGGTGGTGTTGTTGGCTCTTTTTTCGGCTGTGAATTTATGGGCAAAGGGGCAGAAAATAAGCCTTGCCTTAAATGGCGCAACATATAGTTTGGCAGCGTTTTTTATTTGGGTTGGACTCAGTGTTTTTTGGGCAGATGATATGGCGCAAGCCAGTAAAAAATTCGCTCAACTTACCGCGCTTATGCTTTGCTTGCCACCCTTGTTTTGTTTGGCAAACCAAAATAATTTGCTAAGAAAAAGACATATCAGATTGGCAATTTTCATAAGTTTTGTAATAGCTTGGACAATCACCTGTTTAATCGTCTTTTTACCAATTGAATTTCAAACAAATCTTAGTGAAGTGAATAAATATTTGCTGGCGCATGACCTCGCGCATATTCAGCTTGGTAATTATAAAAGCCTTTCAAACCGTGCAATAACGATTCTTCTGCCCCTTACTCTGCTGGCTTGTAGCTTCTTTTCTAACCCATCGCAGAGATTAATATTTTTAGCAATTATTTTCTACATTATCACCCAATCAACAAATCAGTCGGCCTTACTGGCGGTCATTTTGATGTTCGCTTTTATCGGCGCATCATATTTTTTACACATAACTAAAATACGGCTTTTTATCGTAACCTCAACATTAGCGGCTATGCTTATTGTGCCTCTTTCTTTATTAAACTTCAAACATGATATTTCAGTTAGCCTATTGCCGCAAAAATTTTTAAAAGCGGCAACTGTTCAATCAAGAACAGACCTTTACTACTCTTATTCAAAGGCAATATTTGAAAATCCGATCTTTGGAAAAGGGCTAGATACTTCCTCATCCGTGCAATTGGGTGATAAAGACTATAATTTTTATCATGTGAAACACCCGCCACATCATCCTCACAATTATTTTCTTCAAGTTATTTATGAGCTTGGCTTGGTCGGCTTAGGTTTGTTTTTGTTGCTCTTAATTAATATTGCAAAGCAAATAGATAATAATTATCACCCATTACAATCGACCTTTTTATGGTTGAGCTTCATTGGCGCGATTAGTATTTCTTTCTTTGCTTATAATCTTTGGCAAAGTTGGCTCATGGCGAATTTCATTTTTCTCTTTTTTACGTTCTGCTCGGCAAGGAAAATAGAGGCTCAATAAACCACCGCTACGCTAAAAATAATCGGGGCATCAGCCTTTTATAGGAATCTTTTTCGCAAATATTTAGTCACTTTCCAGATGCGTCCACTGGTCAAATAATATCCAAAGAAGAACAAAACAAAAATAAACAGAGCGACAAGATCACCCCAAAGAATATAAATGACAAAACCAATACAGGTGACAGTAATCGAAATAAGCGTAATGATAGCCAGCACTTGGGGGGGGGTGAAACCCAAACGCATAAAAATATGATGAAGATGCTTGCGGTCTGCTGAAAAGGGCGAACGCCTAAGCAAAAGACGCCGTATGGTCAGCGTTAAGGTATCCATGACAGGAATCGCAAAAATCCATAAGGCAAGCGAAGGCGGAAGCCCCTTGTTTTGAGGCAACTGGGAATAATAAATCGCACTCCAAGCACAAATGAAACCAATCATCATGCTCCCAGAATCGCCTAAAAAAATCTTGCGCCTTGAGACAATAGCAAGATTAACGAGTAAATAGCCGCCAATCGCCCCATAAAAAATATCAAGATAGTGCCGATGAATAATCTCGTTCCCCAGCATAACGATAATAACGCTAATCGCCAAAGAGCTAATAAGAGCCTGCATGCCCGCCAAGCCATCAATGCCATCACTCATATTAAACGCATTAACAAGACCAACCACAGCAAGTATCGTGGCCATAAACCCAAATTTTCCCAATTCAAGAGTGCTACCATCACTTAAAAAAGCAAACTGATTAATATAAATTCCTGTTCCCCAGATCATCAGGCCAGTGGCTAATATCTGGGTGAGTAACTTGTAGATTGCATGAATATCAAAATAATCGTCAATAATCCCAACAACCAACAAAAGACTGGTGGAAATAATCAACCATTGAATTTCTGGAATTGTTTCAGAGGCGGCAAAAAATGTCGTAGCAAAAGTGATGTATAGGCAAATGCCGCCAATTAAAGGAATGCGCCCAGAATGCTTCTTGCGACCACCCGGCGCATCAAGAAGCTTTATTCTTCTGGCAAGGGGTTGCAACAAAAGAGCCAAGACAAGCGTTAGCAAGCCCGTGAAAAAGCCGTATGGGATATAGTTGATTAGTGTGTTAAACATTACAAATCTCACTGTCTTTATAAACTTTAATGCGTTTTGGTAAATAAATTTATTTTCAAATGATTGTTCTATGAAAAAAATAGCACTCATAACAGGCATAACAGGTCAGGACGGTGCTTATCTTGCACAACTGCTTTTGCGCAAAGGATATAAGGTCGTCGGCGCCATGCGTAGAACCGCCTCGCTTAATTTGGCGCGCTTAGCGTCGCTGGGTATAGACGCCGAAGTGGAGTATATCAATTGTGACGTCAATGAACTTTCAAACATTATGCGAGTCATCGAACAAGTCAAACCTGATGAAATTTATAATCTTGCCGCTCAAAGTTTTGTGCAGGCAAGTTTTGAACAACCCCTCTATACCGCTCAAGTTTCAGGCCTTGGCACGATGCGCCTCCTTGAAGCAATGCGCAGCGTGGGATCTCAGGCAAGGTTTTATCAAGCATCCACCTCTGAAATGTACGGACATGTTCAACGCACACCGCAAACCGAAACAACTCCCTTTTATCCGCGTAGCCCATACGGTATTGCCAAATTATTTGCCCATTGGTCCGTGGTCAATTACCGCGAGGCTTTCAACATGCATGCATCGTCAGGCATTTTGTTCAACCATGAGAGCCCATTACGCGGCATGGAATTTGTGACCCGAAAAATTACCAGTCAGCTGGCTAAAATTAGTTGTGAAAAAAAGGGGGTTCTTGAGCTTGGTAATCTAGAGGCACGCCGCGATTGGGGCTATGCGCCAGATTATGTCGAAGCTATATGGGCGATGTTACAACAAGAAAAGGCTGATGATTATGTCGTGGCAACTGGCGAAACGCATAGTGTGCGAGAATTTATTGCTCTAACTTGCCAGCTATTGGGGCTTGACATCACATGGGAGGGGGAGGGCGTCAATGAAAAAGGCATTGAACGCAAAACAAATCAAACATTGATTCAAATTAATCCTGATTTTTACCGTCCCGCTGAAGTGGATTTCCTTATAGGCAACTCGCAAAAGGCTAAAAATGAACTTGGCTGGACGTCTAAAACAACATTTGAAGAACTTGTCGAGATCATGGCTCAAGCTGATCTCAAACGCGCTAAGGAAGGTATACGTTGGTTCTAAGAAGCTGTAAATTTTGACTTATTTATAGATAGCCAATTAGAATATGCTATGACCAATTCATGAATAACACCATGCCTGACCGATCAGAAGATATTCTGATCGCCGATAATAGACGCTTAGGTAGGCACATCCTTTTGGGTGCGATGGTTGTGGTGGGCATGGGACAATCTTTATTGTTCACAATCTTGCCGCCTATTGCCCGCGATTTTAATCTCAATGAGTATCATGTAACTTTTATTTTCTCTTCAACCGCCTTGTTTTGGACAATTTCAAGTCCATTTTGGGGACGCTTAAGTGATAGTCTGGGGCGTAAGCCAGTCATGCTGATGGGCATATTCGGATGCGCTATGTCAACAGGCGGCGTCGGCTTGGTGTTGTATCTTGATAAAATTGATATTCTTCCCGCCGTGTTGTTCTATCCGCTATTGCTGGTGACGCGTAGCTTATTTGGGCTTATGTGTCCGGGAACATTTACCTCGGCACTCGGCTATATCGCCGACCGCACCTCTAGGGAAAACAGAGCCGGCGGCTTGGGTAAAATTATGGCAGCTTTTTTACTCGGAACAATCATTGGACCGGCGCTGGCATCAGGGTTGGTGCTGGTCAACATATATTTGCCCTTTTTGCTGAGCTTTGGGCTCGCTATAATCGTTTTGCTTACCATTTCCCTTTTCTTGCCCGAAAAGCGCGCACCAAATGTGTTTCCTGAAAATAGGCAAAAGGTGAAATTGAAAATCTCGGATAAACGTATCCGTAGCTTTCTTTATATCAGCTCCATTGGCGGATTATTGCAGGCCATTGTCTTGCAACTAACAGGGTTTTTTGTACTGGATGTGATGCAACTCTCAACCCGCGAGGCAACCGAGTTTTTGAGCATCGGAATGATCAGTATGGCAATCGCAAGTATCATATCGCAAAGCATCGTTGTGCCGTATTTTTCTATCAACACATTTACTCAAATTTTTCTCGGTTCAGTTTTTATGGCTATTGGCTTTGGGTTATTTTTGCTTGAACTTAATATTGGGTTACTTGCCATCGCTATGATGTTTGTCGGCTTTGGTTTGGGGATGAACCGAACAGGCTCCGCGGCCGGCGCCTCTTTGAGTGTCTCGCCAAATGAACAAGGGACAATTGCAGGATTGTTAAGCTCTACAGCAACCATCGGCACTATCTTTACGCCGATTATCATTGTTCCCATTTACAAATATTATGACCGTGCACCTTATGTTTTATGCCTCTTGCTATTGATTAGTGTCGTCATCGTAGGCTTGCGGGTCAAAAAAGCGGGGCTGGGAAAAGTTTAAGCCTTTAAGAGATTAGTTTATATATCATATTGGGTTGTTGACATATGAGAAGGGGTTGGGTAGTTTCCGCGCTATTAAATAGCTTACTAAACGGATGCCCACACTTTGGAGGGGAGAATTATGAAAGTTAAAAATTCTTTGAAATCTCTGCGAGACCGTCATCAGCAGAACCAAGTGGTGCGCCGTCGGGGACGCCTTTACGTCATTAATAAAGTCAATAGGCGGTTTAAGGCACGCCAAGGTTAATTCTTTTTTCGTATACTCAATGAAAATGATTGTGACAATTATTGCGATTTTGACCCTGCTTATTTTAGGGGGAACGGTGCTTCACGAAGCCTTCTTGCGCTATCATATTGAAGCTGCAAATCCCCCTCGCGGTGAGTTCATAGAAGTGAAAACAGCACGGCTTCATTATGTCTACCGCGCCGCAACAAAAATTACGGGTGAAAAAAGACATCCAATTGTCTTGATACATGGCGCAAGTGGCAATGCGCTGGATATGTCACATGCCTTTTTCAAAAACCTCGCGCCAGAGCTGGAAGTCTATTCATTTGACCGCCCGGGCTTAGGATGGAGTGAAAATAAAATATCAACAGAAAATATGTCATCGCCCGTAAGTCAAGCCGATGCCCTAGCCCAAGCCATTGAGGCACTCGGCATCGAAAAACCTGTGATCGTTGGCTTTAGTTGGGGAGGCACTGTCGCGGCCGCTTTTGCAACACATCACCAAGATAAAATCAGCGCCGTGATGGCACTGGCAGGGGTTTTCTATCCGTGGGAGGGAGCAAGTGTCTGGTATCAAAAACTTGCTGCCTTACCAGTCGTGAACCAGATTTTTACATACGCATTGCTGATTAAAATGGGGCAGAAAACCATATCCCCCGCTATTGACGCAATTTTTATGCCAGAAACACCAATTTTAAACTATCGTTCTGACGCCGCAGTTGATCTCATTTTACGGCCTCAGCCATTTATCAATAATTCTATTTACGGTATACGGTTGCGCGGACACTTAAAAAATATGGCGGCGGCATATTCAAAAATAAAAATACCCATCGTGCTGGCCGCTGGCGACCGTGACCATACTGTTCTTACGCCTGATCAATCGCAACGCCTTGCAAAAACTATTAAACAAGCGCATTTTATGCATTTTGAAAATGCTGGCCATATGCTGCATCATACGCGCATCGAACGCATTAGTCGGGCTATAAATGATCTGGCGCAGGGGGTATCTTTGCCAGCTGGGGAATTTTATATTAAAACCCCTTAAAGTTCGCATCAGATGATAGTGGTAACTTAAAGGTTTCACATGGGTTTGCACAAATTTAAAAAAGCGTTCACTGAAATAAATCCAGATGGGAATCCAAGATTCTTAATTTTGTGCGACCATGCCAGCAATGCTATCCCGCCAGAATATGACCAGCTGGGATTGTCTGATGAGGCTCTCGCATCACATCGGGGATGGGATATAGGTGCTGCAAATATCGCCAAATTAATTGCCAATAGACTTGGCTGTCCTGCTGTTTTGGCGGGGTTTTCTCGGCTTTTGATTGATACTAATCGAGGCTTGGATGACCCAACCCTGATTATGCAACTCTCTGATGGAGAAATTATTTCAGGCAACGCAAAGCTGACGCCAGCCCCGCCATGCCCCCAATGGCAAAAGCGAGTGAAGCTTTTCTATAAACCCTATCATGACCAAATCAGGCACAGATTAGCTTATGCACAAGCTGCCAACATTGTCCCGATTATCTTGTCGGTTCACAGTTTTACGCCCGTTTGGAACCAGAAAAAAAGAACCATG
Organism: Parvibaculaceae bacterium; assembly: GCA_965243245.1. Classification (GTDB taxonomy): domain Bacteria; phylum Pseudomonadota; class Alphaproteobacteria; order RS24; family RS24; genus JAYQKL01. The sequence goes on from OZ251536.1 coordinate 1,495,321, forward strand.
CCTGCCGCCGTTTTATGGGACAAAGATGACCGTTTGCTACAACACATACACCGTAATATGAAAGTCTTACAAGCTTCAAAAAATACAAAATTTCAAGGCACGCTTGGCGATAATCAACCTTATTCAGGGCGTTTAAAAAATGATACACTCTATACGCACGCAACCTCTCAAGGTGTGCCTCATGCGCTTATCGAGTTACGTCAGGACTTGGTGATGAAAGTGACAGAACAAAAATTTTGGGCGGATTTATTAGTCAAGGTGTTGGAAAATGCTGACACTGATATTGAGTGCCAAAAAAAACAATATTTTGGATCATATTGCGATGACTAAGAATTGCTGAATTGATATTATAGGTAAGGCAATTGCCCTTAAATTTATTCTCAAAACACTTAAATCTGTGTTTGTGTCGCAAGAAATTTTTGTTATAAAACAGTTCAATTTTAGGAGTTCATAATGTCTCAAAAAAACAATAATGCTGAATGGGGAAATGAAATGGATGTCGCTGAGCATGAAAAAACATATGTTCAATTCATTCAATGGGCTAAATGGAGTACAATCGGGGCGAGTGCTCTTGTTTTATGGTTAATTTTGTTCGTTTTTAGTTGATTTCAGCCTAATTGAATTCACTCAAGATGTGTAGGGAAAATAAATGGCATTAAAGCTAGTGGTTTTGAAGGACAGTAAAAAAAATGAAACGCGCACCGCCGCTACCCCTGAAATAGTTAAAAAATATGTTTCTTTAGGGGTTCATGTCGAAGTCGAGAAAGGCTTGGGGGTGGCAGCCGGGTTTTTAGATGCTGACTACAAAAAAAATGGAGCTGCAATAGTAAGCTCTGCTATGGCGGGGAAAAATGCTGACCTTGTTTTGAGCGTGAACGCTCCCTCTAGCCAAAAAACAAAACAACTCAAAAAGGGTGCCGTGTTGCTCGCCATGCTTGACCCTCATAACAGCAAAAAAAATATTGAACTCTATGCCACAACCCATATTCAGGCCATGGCTATGGAACTCATGCCACGTATCACGCGCGCACAATCAATGGATGTATTATCATCGCAATCCAATCTGGCGGGCTATAAGTCTGTGCTGGATGCAGCCCATGAATATGGGCGCGCATATCCGATGATGATGACAGCGGCGGGCACGATCGCGCCCGCCAAGATATTTGTGATGGGCGCAGGCGTTGCGGGTCTGCAAGCTATTGCAACGGCACGCCGACTGGGAGCAATCGTGAGTGCGACGGATGTACGTGCCGCCGCAGCCGAACAAGTCGAAAGCCTCGGCGCTTCATTTGTTATGGTCGCACAAGATGCAGATGAGAGCGGTGAAACGGCCGCCGGCTATGCTAAAGAAATGTCCGAAGATTATAAAAAACGCCAAGCCGAACTGGTTTCAGAGCATATTGCTAAGCAAGATATTGTGATTTGTACCGCGCTTATTCCGGGTCGGCAGGCACCGGTTTTGGTGTCGAAAAAACAAGTCGAGTCCATGCGCCCCGGTTCCGTCATTGTCGATCTGGCGGTCGAGCAAGGCGGCAATTGTGTGTTGTCCAAAGCAGGCGAAGTGATCAGCCACAAAAATGTCAAGATTGTCGGGCACACGAATGTGCCAGGCCGTCTGGCAGGCAATGCCTCAGAACTTTATGCGCGTAATCTTTACAACTTTATCAGCACTTTCTTTGATAAAGAAAGCCAGCTTCTTAACCTTGATGCTAAGGATGAAATTATTGCTGGTATCACCCTAACTCGCAACGGTGCTATCGTGCATCGCGCGATTTTCTAAGGAGCTTAGCATGGGTATCAGTGAGTTTACATTCCTTATCAGTATTTTTGTGCTGGCTGTTTTCGTCGGGTATTTCGTCGTGTGGTCCGTGACGCCAGCACTTCATACACCGCTCATGTCCGTAACCAATGCTATTTCAGCCGTCATTATTGTCGGCGCATTGGTGGCCGTGAATGTTCACGCAAATGATACGGCATCTATGGCGGCAAAATGGCTCGGATTCGCTGGCGTCGTGTTCGCTTCTGTAAATATTTTTGGCGGCTTTATGGTCACCCAACGCATGCTCGCCATGTATCGTAAAAAAAATAAGTGAGACTCTCATGGATGCTAATATTTCCGCTCTTTTATATCTAACCTCCGGGGTGCTTTTCATCGTCGCTTTGCGCGGATTAAGCTCACCCGAAACAGCGCGCCAAGGTAACCTGCTCGCCATGATAGGCATGGTAATTGCCGCCGGCACAACCTTGCTACTGCCAGAAAGCAATTTTTTTAACGATATTGCTAATCTAGGCTTTGAAAATACATTCTTAATGACTGTTCTGGCCGTCATAATCGGCGGCTCTGTCGGCGGGCTAATTGCGGTGCGTATTGCGATGACGTCTATGCCGCAATTTGTGGCGGTGCTGAATGCTTTGGGGGGGGGCGCGTCTGTGCTGGTGGCTTGGGCGGCATTTCTTAGCCCGACCGCATTTAATTTACCGCCGCTGGGCACTTTGTCATCAGTGAGTTTGGTCGAAATGTCACTGGGGCTGATTATCGGTATTATTACTTTCTCTGGTTCTTTGATAGCTTATGCCAAACTTAACGGAAATATGTCTGGCGCACCGATTATTCTGCCAGCGCGCCATCTCATTAATGCTAGCTTGTTCATAGTAGCTATTGCCGCAACAGCCTATCTGTGCATGGACGGCGCAAATCAGAGCGTTAACGTCTTTGCCTTTATCACCTTGATGGCTTTTATTCTTGGGTTTTTGATCATTATCCCAATTGGCGGGGCCGATATGCCCGTTGTTGTGTCTATGCTGAACTCGTATTCAGGCTGGGCGGCGGCCGGTATCGGATTTACGCTTGGCAATATGGGATTGATTATTACGGGCTCACTGGTCGGGTCATCGGGTGCCATTTTGTCTTACATTATGTGTAAAGGCATGAATCGTAGTTTTATCTCGGTGATTCTGGGCGGATTTGGGACAGAAGATGGCGCGGCTATTGCAAGTAGCGAGACCGAACAGCGTCCTGTGAAGCAAGGGAGTGCAGAAGATGCTGCTTTCATTATGAAAAATGCGGCTTCTGTCATTATTGTTCCGGGCTATGGTATGGCGGTCGCGCAAGCTCAGCACGCTTTGCGGGAAATGGCGGATACACTAAAAGCTGAAGGGGTCAAGGTTTCATACGCTATTCACCCTGTTGCGGGGCGTATGCCCGGACATATGAACGTGCTCTTGGCAGAAGCGCGTGTTCCTTATGATGAAGTGTTTGAGTTGGAAGATATTAATAATGATTTTTCTCAAACCGATGTTGCTTTCGTGATAGGTGCTAATGATGTGACCAATCCATCGGCTCGGACGGACCCGCAAAGTCCTATTTTTGGGATGCCTATTTTAGAAGTCGATAAGGCTCAAACAGTTTTGTTTGTGAAACGCGGTATGGGGTCAGGCTATGCGGGTGTTGAGAACGTGTTATTTTTTAAGGATAATACAATGATGCTGTTTTCGGATGCTAAGAAAATGGTCGAAAATATCATCAAATACTTATAAAGGGGTACTTATAAAGAGACATTTATAAAAAAGCACCGCCCAAAATAAAACGCCGCTTCAAGGTACGGCGTTTTTAGTTAGGTGAATTTAACGGCGTCCAATCCCGTTTTCACGCTGGGAGGCTTTACGCGCCAATTTACGTACACGGCGGATGGATTCAGTTTTTTCGCGCGCACGTTTTTCAGATGGCTTTTCATAATAGTCACGCAATTTCATCTCGCGGAACACACCCTCGCGTTGCAGCTTTTTCTTCAAGACCTTATAAGCTTGGTCAACATTATTGTCACGAACCGTAACTTGCACTTTATATCACCTCAATCTTTAATAAATTTTAGCAGTCGCCCTAAGGCACTTTATGTATCAAGAATTTGCGACTATGTCTAGTTTTTAGCATCAGAAATTTCTGCTTTGCGCCGCCAAAGACAGCCACACAGCTTTTTTCTTGAGAATAATCCCTATAAGGGTCATAGTTGTTTCATGATTAAACGGGCTCTATATGAAAAAGAAAAAGCGCGCCTGCTGAATGCCGCGATGGCAGATTTGCCATTTGATGGTTTTTGCGACGAGGTACTGGAAAAAGCAGCAGTGGCGGCAAAATTATCGCCTGCGAAATGCCGTCTTGCCTTTCCGAGGGGCGGTATTGATCTGGCTGTCTATTTTATCCAACAGGGCACAGCTGGCATGGTTCAAAAACTTGCCAAGAAAAAACGCGATAAGCTGAAAATACGCGCCCGCATATATGAAGCCGTCATGGCGCGGCTACTTATGGATGAACAAAATAAAGAAGTGGCACGCCGTGCCTTCAATCTTATTGCATTGCCGCGCTACAAAAATGATGCGCTTAAACTATTAAGCGAAACCGTGGATGAGATGTGGCGTAGTGCAGGCGATACAAGCACTGATGGCAATTATTATTCGAAAAGAATAATTTTAAGCGGTGTGTACACCTCAGTGCGTCTCGTTTGGTTTCAAGATGATAGCGAGAACGATGCCGAAACAAGAGCTTTTTTGGAACGCCGAATTGAAAATGTGATGCAGATTGAAAAAGCTAAAGCCAAATGGCGACAATTAAAAGAGAAGTTGCCAGACCCGCTAGCAAGTCTTGCTAAATGGCGTTACGGGCGATAATTATGCCGCTGGTCGCTGACCTATGGGATATAGTTTGTTAATATGCCCCATTTTGCGCCCCTCTTTGGTTTCATGCTTATTATAATCATGAAAAAATGTTTGTTCTGGCATAGTTGTTGTGCGCGCGCGGATAATATCTTGACCAATTAAATTTGTCATAACGGCGTCATGATGACGCTCAGGATTTGCCAGAGATTGTCCCGTAACGGCAAGTATGTGCTGGTGAAATTGCCCAAAAGAACATGCATCCATAGTCCAGTGACCCGAATTATGCACACGTGGGGCAATTTCGTTGACCCAGAGCCCATCCGCACAGACAAAAAACTCAATTGCCAAAACCCCGATATAATCAAGGGCGGCAAGTATTTTTCTCGCAATTTCTTTGCTTTCACCGCTCAAGGAAACAGAAATATGCGCCGGCGCATAACTATATTTCAAGATATGATTTTGATGAATGTTTTCAGCGCAGTCAAAAATAGCGCACTCACCCTTAATGTTCCGCACCGCAATCAAAGAGATTTCCTTCTTAAACGGAACAAGTCTTTCCAATATAGCACCGCGTCCCACCAGTTCCTTAAATGCCGTCTCTAGCTGAACCTCAGATTTCAAACGCCATTGCCCTTTACCATCATAGCCAAAGCGTCGCGTTTTCAAAATACCCTCACCCCCCATAGCCTGCCAAGCTTCATATAGGCTCTCTATCGTTGTAATGTCATAAAAATCAGTAACTGGAATGCCAAGATTATGAAGAAAACTCTTTTCTGCCCATCTGTCTTGAGAAACTTCGAGTGCCTTTTGGCTCGGGCGAACATCTTTGAGCTTACCTAAAAAAGTAACCGCAGATTGGGGCACATTCTCGAATTCATAGGTGATAACAGAAACCTTGGCGGCAAAATTAGCAAGACCCGTTTCGTCCTCATACGCACCTTGGCTAACCTCATCGGCTATTTGACCCGCAGGTGTGTCGGCAAGGTCTTCGTCAGGGGCATAAATATGAGCCTTAAAACCAAGCTCTTGAGCCGCCTTTGAAAGCATACGACCAAGTTGCCCTGCGCCCAAAATACCTATAATGGCGCCTTGGTGAAGCATATTAGTCGTCACTTGGGGTTTGGGTTACCGCATCTGTGCGGGCTTGGCGCCAGTTTTGTAAGCGTTCTGCAACAGCCTCATCTTGAAGAGCAATGACAGCAGCAGCAAGAAGAGCTGCATTTGTCGCACCCGCCGAACCAATAGCTAATGTGCCAACCGGAATACCTGCCGGCATCTGAACAATCGAAAGAAGCGAGTCTTGACCGCTTAAAGCTTTGCTTTGTAGCGGAACCCCAAAAACAGGCAAAAGCGTGAGTGCCGCAACCATGCCCGGTAAATGAGCCGCACCGCCCGCACCAGCAATAATGGTTTGTAGCCCACGGGCTTTTGCTCCGGTCGCATATGAAAAAAGACGCTGCGGTGTGCGGTGTGCAGACACAATCTTTTTTTCATAGGCAATACCCAGCTCACTCAGTATTTCTGTTGCATATTGCATGGTCGGCCAATCGTTCTGGCTACCCATAATAACGCCGACTAAGGGAGAAGGATGATCAGTCATCGCTTATACCTCCACATTCCAAAATACGGAATTAACAGGAAATTGACACCTTTTTCAAGTCTCAAATTTCTTTATTTCTGAATTTTAGACTTCTTTGTAGATTTTGAGAATATGGGATTAGACAAATAAACATATTTTTGCCATTCTGAAAGGTGAGCAAGGAGGTGCTAAATGAACCAAGCACGCTATGAAAGTCTGGAACGACAGCATTTTGATATTGACGTTCAGATCTTGAAAGAAACTAAACGTCCCCAGCCAAATCAAGATGTAATCCATCAGCTGAAAAAAAGAAAACTGAAACTCAAAGAAGAAATCAGCAACCTAGTGACAAATTAAACCTTTTGGCACTTGTTACCAGTCGTTTGTTATCAGTCGTCCTTAAAATTACTGAAAACACTATCAATGTCTGGCGTACCTTTCGTTTCAGATTGTGGCTCAAAATCAGCAGGTATATTCTTCGCCACATCAGGCGGGCCAGAAGAGTGAGACGCAACCGATGCGTCAGGTGACAATAATTGCTGTCCATCTTCTGGCGGGGATTCTTTAGCCGCGCCTTGCTCTGTGCGCGCCACCCGCGCCGCGCCGCGCGCCACTTCATGGTCAAGTTCAATTTGCTTGCACAAACCCAAAGTCACCGGATCAACAGGTTTAAGATTACTGATATTCCAATGCGTGCGCTCTCGGATGTTCTGAATGGTCGGCTTGGTTGTGCCAACAAGTCTCCCAATTTGCGCATCATTAAGCTCTGGATGATTGCGCACCAACCAGTAAATAGCATCCGGGCGCTCTTGGCGCTTTGACAAAGGCATGTATTTCGTTTTTGAAGCCTTTTTAACCGGCGGTAAATCGCGCTTGCTCGCCATTAACTGCATTTTAGCATCAGAATCGTTCTGGCAACGCTCAATCTCGTCACGGCTGAGTTGACCGTTATTAATCGGGTCAAGCCCCTTAATACCATGCGCAACATCTCCATCAGCAATACCTTTAACTTCAAGCGGATGCAGGCCGCAAAAATCCGCAATTTGCTCAAAAGTTAAAGCCGTATTGTCAATGAGCCAAATCGCCGTCGCTTTGGGCATTAATGGATATGCTTTGGGCATTAATGGATATGCTTTGGGCATTGGGGGATATGCCATAATTTTCTCCTCATGTTCAAGCCCTCTTTAGGCTCGACTATCCTGCAATCTAAAAATGTGACGGATATCAATCTAATACCGTAAATTATCTCGTTTGCCTAGACAAAAAGAGTCCTAAGGCTGTTGCATGGCTGTTTTTATGATAAAAAGACATAAACCCTTGGGGAGGATAATTATGGAAGACGAAATGCCAATCGCAAAAAAAACATCATTGGCAAAAATACTGTCCCAAAGCCTAGACACACTCGGTGTCGAAGAGCTACAGGACAGAAAAAAACAGCTCAAAAGAGAAATCAAGAGAGTAGAGGCCGAAATCGAACAAAAAAAGGCAACGCACAATGCCGCAGAAGCCCTTTTTGGAAAATCTAACTGACTTAATTGAGGAAGCTATCAAACTTCTTGTTAAACCGACTAACGCGACCACCACGGTCAACAATGTGATTCGAACCAACATTCCAAGCAGGATGCGTCGACGGATCAATGTCCAAGGTTAGCGTGTCACCCTCAGACCCATAAGTTGAACGGGTTTGATAAGATGTGCCATCTGTCAGCGTAACGGTAATCAAGTGGTAATCTGGATGAATATCTTTTTTCATCGACCCAATCCTTAAACTTTAAACTTGCGAGCTTTATAACCGAGGCTTACAAAAAGTGCAAGACTGGATTCAGGCCCTTAATTTTTTTAAAAAAAACATGATTTTGTCCTATCTTGAGATATAAAGAAGCAAATATACACGCGCCCAAAATATGGCAGGAGATAAAAAGTGCATCCAGCAGAACAAATAGAAGAGCAAGCTAAACGGCGCGCACGTGCGCGTAACCTTAACCCGCTTCTCGCATTATGGCCCTTTTTAAAGGCTTACCCGAGCATGCTCATGGGCGCATTTATCGCTCTTATTATCGCAACAGTGAGTATGCTCGCCGTGCCTCTGGCGTTGCGCCAAATGATCGATTTCGGCTTTTCAAGCTCAGATGTCGCCACCATAAATAGATATTTCGCAGCTATGATGCTCGTCGCTATCGTGCTTGGAATATCTAGCGCAACAAGATTTTATTTCGTCACATGGATTGGTGAACGCGTCACCTCGGATTTGCGACAACAGGTTTATAATCATATTACCCGCCTTAGTCCGCATTTTTTCGAAACAGTGCGCACCGGCGAGGTCTTGTCGCGCCTAACAGCAGACACAACATTGATTAAAACTGTCGTCGGCTCGTCAGCTTCCATCGCTCTACGCAATGCCTTCATGTTTATCGGCTCAGCAACCATGTTGGTCATCACCAGCCAAACACTCAGCGGATTAGCCGCTCTAACCCTGCCCGTGATCATTTTTCCAATGATCGCTTTTGGGCGTATGGTGCGGCGTTTGTCGCGCAAAAGCCAAGATAAAATCGCCGATACAAGCGCCCAAGCTCAAGAAACAATCACCTCCATTCAAGTCGTGCAAGCGTTTACCCATGAAGAAGAAGAACGCGTGCGTTTCAGTGATGCCGTCGAAAGTTCTTTTCGAGTCGCAAAGGCGCGTATCTTGGCACGCTCAGCCTTGACAGCTCTGGCTTTTGTTCTGGTCTTTGCCGGCGTGGTCGGGATTTTATGGGTCGGCGCACAATATGTGCTGGAAGGAACCATGACGGGCGGCACGCTTGGGCAATTCATCATGTATGCCGTTTTATGTGCGACATCTATTGCGGCTCTATCCGAGGTTTGGGGCGATGTTCAGCAAGCCGCAGGCGCAACCGAACGGCTGGTCGAGATTTTGCAAGTCGAACCCGATATTAAAGCACCCTTAAATCCAGCTCATATGCCAATACCAGCACAAGGACATATTGCGTGCGAGGCGGTAAGTTTTCATTATCCGTCACGCCCAAGCAATCCCGCACTTCATGATTTCTCTTTGCAAATATCTCCCGGAGAAACAGTCGCACTCGTGGGACCATCGGGGGCGGGGAAAAGTACCGTTTTTCAACTCTTGCTGAGATTTTACGACCCACAAGAGGGGAAACTCTCGCTTGATGGCGTGGATTTGAAACTGGCCGACCCCCAAAATGTTCGTGCCAATATGGCAATCGTGCCGCAAGATACAGTTATTTTTGCAACCTCTGTTTTTGAAAATATACGCTTTGGACGCCCTGAAGCAAGTGCCAATGAAGTCTATGCCGCCGCCGACGCCGCACTTGCTACGGCGTTCATCAAAGCATTGCCAGAAAGCTATGATACTCAGCTTGGCGAGCGCGGCGTGAATTTGTCTGGCGGGCAGCGTCAGCGGATTGCCATTGCCAGAGCAATTTTGCGCGATGCGCCAGTATTATTATTGGATGAAGCAACATCTGCACTAGATGCAGAAAGTGAAAAACTTGTGCAAAGAGCACTCGAAACGCTCATGCAGGGGCGAACGACCTTGGTTATTGCGCATCGTTTGGCGACGGTTCTAAAAGCCGATAGAATTGCAGTGATGGATGAAGGGCGCATAGTCGCAATGGGAACTCATGATGAATTGCTACAACAAGAGGGTCTTTATCAACGCCTTGCCAAACTCCAATTTGGGGAAAATGAAGCAAAAGAAAATAAGCTGGTATCAACAATTGCTAAGCTCGCACCAAAATTGGCGTGAATATTCATTTTTTAATTTTTACTAATCAAGCACCAACTCTTTGAGCAATTGCTTATGTAAAATGTCATTGGTCGCTATAATCTCGCCCGTGTCCAAAAAATGCTGCCTGTTCTTTAAATCACTAACCATGCCGCCAGCTTCTTGGACCAACACACAGCCCGCCGCAATATCCCAAGGCTTCAAACCACGTTCCCAAAAACCATCAACCCGTCCAGCTGCAACATAAGCAAGATCAAGCGAAGCCGCCCCCATGCGCCGCAGACCAGAAATTTTAGGCAACATCGTATCAATCTCTTTAACAAAAGCAGAACGCCCCTCGCGCGTGCCATGCGGTATCCCGCACGCAAAAACAGCGTCACCAAAATTGGTGCGCCCTGAAACGCGGATCCGCTTATTATTCATATAAGCACCTTGCCCGCGTTCGGTATAAAATAAATCATCTGTTATTGGGTTGTAAATCACACCCGCAACTAACTCACCCTCGCGCTCAAGCGCAATAGAAATAGCAAAATGCGGAATCCCATGGAGAAAATTTGTCGTGCCATCTAACGGGTCAACAATCCATCTATGCGACTTATCGCCGCCTTTGGTTATGCCGCTTTCTTCCATCAGCAGCCCATAACCGGGACGTGCTTGCATCAGCTCTTCTTTTAAAATCTGCTCGGCTTTTAAATCGGCATTGGAAACAAAATCCCCCGGCCCTTTGCGAGAAACTTGAAGATTCTCAATTTCACCAAAATCACGACGCAATCCACGTGCCGCCTTCTCGGCAGCACTTATCATAACATTCAAGTTTGGGGAGCGCGGCGCCATAAAATAAACCTTTAGTCAGCACGTTTGAGATAAATAACTTCATTCGTATCAACAATAATTTTATCCCCAGTTGCAATGAAAGGTGGGACCATTACCCTAATCTGGTTTTCACAGATAGCCGGCTTGTTCGAGGAAGCCGCCGTTTGACCCTTCACAACCGGTTCGGTTTCATAAACCTCAAGAGTCACATGATCAGGAAGCCGAATACCCAACGGTTTTTCTTCATAGCTTTCAACCACAATCAGCATGCCTTCTTGTAAAAATGCCTTGCGTGCGCCAATAAAATCAGCCTGTAATTCAATCTGGTCATAGGTCGCCGTATTCATGAAAGTTAAAACACCATCAGACTCATAAAGATATTGGTAATCAGTTTGCTCAAGTCTGACGCGCTCAACTTTGTCGGCAGAGCGGAAACGCTCATTCAATTTGGAACCATTACTTAAATTTTTCAGCTCAACCTGCACAAAAGCACCTCCCTTGCCCGGCTTGACATGTTGCAATTTCACAACAAGCCACAATTCCCTATTGTGCTGAAGCACATTGCTAGGACGGATTTCATTGCCAGTAATTTTCATGCGTTAGCTCCAAAATATCAAGGCGGATACGTGCGCTTCTGATAACATTTCCCGCCCAGAAAACAAAGCGTTAAGCACTCAATAGAGCGTTAAATGCCGCAACCGCTCGCTTTGAGCCATCTGCATGTCCCCAAACCCCCTGACTAACAGCAATAAAATCGGCACCGGCCTCAATTAACGGGCGCACATTCTCAACCGTGATGCCCCCAATAGCAACACAAGGCAATTCCATCGTCGATTGCCACCAAGATAAAATTTCCAAATCAGCAGAAAATTTTGAAACCTTCGTCAGTGTCGGATAAAAAGCCCCAAACGCGACATAATCTGCTCCCGCCTCGCCCGCAACCATGGCGAGGTGGCGTGAATTATGGCAAGTAACCCCAATAATTGCATCCTTACCCAAAAGTACCCGCGCCTTCGCATAAGCCATGTCGTCTTGCCCAATATGGACGCCATCCGCACCCGTTAATTTCACCAAATCAGGGCGGTCATTAATCAAAAAAGCAACATTATGCGCATGGGCAATAGCAATAAGGCGCCCGCAGCTGGCTATTATTTCAGTGTCGGGCACTGGAATACCTGCTTTGTTTTTCAGCCGTAACTGAAAACAAGCAACATCGCCGCCCTTAAGCGCGCGCTCAAAATGGGCGGCAAATTCATCAAGATTAATCTCAGGCGGGCTGACTAAATAAAGGCGGGGTTTCATGGGGTGCTTTTAGCCACTTTGTCCACGGTGGCGCAAAACATGGTCCGCCAAAACCAGTGCCATCATCGCCTCACCAACCGGAACAGCACGAATGCCCACGCAAGGATCATGACGCCCTTTGGTGACAATCTCGGTTTCATCACCAGAGCGGTCAACGGTTTTACGCGGCGTTAAAATAGAAGATGTTGGCTTAACAGCAAAGCGCACAATAATGTCTTGTCCAGTGGAAATACCGCCCAAAATACCGCCCGCATGATTAGACCCAAACTGCGGTGCGGGGTCTCCAGCAGACATTTCATCAGCATTTTCTTCGCCCGATAAACCCGCAACGCCAAAGCCTTCCCCAATTTCAACACCCTTAACAGCATTGATACTCATCATCGCATTAGCCAGCTCCGCATCAAGTTTGCCATATACCGGCGCACCAAGTCCAAGCGGAACATTGCGCGCCCTAACCTCAATAATAGCACCACAAGAAGAACCCGCCTTGCGGATGCCATCAAGATAGTCTTCCCAGATTTTTACCGCTTTGGAATCTGGACACCAAAAAGGATTTTGGTCAATCACGTCCCAATCCCAATTTGTGCGCTCAATTTTATGGCAACCCAATTGAACAAGCGCGCCTTTAATCTCAACATGGCTAAGAATTTTACGCGCAATACCGCCCGCCGCAACCCGTGCCGCCGTTTCACGCGCAGAAGAACGCCCCCCACCACGGTAATCTCTAATGCCATATTTTTCCATATAGGTGAAGTCAGCATGACCGGGGCGGTATTTGTCTTTAATATCGCTGTAATCTTTCGGCCTCTGATCCGTGTTCTCAATCAATAAGGAGATAGGCGTTCCTGTCGTTACTTGTTCGCCAGTATCGGGGTCTTCAAACACACCAGACAGAATTTTCACCTCATCAGACTCGCGCCGCTGAGTGGTGAAACGGTTTTGTCCCGGTTTTCGGTAATCCAGCCAGTGTTGTAAATCAGCTGCAACTAAAGGTAAGCGCGGCGGCACACCATCAACGACACACCCTATCGCCGCCCCGTGACTTTCACCCCAAGTCGTAAACCTTAATAAATGACCAAAGCTATTATGCGACATAATTTATGTTTTCCTATGGAATGGCTTTAGGCTCGCCCTGTTTGCTCGCTTTGAGCTCGTCAAAAGCCGCCATGCCAATAGTGTTGTAACCAGCATCCACATAGTGAATTTCACCCGTCACGCCGTCGGCCATGTCGGAAAGTAGGTAAACGGCTGAACGACCAACTTGCTCTTGTGTTATATTGCGGCGCATCGGGGCGTTGGCTTCGTTCCACTTCAGCATTTCTCGAAAATCGCCAATGCCCGCCGCCGCTAAAGTGCGAATGGGACCGGCCGAAATAGAGTTAACCCGAATACCCTTCACGCCTAAATCTGAAGCCAAATAACGCACACTCGCTTCTAATGCAGCCTTAGCAACCCCCATCACATTGTAATGTGGAATAACTTTCTGCGCCCCATAATATGACATGGTAAGTAAAGAACCACCTTCACTCATAAGAGCTTCGGCATGGCGCGCAACTGCCGTAAAGGAATAGCAAGAAATATTCAAAGCCCTGTCAAAAGCTAAAGAGGAAGTGTCAACATAACGTCCCATTAATTCTTCCTTGCCAGCAAAAGCAATCGCATGAACAACAAAATCAAGATGACCCCATGTCGCTTTTAATTTATCAAATAAAGCCTGCATGCTGTCTTCATCGGTTACGTCACAAGGCTCAATAAGCGTGGAATTCACAGATGAAGCAAGCGGTCTAACACGGCGCTCAAGGTTCTCCCCCTGATAGGTAAAGGCTAATTGCGCCCCCGCATCAGCACAAGCGCGCGCAATACCCCAAGCAATCGAGTTCTTATTGGCAACCCCCATAATTAATCCGCGTTTTCCTTGCATAATAGTCTTTGAACTCATTTTTCTATGCCCTCATTTTTGTTTTTAAATATAAACCCATATTCCATTCTTATAGCGTAAAAAAAACCATTTCGCTATGCTCGCATTTTACCCTATCTATTATATTAATGGTGCGGGTAGTTATACCAACTGAAAAATGAAAAGGTTAAAAAATGGATTTCGATAATCCTCCCCAACAACCCTTGACGATATTCAATAATTGGTTGGCAGAGGCCGAACAAAAAGAACCCAATGATCCAAAGGCAGTGGCTATGGCGACGGTTGATGAAAATGGCTTGCCAAATGTTCGAATGGTACTCCTCAAAGGGTTAAGTGACGCAGGGTTTGTGTTTTATTCAAACTTTGAAAGCACCAAGGGAGACGAGCTTAAAGCAAACCCTAAGGCGGCTATGTGTTTTCATTGGAAATCTATGCGCCGCCAAGTGCGTGTGCGCGGCCCCGTAGTGCAAGTGGATGATGTGACGGCAGATGCCTATTTTGCCTCTCGTACACGCGAAAGCCGCATTGGGGCATGGGCCTCACAGCAATCTCGCCCTGTTGAAAATCGCGCCAAACTTGAGGCTGTCGTGCAGACCGCCGCAGAAAAATTTGACCAGCAGGAAATTACTCGCCCCCCCCAATGGTCGGGGTGGCGGATAACGCCCTTATATATTGAGTTTTGGCGCGATGGCGCGTTTCGTCTACATGACCGCTTAGTATATGAACGGGCCGACATTGAAACCTCATGGGAAACAAAACGACTTTATCCTTAAAGGAAAACAAATAAAGCCTAGTTATTTTGCACATTTATCTAACCACGTGCCCTTGAAGTTATGGGTGAGTTATGCTTGCATATCAGGAAGATATTTTGAAAATTTTGGACGATTTGAGAGGGAAAAACATGCTCGGACAAATGCAAAACCAACCATTGCTGATTAATAGCATATTGGATCACGCAAACTTAAATTATGGCGACCGTGAAATCGTCACGCGCCTCGTTGATAACAGTATTCATCGTGAAACCTACGCTGATGCTCATTTGCGTGCACGTAAAATGTCACAAGCTCTCATGAAGCTAGGTTTTAAAAAAGGTGACGTAATAGCCACGATGGCATGGAACTCGCATCGCCATTTTGAAAGCTGGTATGCCATTACCGGTATAGGCGGGGCTTATCATACGCTAAATCCACGCCTCTTTACCGAGCAATTGGATTATATCATCAACCATGCAGAAGATAAGCTGATATTTGTGGACACAAGTTTTGTGTCTATTCTTGAAGGATTGCAGGATAAATTATCGCACGTAAAAGGCTATATCATCATGACCGATGAAGCATCCATGCCTGACACTCGCCTGAATAAGGCTCATTGTTATGAGACTTTGATTAAGCAACAAGATGGCGATTTTAAATGGATTGATGTAGATGAAAATGATGCGTGCGGTATTTGTTATACATCAGGCACAACGGGGAATCCAAAAGGCGTGGTGTATTCGCATCGCTCAAATGTGTTGCATACGCTTATCGTTAATGGAGCTGATATTCTTGGATTCAATTCGCAAACCACTATTTTACCAGTCGTGCCGATGTTCCACGCCAATGCATGGGGCATCGCCTTTGCGGCACCTGCGGTCGGGGCAAAAATTGTCAATCCCGGCATGGCAATGGACGGGGCAAGCATTTATGAACTGCTCCAAACTGAAAAAGTAACCGAAACAGCCGCAGTCCCAACCATTTGGATGATGCTGTTGCAATATATTGAAGAAAATAAACTCGACTTACCTTACTTGAATCGGGTGACCATTGGCGGCTCAGCAACGCCGCGCATCATGATCGAAAAATTTGAACGCGATTATGGCGTCAGCGTTAATCATGCTTGGGGCATGACCGAAACGTCTCCGTTGGGGACTATCGGGTCACTCAAATATGGCATGGAAGAGTATGACTTTGAAGAAATCGTTGAGCTGAAACTAAAACAAGGACGCCCACCTTATCTTGTGTCCTTGAAAATTACTGATGATGAAAATAACGAACTTCCACGTGATGGAAAAGCGTTTGGGAATCTGAAAATTAAAGGCCCTTACATTATCAAGAGTTACCTCAAAGACGAGGGCGGCGATATTCTTGACGATGAAGGCTATTTCGATACCGGAGATGTCGCAACAATCGACCCGCAAGGCTATATCCAAATTACTGACCGCGCAAAGGATGTCGTTAAATCTGGCGGCGAATGGATTTCAAGTATCGAAATCGAAAACATTGCAGTCGGGCATGAAAACATCGCAGAAGCCGCCGTCATTGGTCTGCCACACCCTAAATGGGATGAACGACCATTATTGATTGTCGTGCCTAAAGAGGGCACTTCTGTTACTAAGGAAAGCGTGCTGGCATATCTGGATGGTAAAATAGTCAAATGGTGGATGCCAGATGATGTCGCTTTTGTCGAGGAAATCCCTCATACGGCAACAGGTAAAATTAAAAAAACCACATTGCGAGAACAATTTAAGGATTTTCAATTGGCAACACTCATGGAGAAGTAAAATGTCGCGGGAAAGAATGGATAAAATATGTGCGTGGGGAAGGCGTTGCTCGGTAACGGGCCTTGTCTTACTGCTGGGGGGAACAGCATTGTTTCGCCTCGAGTTCATGGAGTTTAGGCTACCATTTTTAAGCGTTGTGCTGGGGGCTCTCTTGGCTTTGATGGGGCTCATATTGTCTCTGATCATTCTGCCGCATCAAGGCGATAGAAGTTTTAAGAAAAAAATTCGCGTCAATATATTAATCAGCGTGCTGACACTCTTCTTTCCGATAACGGCACTGGTCTCGGGCATGAATGCGCCGTCCATTCATGATATTACAACCGATACCCAGAACCCGCCCGTTTTTAAGGCCGTTGTCAAAATAAGACCCGCCAATGCCAATACGCTGGATATTAAGCCTGATGATATGGAAATCCAAAAACAAGCCTATCCCGATATGAAACCCTTATATATTGAGATACCCAAACCTATTTTGTTTGCTCAAGCACTGGTGCTGGTCGAAAATCGTGGCTGGGAACTGGTCGCCAAAAATAGTCAACGCGGCGAAATAGAAGCCGTGGCGACAACCCCGTCTTTTGGATTCAAAGATGATGTCATCATTCGTATCACCAAGGATGATAACAGATACCGGGTCGATATGAGGTCTGTTTCGCGCGCGGGCAAAGGCGATTTAGGGGCGAATGCAAAACGCATTAAGGCGTTCTTGGAAGAGCTTAAATTAGCTTTACAATAGCGAATAATGGTTCTTTAAACGCGGGAGCCCATGACATTTAATCCGTCCAGTTTGAACCATACCCTGCAAATGAGCCAGCATAGACATCGCCGCCGCTGGATGCAGTTTTTTGTCAATATCTGCATAAATGACCTCTACCATGGGCTGTATCTGACTTAAGCCTGCCTTTAATTGTGCTATAATTTGCTCTTCACGTGCTTGTCTGTGTTCAATATAGGCGCGAATAAATTCTTTAGGCTCTTCTATAGCTGGCCCATGTGTCGGGCGCAGTAAAACATCATCCCGAAACAATAGCTTTTCAAGCGATTGCATGTAATCAGCCATATTGCCTTCTGGCGGCGCAATAATCGAAGTTGACCAACCCATAATATGATCGCCCGTAAAAAGAGTTTTTTCTTGCCCAAGCGAAAAGCAAAAGTGATTGCCAATATGACCCGGCGTGAAAACCGCTTCCAACGTCCAATTATGACCCGCAATGATGTCGCCATCCTTTAGCACAATGTCCGGGCAATAGTCATTATCTACAGCCTCTTCAAGCTTGATGCCTGCAACAAGCTCGGGCAGATCTGGATCAAGTGCCGCCGTCTGAAGAGGTCTGTCCTCGCCTCCGCAAATCAAAGCATGCGTTTTTTCTTTTAAATATTTTGCCAAAGGCGAATGATCCGAATGCGTATGAGTCACCATGATATGGCTGACCGTTTCTTCTGGCGATAAAGCCGCGAGCAACGCATCAAGGTGGCGCATGTCATGCGGGCCAGGGTCTAAAATAGCAACGCACCCCGTGCCAATAATAAAACTCCCCGTGCCAGTATAGGTGAAAGCACTCGGATTCTCACAGGTCACACGCCTGACAAGCGGCGATAGCTGTTGGCATTTGCCATAAACTGGCTCAAGATCATGTATAAAAGGTATTTGGTTCATAATTGCCCTTTAAAGAGGTTTGCTTCCTATGGCGTTGATGTCTAAACTTATCGCTACTATACGCCGTTTTCAAGAAACAGAAAATTATTTAAGCTCTTAATCTAGCTAAGCTCTTATCTAGCTAAGGATTGTTAAAACAATGAATAAAATAAAAACAACTATTAAACATGCTAGCTTTACACTACTGGCAATTATATTGGCTTTTTTGTTCTGGCCTGTCTCCATTCAGCCTGTGGTTTATGAAACGGGGCCTGTCCTTACGGGTATTCCGCCTTATGAACACAATAATGCTCTTTCTAAAGCGCGGCTTATTCCCGTTAACGGACATGGTCCTGAGGGGTTGGCGCGCGGTGCTGATAACCGTCTTTATACGGGGCTTCATGATGGGCGAATCATTGCTTTTGATGAGCTGACAGGCGAAAGCGAAACATTGGCAAATACAGGCGGGCGTCCGCTGGCTATGATGTTTGATGCTAACGCCAATTTAATCATTTGTGATGTTGTTAAAGGGTTGCTGTCTCTTAGCCCCGACAATGAACTAACAACCCTAGTGGATAGTTACCAAGGAACAAAACTAAAATTTGTCGATGCACTCGATATTGACGCACAAGGACGTATTTGGTTTTCTGATGCTTCACAAAGATTCGAAATTGGGGATAACCTCGCTTATTTATTCGAATCCAGCACAACAGGGCGGCTGTTTAATTATCAGCCGAAAACGGGAGAGCTGAATCTGGTTTTGGATAATTTAGGCTTTGCAAATGGCGTGGTGCTATCAGAGGATGAGGATTATGTGCTGGTTAATGAAACCACACGCCATCGTGTCACACGCTATTGGCTCAAGGGCTCTAAGGCAGGTAGCAAAGATACCTTTATAGACAATTTGCCGGGCTTTCCAGATAATATCACGGCGGCGCCGGACGGCGGGTATTGGCTTGCGCTTGTGCAGGTTCGTGACTCTGGGCTTGATGATTTGTCGACTAAACCTTTTTGGCGCAAGGTGGTTTATCGAGTGATGACAGTTTTTGGGTCGAGTTTTCCATTGAATCACAGCATCGCCGTTTTATTGGCCGAAGATGGGTCTGTGCGGATGGCATTAGATGCCAAAGATGGAGATATTTATGCTGTGACCAATGTACAGGAAATGGACGGTAAGCTCTATGTTTCTAGTCTGACGGCACCGCATTTGGGTATTTTAGAGATTCCGCGAGGGAATTAAAAAAATATATCAAAACAACTAGATATATTAAGCGTGAGGCTTTATATATTTCCCTCAGTTGGGGTGTAGCCAAGTGGTAAGGCAGCGGTTTTTGGTATCGCCATGCGTAGGTTCGAATCCTACCACCCCAGCCATTTTCCAGCTACCTTCAAACGTTTTGAGCTACCGTCTCAATTTTTTGAGGGCGGGTTGTACTGGGATATTGAAAGTCATCGTTAAAATAAAGAGGCTTGTTTTTCAAATGGCGGATGAAAGGTGCCAATAATCACATAAGGATTTGGCGCCTTTTTATTATGGTGTTCATAGGTCGTGCCAAGAAATAGGTGCAAATCTTTGCTTCTCGCAAAATCATCCATATATTTTTCTTCAATCTTTTTACGTGCTTCGACCTCATTATGTGACTTAAGGCAATTCCAATATAGCTGGCCAATTTCCCAGTCCTCAATCATCAGTTGACTTGATTTCTCGTTTTCATCTTTAAAGTGGTAAGAAAATTTATAAGGTAACTTAGGCATGATTGTGAATTCAGCTAGATCGTCCGATTTATCAAAGAAATTGGTTTGCTTCATGCTTTCCAGCACTCTCTTCAATTTATCTTGTGGCCATTCTTTCGGTGCATGTGCGACTTTGAATCCTTCGATAGAAGTGGGTTTAAATACAGCTAATGAGATTTTATTACTATGTGCATCCTCAATCACTTCTGAAAGGCTAGTATAAATTTTATTTTTATCTAAAATAATACGTTTACGTGCTTCCCAATTACGTTCCGAAGAGACCTTCTCTTGAGGAATGATCGTATCAGTGTTGATTATATTATAGCTCTCAGGTCGTTTATCTTTTTTAGATTTCGCTATATCTGCTTCAATCCATTGGTATTTTTTATACTGCTGTTCGTTTTCTAAGAGTCTAAAAGGAATTGGAAAAAGCCTAATCCAACTGCCATCTTGTCTGAATCCAGCAGTGCATGCTAATTCCACATGTGATTCAGAGAGCGTGGGATAGGTTTTAACAGCAATGAGAATGCGTTCTCTAGGCATGGCTTTCCTTAAATATGCTCGACTGGATATTCCCAATCAGGCAATTTGGCTAATTCCTTGGCAATGCGTCCACGGTGACATTGGTATTGCTCTGCCTCAAAACAAGTAATGGCTACGCGGTTATATTTTTCGACGAGTGTGCGTAAATTTATCAAAGTGGACTGATTGTCTTTCAGCGTTGTTTTATCATATTCATCAAAAAGCCTATCATAATCGGATTGTGTTTTGAGTTGTCGGCGTTTTTCAGAAACGATTCCTAGCTCAGGCATATGTACATATTTAATGCCCAGATCTTTCAGGCTATCACTACTCAAAATTGATTTTGAGAAACCATATTTGCGACTTAGTGGATTACGACGGACATCACATAATAGCTTAACGTTGTTTCGTATTAGGCGGTTCAGGTAATGCTCAAAGCTCTGACCTTCATAACCGATTGTGAAAAAGCATGGGTCTGTTTGAGAGGGGCGGCTAGCTTCTATAAATGCCAGTTCATTATCATTCATTAAGCGATTAGCAATTCGGCTATTGATAGCATAATATGGAAAGTCGCGGTATACTTCTTTAATTAAGCTATCTCCTGATAAGTGCTTATAATGTTTCTTAAACAGTTCAATTTTTTGAGCATCACCTTTCTTGAGCTGGTTCATGTAGCCGTTATCGTTTAATACCCAATCGTCATCGTTCATCAAATGCCCAGCTTCGATTAAATTCCTGTGGTCTGCATCAGATTGGAATGAGAAGCAGCCATATTTATATGGTACAAACTCATAGCTTCTGTCTTGTTGACATTTTTGGGTAAACAGAAAAAGATATTTCTGCAGATCACGTTTTTTAAGCCGCCCTCCAAAGACCTCAATCAGCGCCAGCAATATTTTTTGTCTGTAAAACATAGGCTTTTCCTTTAAATAGATCATAACTGGATAAGCTTTTTTATAAAAGATGATTCATAAAACTTCAATTGTATCACCACATTACGTTTCCAGACGATGCAAAAAGTTACTGTTCATCTGATTGATTTTGTCGTGTATTATCAGTGTGCGTTGCTCTGGTATGATCCGAATCCTACCACCCCAGCCATTTTCCTGCTCCCTTCAAACAAGCGCACGCCCCCCACCTACTTCAATAAAAAAACCTACTTCAACAAAGCCGCCTTGGCACCCAAAGCAGAAACCGCTTCATAATATTCGCGCTCAAGACCCGAAACAACATCAGCAATACTCTCAACCGACTTAATCGAACCAATCCCCTGACCACAACCCCAAATGTCCTTCCAAGCCTTAATCAAACCACCAGACGTATCACCAGCTTTGGGCGGTTCTTGCTGGATGACCTCAGAAAAATCCATAACCGATTTATCAGCATCAGGTATAGAACTCGGATCTATACCAGCACGAATAATCGACGGCTTAAGATAATTCCCTTTAATCCCTGAAAAATATGACGAATATAAAATATCTTTGGCCTCAGACGCAACAATCATCTGTTTGTAATCAGCAACCGCATTCGATTCCCGTGTCGCAATAAACCGCGAACCAATATAAGCTAAATCAGCACCCATCGCTTGCGCAGACGCAATGCAAAAACCATCACCCAATGAACCAGATAATAAAATCGTTCCATCAAACCATTCACGCACCTCGCGCACCAACGCAAAAGGGCTGAGTGTTCCTGCATGACCACCCGCACCGCTCGCAACTAAAATCAGACCATCAACGCCTTGCTCGGCAGCTTTGCGCGCATGCCGAAGATTGATAACATCATGAAAAACAACACCGCCATAGCTATGCGTCGCTTCAACAATCTCTTCGGGCGGGCGTAAACTCGTAATGATAATCGGAACCTCATGCTCAACACAAGTTTCCATGTCTTCCATCAGTCTTGGATTGGTCGTATGACAAATCTGATTAACCGCAAAAGGCGCAACTTTAGTATCAGGGTTTGCTTCCCCAAATGCACCAAGGTCATCTTTGATTTGCTTTAGCCAATCACCTAGCAACTTTTGCGGGCGCGCATTAAGAGCCGGAAAAGCACCAACAATTCCAGCCTTACATTGAGCCGTCACAAGCGCAGGGTCAGAGATAATAAAGAGCGGAGCACCAACAACAGGCAAACGCAATGTGTCCTTAAGACAATTCGGTAATGACATTAATTTCTCCCATAAGACTGCATAAGATAATAGCTTGTCTGACAGTCTTGACAACTTTTTAATCAATCAATCAATCCATCAATCAATAAGGGCGCCATATATATGCTCCGCCAATTCCTCTCGTAGCGGATAACAGCCAGAAGGTATAATCTGTGTCATGAAAATGACAATCATGTCTTGGGTCGGATCAATCCAAAAATAAGTGTTGGCTAACCCCCCCCACGAAAAATTCCCTTTTGAAGACCTATTCTCTGTTTTTGACGGATCTAAAACAATTGAACCACCGATGCCAAAACCATTGCCACTTGCGCCATTTTCGCTAAAAGCACCAGTGGCATAGCCCGCCAAATCACCAGCGTTATAAAGCTGATTGACTTGCATCTTAGCAATCTCATCAGCACTGATAATACGGACGCCATCAAGTTCTCCGCCTTGACGGAACATTTGGCAAAAACGGTAATAATCCCCAAGAGTGGAGACTAATCCCCCCCCCCCGCCGATGAGTAAAGGCGTGTCCAAACAATCTGAATTTTCAGCCCCATCCACCATCCGTATTTTTTGGCTTTTGGGGTTAAGATGATAACAATGCGTCAGGCGCGAAACATCCGCGCCACGAAGGCTAAAGCCAGTATCTTTCATGCCAAGAGGATCAAAAATCATTTCTTGCATGACCCTATCCAGTGAAGTCGTTGTAACAATCTCTATCACGCGCCCGATAATGTCGAGGGCAAAAGAATAATTCCAAGCCGTGCCGGGAGAGAATAATAAAGGCAATGCGGCTAGCTGGTCACAAAATTCTGCTAAAGATGTTGTGCTCCTGCGTGACCCAGATAATTGCTTGCGACGATAAATCGCGTCAATCGGGTGCTCGCCTAAAAAATCATAAGATAACCCAGCTTGGTGGGTAATCAGATCAAGCAAAGTAATGTCTCGCTCCGCAGGCTTGGTCGTATAGGCGGACGTCGTTCCGCTTACCCAAACCTGCGGGTCAGAAAAACTCGGAATATAATCTTTTACCTTATCTTCCAGTGCCACCATTCCGCGCTCAACCAACTGCATGAAAAGCAAACTCGTGACCGGCTTGGTCATGGAATAAATCCGAAAAATACTCTGCGGCGTAAGCACGTGCCCTTGCTCAGCTTCATCGCCCATAGCACTATGACCAGAACAATGAGTAAGCGCAATCTCGCCCCGACGCGCCAGCAAATAGCTATAGCCAGAAATTTTTCCAGTATCAACATAAGTGCTGTCAATGAAACTATTCATGGCAGTAATTTTTTCAGAGTCAAAGCCCAATTGGGCTAAGTTTTGGATATTCATAAGTTCTAGTTCCCCATTCCATGTGCAGCGAGTACAAAACTATATACAAATGACAGCTCGTCAAGTTGATTATAACGTCCAGCTTTTCCGCCGTGACCGGCTTCCATTTCCATGCGCAATAAAGTCAACCCATCATCGGTGCGCATATCGCGCAAGCGCGCAACCCATTTGGTCGGCTCCCAATAAGTTACACGCGGATCAGTCAGCCCGCCCGTGGCAAGTATATGCGGATAACCGCAAGCTCGAATATTTTCATAAGGCGCATAATCAGAAATAATGGCGTAATCTTCGCCGCTGCTAATAGGATTGCCCCATTCGGGCCATTCAGGCGGAGTGAGAGGCAAGGTCTCATCCAACATGGTGTTGAGGGTATCAACGAAAGGCACTTCGGCAACCCCGCTTTTGAAAAGATCCGGCGCAAGATTAAGTGCCGCACCAACAAGCAGTCCACCCGCACTACCACCATGCACCGAAATATTGCCTTTCATAGTAAGCCTTTCTTCAATTAAAAATTCCGCCGCCGCAATGAAATCCGTAAAGGTGTTTTTCTTGACTTTGCCCCGCCCTTGCAAAAACCAGTCATGTCCCATAGCCTTACTGCCCCGAATATGCGCGATAGCATAAATAAAACCACGGTCAACCAGACTCAAACGATTGCCAGAAAAACCTGCCGGAATCGTAATCCCGTATGAACCATAGCCATAAAGAAGTACCGGCGCTGTGCCATCGCGGGGCGTGTCTTTGTGCATGAGCAAAGAAATCGGAATCTTTGCCCCATCTTTGGCAGTCGCCCAGCGTCTTTGGCAAATATAATCTTCCCGCCTATGACCGCTTGGAACAATGCGCTCATGAACAAGGACGCGTTCATCATTTTCCATGTGGCAGTCAAAAACTTGCTTCGGCGTTGCCATCGAGCTATAGCTGAAACGCATTTGCGCCGTGTCATATTCAAACCCTGCCTCAATATCTAAGGCGTAAACGGCTTCATCAAATTCGAGTACCTGCGTCTTGCCTGAGGCGTAAGACATAACCGAAATACGCGGCAAAGCTTCTACCCGTGACAAGATAGCCAGATGATTTTTATAAGGAATGGCATCTAGCAAAAGACTGCCCGCCAGATGAGGTTGCAAGCAAGACCAATCCGCAAGGGATGTTTCGGGCGCGCACATGATTTGAAAATCAACAGCACCCCCATAATTGGTCACAATAGTAAACCGCTTGCGGGCAGCATCATGATCAATTTCATATTTGATACCTGTTTGGCGCGGTTTCATCACGCGCGGCTCAGTGTCGGGCGCAAGGGCATTAATCAACCTAACTTCTGAGGTTTCATGGTCATGAATATTAATGAATATATAAACGCCAGAACGAGAAGCACTAAGGTCAACAAAAAAACCAGAATCAACTTCTTCATAAATACATTTATCGGTTGCTACTGATGTACCAAGTCGATGGCGCATGACTTTACTTGGGCGGTGGTTTTTATCAATTTGTACATAAAAAAGATGATGAGCGTCCGCTGACCAAGCCATTGAGCTTGATGTATCTATCAGGCAATCGGGCAAATCCGTTGTCGTCGAAATATCCCTTATTTTAATGGTGAAATATTCAGAACCTTTTACGTCAACAGCCCATGCTAAACGCGTGTGATCAGGCGAAGGGCTCGTCGCACCAATTTTAAAATAGGCTTTATCTTCGGCTTCCCTATTACCGTCAATTATCGCGGTGACATTTTTGCCGTCCCTATCAGAACGACAAATCACAGGGTGTTCGCCGCCCTTGACATATTTTCTCAGCCACGCATAGTTCCCCCAAACGGCCGTTGGGCTAGTTTCGTTTTCTTTAATGCGCCCGCGCATTTCGGCGTAAATTCTTTCTTGAACATCAGCATAAGATGACATTGTCGCATCGCAAAAACTATTTTCGGCATCTAATATAGCTTTGATCTCAGGATTCAAAGCTGTAGGGTTTTTCATAACCGCTTGCCAATTAGTATCCTTGAGCCAAGCAAAAGGATCCTCGCGCTTTATACCGTGGCGTTCATCTGTAAACGGGCGTTTCATAATATGAGGCGCTGAATGTGCCGCTCGAAAATAATTATCCATGCTTTGATGACTTGATGATTTGAATTTACTCTTGTTCTGGCTTCAGCTTTAAAGCTGTGCCGTTCAAGCAGTAGCGCAAGCCAGTCGGTTGCGGGCCATCGGGGAAAATATGACCAAGGTGAGCATCGCAACTCTGGCAGATAACTTCAGTCCGACGCATGCCGTGCGTGTCGTCAAAAACCTCCCCAACAGAGCCCTTGTCAATCGGTTGGAAAAAACTCGGCCATCCAGTGCCGCTATCAAATTTGGCAGCCGCATTAAAAAGCGCACTGTCACAACAAATGCAATGATAAATACCCCGCTCCTTCGTGTCCCAATAAGGCCCCGAAAAAGCGCGTTCAGTGTCCGCACAGCGCGTGACTTGATATTGTTCAGAAGATAATTGTTCTTGCCACTCTTCTTTGGTTTTTTTTACTTTAGAATCATTCATGTTTTAAGCACCTCTAATCTTCGTAATAAAGCGAAAGCGTTTCCACTGTCAATGCAGGTTTTGCTTGTCCTTCAATTTCAATTTTTTCAAGCCGCGTAACCATCATACCCCCCGCACGCTTGCGCGCATCTTGCAAAAATGAGCGTAACCTAATACGCGACCCAACAGCTATAGGGGCATGGAATCTCAGCTTATTAACACCATAATTAATGCCTCGGGTCACGCTGTTAATTTTATATACTTGTTTGCCCAAAACAGGCACGAGTGAAAGCGAATAATAACCATGCGCAATTGTGCCGTGATTTAGCTTTTCCAAACAACGGGCAGGGTCAAGATGAATCCATTGATCATCACCCGTTGTATCGGCAAATTTATCAACGGTTTCTTGGGCGACAAGCATCCATTGGCTTGTTCCCAATTCTTCCCCAACCGCTTGCGTGTAATCATCAAGCGTCTTAAAGACTCTCATCTGAAACTCCATCCGCGTATTTGCTATTTTTTGTACAAATAAATTACGCAGAATAGTATACGATGAGATGGCGCTATTGAATAGTCCCTCTGCGTGAATGATTGGCGTGATTGAGTTTGTCAATATAGGGCCATAATTGACGCCCCCACTGATTAACCGCACGTTTGAGCTTGTCAGTCGGAACATAAAGCTCGGCGCGGCCAATTTTTTGTAAGGGTCTAATATAGCCTTTTTCTTCAAATCTCTTCAAAGAAGCGCGCACCGTGCCATAGGCTCGCCCTGTGACTTCAACAAAATTCTTGGTTACCGTTGACTTGCCTTCGGCGTCATTAGCCAAAAGAATGAACAACATCATCCAATCTTCATATTGTGGCGCTTGGGTTTGAAATAGATCAGAACCAAAGGCGTGAGCATTAAGCAGAACATTAATACTGCGCATGGCTTCGGGAATTATACCCGATACATAGGGCGATATTTCGTGTGGAAGTTGAAATGTATCAGTAAAAACATTATCCGCTTCAAGTTTTTTCTTAACTAGAGTAGTCTTTTTTGACATTTTTGCACCTTAAAATAAAAATTACTAATGGTGAAGCGCATATAAACGCAACTTAAAAAATAGAGTAAAACACAAAGAAAAATACAGTGTAATCGTGGCTAATGGCTATTGAGCCAGATAAATTTTGGAAAATTTTTCCTCTTGTTCTTTCATAATTTAAGTTAAGCCTAAAAATGCAATTAGGGTCAAATTTTTTAACCTTAAAACATTCAATCTCCAGTTGTAACATTCGCTAATCAATTGAATATAAATATGAATATGAATTTTTTTAACTTCCTACGAAAATAATCAAAAATTGATTTTTAACATGGGAGGAAAGAATGCAACACTTTAGACAATTTTGTATGAAAAAACGAGCAGGTTTGCTCAGGCATCGAAAACTCGACTTTGAGACAGTGAGAGACGCTGCATGTGCTCAAATTGTTATCGCCAATGTCAGCATTATCTACCGCATGCCAATAAGCGCCATTATGAATGAAAGAAGAGGGCGGCAAAAAGTCTCAGATGCACGCCAAGTCTCTCAGTATTTGTGCCATATCGGATTCCAACAGTCGTTCTCAACTATTGGCAAAATCTTTAAACGTGACCGAACAAGCGTGGCTCATGCGTGCCAACGTGTCGAAGGCGAACGCGATAAACCCAAAAATGACCTCGCTATAGAATGCCTCGAATGGGGCGTCATGGCATTGGCGCGCTCACTCGAACTTACAAAGGATGATGATCCATGTTAAGTACTCAGCAAGAAAAATTATTCACTAAAATGGCGCGTAGGTTAAACGAACCGCAATCCTTTCTTTTATTTAGCCAGCAAAAAAATAATTATGGCGTCATGGTCAAACGCAATAAATGGAGCAAACCCGTCATTCGACTTAACACCGACACAATAGAGCTTTTTATCAAACAGGATTTGCTGACCGCATCCCAAAAACGAAAAGGATTTTATGTGCTTTCCGAAGCAGGCGTCAAGCGTTATTACCGCTTAAATAAACCGGGCGGATATTTGGCGCAACACCAGCACATGGAAATAAATGTCACCGGAGAAATGGTCAATATAAGTGGCTCACCTGTAAGCTGGTTGCGACGACATAATGGGCAAGGCTCCATTATGTTTAGTGAAGGCGAACTCGCGGCAGCAGAAAGACTTTGTGCAGATTATGAGGTGAGCCAATCATTTCAGCGTTTGACAGTAGATTTAAGTCGCCCGCTCATCGGTAAAAGACTGCCGCGAAGTGGGCAAAGCTTGCCTGACCGTGTTATTGACGCTTCACGGCGTGTCGAAAAGGCCTTGACTTATGTTGGCGATGATCTGGGGGAAATCCTGAAATTAATTTGCTTTGAAATGTTGGGGCTAGAAAAGGCTGAAAAAAAACTCGGATGGCCAAGACGTTCTGGAAAACTTGTCTTGAAAATCTCGCTCCGCCGTCTCAAGCGTTTCTATGGGATATAACCGCTTCGGCTTCAAAGCGAATATGGCTGACCATGGCATGGAAACCATTTGAACGCTGCGGAGTCAAATGTTCATCAAGCCCCAATTTTGCAAACGCATCAGCTGCGTCAATTTGCAAAATGTCCGGCGCTGATTTACCCGAATAAAGCAACAATAAAATAGCAATAAGCCCGCGCACAATATGGGCGTCACTGTCACCTCTAAAATGTAACGCACCCGCATCGCCCTCGCTCACAAGCCAAACTTGAGAAACACAACCAGATATTTTATTCATGCCATTATGCTCACCATCCGTGAGCGGGCTAAGACGAGCACCCAATTCAATAATATAACGATAACGTTCTTCCCAATCGTCAAAAAGAGCAAAATCAGCAACAAGATTTTTAAGTGACATTTATTTCTCCAATAGGCGCAGACTCAAATTAGAGTTACGAACACAGTTCGGCAAGTCCTTGTTTGCATTTATTTTGAGGAATGTGCTAATCAAATGCATGCGATTAAAGGCGGAAATCTGGATTAATGCTCTCATGCGCCGTGTGCAAGCCAACGGCGCTATGGTGATGGTGATGCGGCGCGGCGATAAAGAGGCCGGCTCGGTGATGGTGCGCGTCAATACATTAAAAGGTTGCTCTGGGCTTTATGTTCCTTTTACAGGACTTGATGGCGAGCGCCGTTGGCGGCCGTTGGCTGATTTGCAGACTGGCGATGAAAAAATCAACCAGATAATTGCTAAAGAAATCAAATATGATCCAGACTTGTGGGTGGTCGAAATTGAAGATAAAAAAGGACGGCATTTTCTGGAAGAACCGGTCGATGCGGCTTGAGGGTACAACTTATGGAAAATTTAACTGAATTATGGGAATTGGTTAAGACTGTTTGGAACGCAGGCGCTTATGGCATTGGCGGGGGGAATTTAATCGGGGCACTTGGCATTTTTTTCATTTTTGCCGTGCTGCGGGGCTTGTTTACACGGTTCGTTCTAAGAACGCTTAATCGCTATGCCAGCCAGACAAAAACCGATATTGATGATCTGTTGCTCGATGCTTTGAAACGTCCTTTGCAGTTTTTCTTTTTAATTCTTGGGGCTTTTTTTGGGGTGGAATTCCTCAACCTTACTGGCCTTTCAAATGAGCTGGCCGATAAAGCTTTGCGGACACTGATTGCCATAGGCATATTTTGGTCTCTTTATGCAGCTGTCATACCGCTTTCTGAATTACTTGAAAAGGCACGAGACATTCTTTCTAAAGAAATTCTCAACTGGTTGCTGACAATCATCCGTGTCGGTATCGTGCTGACAGGCGCGGCAACTATCTTGCAAATATGGGGCATCGAAATTGCCCCCATCATCGCCGGATTAGGCTTGTTTGGAGTCGCCGTGGCACTGGGCGCGCAAGATCTATTTAAAAATCTGCTTGGCGGCATCTCCATTCTTGTCGAGGGGCGGTTTAAACTCGGCGACTGGGTGCTCGTCGAAGGCGTCGTCGAGGGAACCGTCGAGCGCATCGGCTTTCGCTCAACCCGGCTAAGACAGTTCAATAAAGTCGCCGTGACCGTGCCTAATAATATGTTTGCAGATTATGCCGTGGTTAATTATGCCACCATGAAACATCGCCGCATCTTTTGGAAAATCGGGCTGGAATATCGCACAAGCGTGAAACAGATGAAACAAATTATCGAACAACTTACAAAATGGCTCAATGCGCATGATGAATTTGTAAGCGATGAACGTGCCGTGCAACATATTTTTATTGATGCTTTTAATGATAGTTCAATTGATATGATGGTCTATTGCTTCACAGTCACGACGGATTGGGAGGAATGGCTCGCCTTGAAACAGGAGCTTGCTTTTACCATCAAAGAAATTGTCGAAAAGGCAGGCAGTGGCTTTGCCTTCCCTTCACAGTCCGCTTATATTGAAAGCCTCCCCTCGGATAAAGCAGAGCGTTTTATACCACCTCAGAAAGATTAAATCATGCATGTCATTGTCATTGGCGCCGGCGTGGTGGGCATTACCACAGCATGGGAATTGCTAAAAGACGGGCATCAGGTCACTGTTTTGGAAGCGCGTGATGATGTCGCATTAGAAACCAGCTTTGCTAATGGTGGGCAAATTGCTGTAACAGAAAGCGCGCCTTGGTCGCGCCCGCATTTGTTTCGGGATTTGGTGAAACAAGTTTTTAAAGAAAAACCTTATCGTGTACGGTTGCGGGCTGATTTGCACCAATGGCGGTGGATGTATCGGTTTTGGCGAAATAGTAATGCAGAAATATACCGGAACGCAATTATACAAAACTGGAAACTCGCACAATATAGCCTCGCTTGTTTACAAAAAACGCGGCAAAGCCTGAACGATGATTTCTCTTATGATGACCGACAAAATGGAATATTGCAGTTGGTGAGCCAAAAGCAAAATATCCCCGCCTTGCAAACGCATCGGGAAGTCTTGCAACAACAAGGCGCAAAGGTGCAGTGGCTCGAAGCCGAGGCACTGATGGCTCAAGAACCAGCATTAACGCATGCTATTAAGCAAGGTCATGTAAGGGCTGCTCTATGGGGCAAAGCAGACGAAAGCGGCGATGCGGCTTTGTTTACACGCAAACTTGCAAAAGCGTTTAAAGCTCAAGGCGGCAAAGTTATCTGCAACACTCAAGTCAACGGCTTCATTTTAAACAAAAAAAGCATTATCAGCACCGAGACATCAAGAGGTGAAATGAAAGCAGATGTTTTTATTTTATGCGCCGGTACAGCCAGTCGTAAGCTTGGGCGCAAACTTGGCACTTCCCTTATGATACTCCCAATTAAGGGCTATTCTTTGACAGCTACCATCAAAGATCCTGAACATGCTCCCAAAGCCTCTTTAACTGATTTATCACAGCGTTTGGTTATCTCGCGGCTTGGCGAACGATTGCGTGTCGCAGGATATGCCGAAATCGGCATGCGGCAAGGCATAGATAAAAAACGCATTAGGGCTATTGAAACAAGGATGAATATGTTGTTTCCTAAAGCTGCGCATTATCAAAATGGGGAGCCATGGGCAGGGTTCAGACCGATGACGCCAGATGGTGCGCCGCTCGTTGGCCAAAGTAATGATTATGAAAACCTATGGTTCAATACAGGACACGGAACGCTGGGCTGGACGCTTTGTCATGCCACGGCACGTTTAACTGCCGATAGCATTAAGGGTGGCGTGCCAAAAATAGATATGAAAATGCTAAACCCACTACGCTAAACCCACTACGCTAAACCCACTACGCTAAACCCAATATGCTAAGACAGGGTAATTTAAATTTGTTTGAAAACGCGTTGTGAAACTCTTTGCTGTTTTATCTGCGCCACGCAACAGCAGTTTGCTGGTCGGAAGCTGGCTGATAAATGTCTGATAATTCATCCATAGCTTGGCGGAATTGTTCGGGTGAGACATTGTCCAGCACCTCAAAAGCGTCCACCCCGCAACGCGCCATATAGGCCCATTGGTCATAAGCAATATCGCCGATAGCTCTGATTTCTCCGATGAATTTCATCTCATCGCGCAAAATACGCGCCGAACTATAGCCGCGCCCATTGCGGAAAGTTGGGAACTCAAGGGCAATTACACTCAGCATATCAAGATAAGGCGCAAGCGCGCGGACGTCTTCGCCTAATTTGGTTTTGCCCTGATTATCTGCCTTGAGTAAAACGCCCAAAGGTGTGCTACGCGCTTTCAAAATTTCAATATCCGTCCTAAGACGCTCAAACGAAACAATTATCGCGCCCTCAACGCCCCCTTCAAGCCCTCCCCCCTCAAGTAAGCTGTCCTCGTCTTCAATACGAATGAAAACATCATCGCTAAATTCGCCGTTTTTAATGAGGGGCATAAAGTCGCTCCTTAAATGGCTCAATACCAACACGGCGATAAGTATCAAGGAAACGTTCCTTGCCTTGGCGCAAAGCAACATAAGTATTCACAATGGTTTCAATGGCATCCAAAACTTCGTCTTCGGTAAATGCCGCCCCTGTGCTCTTGCCAATGGCGGCCGTTTCATCCGAGGTGCCACCGAGTGTGATTTGGTAAAATTCTGTACCCTTTTTATCTACACCCAAAATACCGATATGCCCGACATGGTGGTGACCGCAGGCATTAATGCAACCTGAAATTTTAATTTTTAGCTCGCCAATATCTTTTTGCCTGTCAAGATCAGCAAAGCGCGTGGAAATATCCTGCGCTAAGGGAATCGAGCGGGCATTGGCAAGATCGCAATAATCTAGCCCCGGACAGGCTATAGAATCGCTGATTAAACCATGATTGGCTGTTCCCAAGTCAAGAGCTTCTAATTGGTCATAGACAGTTTTTAAATCTTCTAGCTTCACATTCGGCAAAACAAGATTTTGCTCATGCGTTACCCGAATCTCATCCATCCCAAAGCTTTTGGCAATGTCTGCAATACCGCGCATTTGTTCCGAGCTGGCATCTCCGGGAATGCCGCCAATCGGCTTTAACGAAATATTCACAATCGCATAGCCAGAAATTTTATGGGCAACAATATTGATTTCAAACCATCGTTTAAATTCTGCATTTTCCGCCAAAGCTGACTGAAAATCCAAATTCTTTGCAGCTTGTTCTTCATAAGCAGGGGGCGCAAAATAGGCAGCAATACGCGCCAATTCTTTTTTGGGCACGCTAAGCACTTGACTGGCATCAATCTTTGCAAATTCGTCTTCCACAAGCCTTGCCATTTCTTCTTGTCCAATTTCATGAACAAGTATCTTAATCCGTGCCTTATAAGAATTGTCGCGCCGCCCCATCATATTATAAACGCGCATCACCGCCTCCAAATACGCAAGTAACTGAGACGCAGGAACAAAATCACGTAGCTTTTTAGCTATAAAAGGCGTGCGCCCTAAACCGCCCCCAACATGCACTTCATAACCGCGCGTGCCCGTAGAATTTTCAACGCAAACAATCCCAATATCATGAAAACGGATAGCCGCACGGTCATGCTCATGAGCGGTAACAGCAATTTTGAACTTGCGCGGAAGGTAAGAAAATTCAGGGTGAAATGTCGACCACTGGCGTATAATCTCTGAAATCACTCTAGGGTCTTCAACCTCACCATCAATCACCCCAGCGTATTGGTCCGCCGTCACATTGCGGATGCAATTGCCCGAAGTTTGAATGGCATGCATTTCTACTTCCGCAAGTGCCGCCAAAAGATCTGGCACTTCATGTAACTTCGGCCAGTTATATTGAATATTCTGGCGAGTCGTGAAATGACCATAACCGCGGTCATATTTATCGGCAATATCAGCCAGCTTGAACATCTGACGGCTATTCAGCGTGCCGTAAGGAATAGCCACACGCAACATATAAGCGTGAAGTTGTAGATAAAGACCGTTCATCAAACGCAAAGGCTTAAACGCATCCTCGCTGATGTCGCCCTTTATGCGCCGCTCAACCTGACCACGGAACTGAGCGACGCGGTCATTTACAATTTTATGATCAAACTCATCGTAACGATACATGATTACATCCCCGCCTGTTTACCTAAGTCTTTACGAATTGTTGGCCCTGCGGCTCGAATGGTCTCGCGCACGCTTATGGGCGAAAAACCAGCCGCTTCTTGTTTGACTTCGAAAGGATAAATACCAATGACTTTTAATTCTATATCGTGGGGCATCGCTTGCTTAAGGCGCGTGCCAACAGCCTCTTCGCCGTCCATAATCTCGGCTTTTAAAAAATCGGTCTCCCATTCTCCCGTTTGAGAAAAATAGACAACCTCACCATCAGCCAGACGGTTTCCCGTAATCGCTTGAAAGCGTGCGCCTTTAGATGAATGTTGAGCCATGTCTTTGCTTTATCTTTACAAAACTGTACGCAAATTAGCTTTTAATTTTCTTTTTTTCAAGGCTTAACGCTAAACACAATAAGATACATTGTAATTTTTGAAAATTGCCTTCACACGCTGAAATGATATGATGCGGCATGGTCAAAAAATCAAATTTAGAACAAGCACCAGAAAGGTTTTGGGAAAATAAAACACTTCATGAAATGAACCATAGTGTCCATAAGGGCGGCGTCAGTGTCAAAGGACGGTGCATTTCGGAAAAAAATGCCCAAGGCGAGAAACAAAATTATGTCGTTTCAGATTTATTTTTTAAAAATAATGCACCTAGCTAAGTCTTTTAATTATTTCATATTTGCGCAAAATATACCCGCAAAATACAGTAACTTACTGAAATAAATAAATAAAATAATTGACAAGGGTGACGCTTAATGTTAGTCTCCGTGCCATAATCAAATAATAAAAGATTCTTCACCTAAAAATCTTCATTTTAAAAACCTCGCTTCAAAAATCTTCGTTTCAAACAATGCCGTCAGGTAAAAAAAAGCTTTCCGCTTCGGGAGTATCTTTGTCTTTGGGCAAATTAAACCAATTACAAACCTCATTAACAGACGACCTGATTAAACTTGAAGCCAGCTTACCCGATAATGCTGAAAATATGTCAGAGGCTTTGGAAAGATATACCAAGGTTTTAAATGTGTTAATTCGTTCAATGAATTTACTTTTCCAACGTGAAGAAAATTTAAAGTCAAAAATTGGTCCCAACAAACAAAGCAAAAAAGAAATTATTGCCGAACTTGACACTGCGCTCGATCGCCTCCTTGCCGAAAACGACAAGACAAGCGTTCCTCGAAAGTCTGAATGAGCAACAGCTGCAATTTCTGATGCATTACTGGCGGTTTTGGGCGCGCGATGACCAATTACCGCCGCAGGGAAATTGGATGACTTGGTTCATTCTTGGCGGGCGCGGCTCCGGAAAAACCCGCGCCGGGGCAGAATGGGTCAGGCATCTTGTCGAGGGACGAACGCCGTTAACAGCCGGAAAATATCGACAAATCGCGCTTGTCGGAGAGACCATTCTAGCCGTTCGAGAGGTGATGATAGAAGGACCATCAGGCTTGCGCAGTATTGCGGCGCGAGACATGCGCCCCGACTTCATCGCCAGCCGACAATTATTAGTATGGCCAAACGGCGCCAGAGCACAGGTTTTCTCGGCTCATCATCCCGACAAATTGCGCGGCCCGCAATTTGATGCTGCTTGGTGCGATGAATTATGTAAGTGGCGCTATGATGAATTATGTTGGGATATGCTGCAATTTGGCTTGCGGCTAGGCAAAACGCCGCGCCAAGTGGTCACAACAACACCGCGACCGTCGGCTCTGGTGAAAAAGCTAATGGCTGACCCGACATGTCATGTTACACGCGTTTCAACAATGGCGAATAAAGCAAATTTAGCACCGGGCTTTATGGAGGCTTTGCTGGCGCGTTATGCGGGCACACGGCTTGGAAGACAAGAGATTGACGCCGAGCTTGTCGAAGATGTCACCGGAGCACTATGGACTTATGAGCTGATTAGTGAAAATCGGGTTGAAAATAAACCAGACTTAAGTTGCGTTATCATTGCTGTCGACCCGCCTAGCATAACCGGTCCAAAAGCCGATGCTTGTGGCATCTGTGTCTTGGGGGCGGACGACCAAGAACATGCTTATATTTTGGCTGACGAAACAGTCAGGGGATTGTCTCCGGCTGGATGGGCCAAGAAAATAATCGACCTTTATCGCTATTATAAAGCCGATAGGTTAATCGCTGAAATTAATCAAGGCGGAGACCTTGTGCGCGAGATTATCATTAGACAAGCGCCCTATATCAAATATCGAGCCGTCAGAGCAACCCGCGCCAAACTGGTGCGTGCCGAACCTGTCGCTGCGCTTTATGAACGCGGACGCGTACATCATGTTGGCGTCTTTAGTAAATTGGAACAGGAAATGTATCGTTATAATGGGCGCGGAAAAAAAAGCCCAGATAGAATGGATGCCCTCGTTTGGGGCGTCACAGACCTATTATTGCACTCAACACCACAGGCCAAACCGGCCATACGAAGAATTTAAACTCGGAATTAAAATGAACCTTAAAACTTTTTTTCAAAGCGCAATCCAAAAAAAACAAAACCCGCAAATCGAAATGAAAAATCTCAAAACAACATCCCTGCTATCCTTTAATCAATTTGATACAGCACAATGGTCAGGGCGTGATTATCTCAGCTTGGCACAAAACGGGTTTGAGCAAAATGTTGTGGCTTATCGCTGTATTCGCATGATCAGCGAAGCGGGCGCTTTTGTGCCGCTACGATGTTTTGAAAACGGCGAAGAAGTGACCTCGCACCCCGTGCTGAATTTGTTGGAGAACCCCAATAAAGAGCAATCTTTGCCAGACTTTTTAGAGAAAATTTATGCCTATTTACAGGTGTCTGGTAATGCTTTTATAGAGCGCGTGGTGGAGGATGGACGCGCGGTTGCGCTGTTTGCTCTGCGCCCTGACCGTGTGAGCGTCCGCGTGGATGATAATGGCTGGCCGACAGCATATGATTATCAATTGGATGGGCGCACCATATCATATGTTTTGCCATCTGATGGTGCGTCGCCAATTTTTCACCATCGTTTGTTTCATCCGGCCAATGATCATTATGGTATCAGCCCGCTGGCGGTAGCTGGCAAAAGTATTGATATTCATAATGGAGCAAGTGCATGGAATAAAGGATTGTTTGATAATATGGCCAGACCTTCAGGGGCTCTTTTATATAAAGGCCCGGAGGGTGCGCCAAACATGACCGAAGAGCAATTTGGGCGGCTTAAAGCGGAGCTTGAAGAAAATTATCAAGGTGCTCAAAATGCCGGGCGGCCGCTACTGCTTGAAGGCGGACTTGATTGGTTACCCTTGAGTTTGTCGCCGCAGGATATGGATTTCATCGAAGCTAAAAACCTAGCCGCCCGCGAGATAGCCCTTGCCTTTGGAGTGCCGCCAATGCTCTTGGGGATACCGGGGGATAATACTTATGCCAATTATGCTGAAGCCAATCGGGCTTTTTGGCGCCAAACTGTATTGCCTATGGTTCACCGTTGCACGCGCGCATTTGGGAAATGGCTGGCCGAGACAAAAGAGACGAATTTGGTGGTTTCTCCCGACTTAAATGCAATTCCTGCTTTGTCAGAAGAGCGCGGGCGTTTGTGGCAACGTATTGGTGATGCTGACTTTTTAACCATGAATGAAAAACGAGCAGCCTTAGGCTATGGCTCAGTTGATGGCGGCGATGTGCTGCCTAAAAAGAGAAAAAATAAAAATGAAAATTAGAGGTTATGCAAGCCTATTTAATCGCGTTGATTTAGCTGGCGATGTCGTCTTTCAAGCGGCCTTTGACCAATGTCTAAAAAACCGCGCACCAAAACAAATCAAGATGCTTTACCACCACGACGTCACAAAGCCTGTCGGGTGTTGGCAAAAAATTATCTCTACCAAAAAGGGACTTTGGGTGGAAGGCGACATCGCTATCCGTTCACATTATGGCAAAGATTTGGCCGCGCTTATTGAGGTCGGGGCACTCGATGGTCTCTCTATCGGGTTTCGTGTTCTCAAGGCTGTGCGAGGGCAAATGAAACAACGCCACATTAAAGAAATTGATTTGCTGGAAATATCTTTTGTGACATTTCCGATGCAACCAGCAGCCCGCGTTATTACAAAAAAAATCGAGTTACCCAGTATCGCGTCTTTAACACGGCGCATAAGGCAATTCACGCCTGCGCCTTCATCATATCGTTGATAATAAAAAGGAAAAAAAATGACCGAGGACCATGAAAACCCAGAACTCTTAAATGAGCTCATGCCGCTTGAGCATGCGCATGTATTTAATAAATCAGAAGCACTGACAAATAAGGATACGCATTTTGTGTTGGACGAGTTAAATCGTGCTTTTGAAAGCTTTAAACAAGCCAATGATGAGCGGCTTGAGGAAATGGAAAAACGCCAAACCGCAGATGTCGTAACAACACAAAAGGTTAATCGGCTTGAACAGACGATAAGCTCGTTATCGCAAGATTTGAACCGCCCGCGCCTGTCACAAAAATTTGAAGGCACATCTGAAAAAGGCCACCAAACAGCTGCCTTTGGTGCCTATTTGAAAACAGGTGACGCCTCAGCAATGCATGCGTTAGAACAACGTGCATTTAATGTTACTTCTAAGCCAGATGGCGGCTATCTCGTGCCGCAAAGTTTGGATAAAAATATTTCTACTGTGATGGAGTCGGTTTCTGTCCTGCGTAAATTTGCCTCCGTTGTGCATATTAGTAGCGGCACAACTTACAGAAAACTACACCAAAACGGGCATATGGGAGCCGCATGGGTTTCTGAAACATCTGACCGAGACATGACCGATACAGCTCAATTTAATGAGCTGACAATACCCGTCCATGAACTCCATGCTTGCCCCGCTGCAACCTCTGTCCTGATTAATGATGCGGCAATCGATATAGAAGATTGGTTTTTTAAAGCCATCAATATGACTTTTGGCGCAAAAGAATCAGAAGCATTTATTCTAGGCAATACAGGCAATTCACCAAAGGGCATTTTGTCTTATGATGAGGAAGTCAACGGAACAGGAACTTGGAATAAGCTATCCGTTATTAAATCTGGCAATGCAACCGGACTACCAGCAAGTAATCCAGAAAATAAGCTGATTGATCTGGTCTATCACTTAGGAACACATTATCGCCAAAAGGCCCATTGGTTGATGAACCAGTCAACTATGGCGGCGCTTCGTAAATTACGTACAAGTGATAAGAGCTATATCTGGTCACCGCCTTCGGCGCATGACCAATTACCTAGCGTGTTGGGCTTTCCAGTCTTGGAAGACGCAAATATGCCTGACATTCAAGCGGGCAAAGTGCCTATTTTGTTCGGTGATTTCAAGAGTGCTTATGTGATCGTGGATAATATGGGAACGCAGGTTCTGCGCGATCCATATTCGAAAAAACCTTATGTGCTGTTTTATACCGTTCGGCGTATCGGCGGCGGTATTCAAGACTTTGCGGCACTACGTGGACTTAAAATAGCTGCTTAAAATGCTGAGTATGATCACAAAAATCCCGGCCATCGAGCCGGTCAGCATGGCGCAGGTGCGCGAGGATATCAGATTGGCAGAAGATGAAGACCTACTTCTGTCAACGCTGATTACCTCGGCGCGCCTCGTGGTCGAGGCGCAAACCGGCTGCCGACTGATAACCCAGACATGGGATCTCATCCTGAATGCATGGCCTAAAAATGCAAGCAGTTTGAGCCTTCCCCATTACCCCGTCAAAAGCATTAACGGAATTTTTTTGCTCGGCAATAGCCGTCAACAAATCGATGAGGCACTTTATGAGTCAGAACTTGGAATTCGCTCGCCAACCATTTTCCTTAAAAACGGACGCTCATGGCCCGCCCCAAAGCGAAACAAATTAGGGGTGTTAGTTTCATTAGAAGCAGGCTTCGGCGATACGCCAGAAGATGTGCCCGCCCCCTTGCGTCTGGCTATCCGCCAGCTTGCGAGCTTCTGGTACGAACAAGGCGATTGGCACGCCATGCGTCATTCTAATCAAGTGCCTGAATCGGTTAAAACCCTGATGCAACCCTATCGGGATATTCGCCTGTGATGCGTTTGTTTTCATCGCGCCGATTAAAGCTCATGCATGAAAAACTTGATGTCCACTCTGAATCAGCTAGTTGGATACCGCATGGATTCGTTTGGGCGCGGATGAAGTCAACACCGCTAAGATTGCGTCTGCAAGCCGGCGTTGAAGAGCAAAAAATTACCCATCAGCTTCAGTTTCGAAAACCAAGCAATGTCATGTCCGGCGACCGTCTGCTTTTGGGCGCGCGCATATATTTGGTGCATTTCATCCATGACCCAGATGGCAGAGGCCGATGGCAGGAATGTTTTTGTGAAGAACGAAGTCAACTTTCTTAGGAGATCGTGATGAATAACCTTCTTATTAGCAGTGGTGTTCAAAATGCCCTTTTTGATCTTCTCAGAAGCGATAAGCTATTGGCACCGCTCTTTTCAAAAGTGACGGGCCCACGCGCCGCATTGCCAAGACTTGAGTTCGATTATCTGCAAACGCATGCAGAAGATGCAGACGATCTTTTTCGCCATCAATTCCAGTTTTCTGTTTGGTCTGATTTGCATAATTTTACGCAAGGCGACCATATTGCGAATCGCGTGCATAAATTATTTCATCTGGCACAGCCAACGCTTGAAAACGCCACAATGCTTTTGATGCAGTTTGAAATGTTGATGATGCGTAAGGATACGCCAACGCGTTTAAACCAGCATCAGCTTAAATTTAACGCGCTGACACAAAATGCATGACGCCAGTATATTTTTTATAAAGGAAACTTCATGACAGCACAGCTTGGAAGAAACATACTCCTTAAACTGCACGGACAAAACGGCTATGAAACAGTCGCGGGGCTTCGAACACGGACACTGGATTTTAATCTTACGCCGATCAACATAACAGATAGCGCGTCGGTTGGCCATTGGCAGGAACTTTTATCAGGGGGCGGGGTGCGCACCTTGCATGTGGCGGGAGAAGGGGTCTTTAAAAACATCCAAGCCGATGAGACGGTACGATCAAATTTTTTTGCAGCTACGGTCGCCTCATGGCAGGTTATCTTGCCAGACTTTGGCACTTTACAAGGCGGTTTCTTGCTAACTGAATTGACTTATGCGGGCGACTATCAGGGTGAAGTGACATGGCGAATTGCCTTGAATTCTGCCTCGCAAATTAGCTTTGTGAGCTCTTAGCCTGTGTTCCAAAAACCTCTTTTTATAAACCCGCGCCGCGGCGAAGTCGGGGCTGTTATCAACAATAAAGCCTATCGGCTTTGCCTCACCTTATCGGCGCTGGCTTATTTAGAATCTTTATATGACAATCAAAATATTTTGACCTTAACCCGTCAATTTGCCCAGCAGGGGCTGTCGGCTACGGATGTTCAAAATATTTTACAAGCGGGGCTTTTTGGGCGCAGCGGTCCAGCACTTGAGAAAATGGATGTGCGTGATGGATTTGATGCGGCCATGCGCATAGCGGCATTATTACTTGAACGCGCTTTTGTGACAAATAATCATGATGCCCCAAAGTGATTTTCCATGGGACAGAGTGCTCAGTGCTGGCGTGCGGCATGGTTTATCTCTTGAAGCTTGCTGGAGCATGACGCCCGCAGAATTAATGTGTTTATTTGCTTCTGATGAGCAATCCGACAAAGCTTTGACAAAACAGCAATTACAGATGCTGATGACCTCTTACCCCGATGAAATTTTTGATAAAGACGCCTAATATGACACAACGCACTGCTATGGAAAATTTGGCAAAAGCCGCAAATGCCGCAGATAAAACGGTTAAAAATGCGCGCGAGAATATCTTTTTTTTGGAAAAAAAACAAATTGAGATAGTCAAGTTTGGACTGCAACTTCAAAAAGATTGGAATCTTTATTTCAAAGATTTTGACCAGCGTTCGACTAACGCGCTCAAAATTATAGACCTCTTATTGCGCCGCTGGGAAACCATAGGGAAGTTATCAAAACAAACCGAAGCTAGACCTTCTTATGAAAGGGCGAATGAAATCGACATTTACCCGCAATCAAGGAATGCCGGTTTTAACAAAAGCCAAGGACAATTGGTGACACTCCTGACGCGCACTGTGGTACGCGGCATGAAAAATATGTGAGGCGCAGATGATTAATCTTAAACCAGCTTTTCATGAAATTATTTTTCCGTCTCGCCTTACCTTCGGGTCATTTGCGGGGCTGGAGCGCAAAACGGATATTATTCAAATGGCATCCGGATACGAGCAACGCAACACGTCTTGGCAACAGGCGCGCCGCAGATACAAGCTTAATGCGGGCCCGCGCCCATTGGCGGAGCTTTATGACTTAATGGCTTTTTTTGAAGCCAGACAAGGGCCTCTGATCGGGTTTAGATGGCGCGATTGGTTGGATTGTAAATCATGTGCACCGCATAAAACAACAGCCCCAACAGATCAAATTTGTGCGCCTATAG
Source organism: Parvibaculaceae bacterium (assembly GCA_965243245.1). GTDB lineage: Bacteria > Pseudomonadota > Alphaproteobacteria > RS24 > RS24 > JAYQKL01. Next base: position 1,538,168 of record OZ251536.1, read on the forward strand.
ATGATGAGAATCATATTTTTGCTCTGCAAAAAACATATGGTGCCGTTCCAGACCAAACCAAGAGACTTATCACCAAGCCGCGTGACAAAAGCGTGAAAGTGGCCGTTGATAATGTCGCATTGGCACAAGGCGACTATTCAATAGATACGATGACGGGGCATATTACTCTTGTTCAGGCGGTAACAGAAAACCAAGTCGTGACGGCCGGTTTTGAATTTGATGTGCCCGTGCGCTTCGATACAGACCGTCTGGAGGTGGAGCTGGTGGATGTTAAAGTGGCGCGCGTTAGCGCGTTGCCCATGATTGAACTGCGGCTAGACAATACGGCTCAGAAATAAATTACATGTCAAAACCTAACTCTAACTCATTGACAACGGCTCTTTTAAAAGAGAGTACGCATCTGTGTCGTTGTCTGACACTTCACCCCGAAAACGCGGCTCCGCTTGGATTAACCGATCATGACGAAGATATCCTGTTTCAAGACTGCTTGCATCATGCCGAGGGCGGAATGCTTAGTAGCGCGGTCGACCAAAGTGCTGATTTGGCACGCGATGGCTTGGAAATTCAAGCTATACTCAGTAGCTCACGCTTGACAGAAACAGATTTAATAAAAGGCACTTATGATGGTGCCGTATTTTATCTCTGGTTGGTCGATTGGCAAAACCCATCCAATGCGACACTGTTATCGCGCGGATATTTTGGGGCTGTCCAGCGCCATGGCAAAAAATTCTCAGTTAATTTGGAAGGCCCCGTTGCTGCACTGCAACAAAAAACCGGGAAGGTTTTTCAAAATGATTGCGATGCCATTCTTGGCGATAGCAGATGTCGTGTTTTTCTTGATGCAGCAAAATGGAATGCAACCGGCTCAATTATAAAAGCGGAACAGCGAAAAATTACCCTACCAAATTTGCCAGCTTTTGAAAATGCTATGTTTACTCATGGGCAGCTCAAATTTACCTCTGGTGCGCTGGCTGACACGCAGGCAACCATTCGTGAAGATGCCATTCAAGGCGGTGAACGCATGCTCGTTTTATGGGAAGGATTGCCCCTTGTACCTGCCATTGGCGACACAGTAGAGCTGACAGCAGGCTGTGATAAGCAATTTTCAACTTGTCGGCAAAAGTTTTCAAATGTGATTAATTTTCAAGGCATGCCGCATATTCCATCGAAGCAGCTTTTGGTGAAAGCAACAGACTCATGAGCCACCAAACCGCACCCGCCCAAATCATAAAAGAAGCAGAAACTTGGGTCGGCACCCCCTATCGCCATCAAGCGGGCTGCAAGCAAGTTGGCACTGATTGTCTGGGGTTTATTTACGGGCTTTATGCTCATTTTTTCCCGTATAACACACCGCCTGTACCGCCTTATGAAGTATACCCGCACACAGGCGAGGGTGAAATTTTATGGCATGCGGCAAAGCAATATTTAGTGGAAGTTTCGCTTCCATGCCCTGTGCCTGGCTCTGTGCTGTTGTTTCGGATGCGCACCGATTTACCAGCGCGTCATTTAGGCGTGCTGGCAAAAGATGGGTTTTTAATCCATGCCGCCCATGGGCGCGGCGTTGTTAAGAGCCGTTTTGGAAAATGGTGGCGACGGCGTTTAATCGGGATTTTCAGCTTCCCCCCTATTGATGAACAGCAAGACACATGACGGATTTAATTATTACATCGGCACAATATGGCCAGCAATTTTTAAATTCAGACTGGGGGCGTTTAGCCATTAACCTGGCCGTCGAGGCAACCCAAAATGTGCCGACGACCCAAGGGCGACGCCTATCGGATATGCCCGTCTTGCGTGGACGCCAAGGTGGCGTGATCCCAAAATTATATGGACGTATGCGTCTTGGCGGGCAATTATTATGGGCAAGTGAAGTGCAAGAGCATGTGCATCGCCATGAGACGGGAGGCAAATCATCGGGGCCAGACTCGGTCCATAAAGAATATGCCTATAGTTTGAGTTTTGCCATTGCGCTTTGTGAAGGCCCTATCGCCAATATTGGCAGAATATGGATTGATGGGGTGGTGACGGATCTGTCAAGTTTCACACATAGAATCTATAAGGGGACAAAAGACCAGAATCCAAATCCTAAAATTCAGCAGAAAATGGGAGCTGACCAAACGCCTGCCTATCGTGGGCTGGCTTATATTGTGTTCGAGGATGTTGATATTGGAGCTTATGGCAATCGCATACCGCAATTTAATTTTGAGGTTTTTACACAAACCGAAGAGGCCGGTAATCTGGTTAAGGCTGTCAATATTATTCCGGGGTCAACTGAGTTTGGATATGATCCTGCAATTGTCATTCAGACTCTTGGCAAAGGGCGCGCGCAGGTTGAAAACACACGCCTGAGTGCCACCAAAACAGATTGGGAATTATCGCTTGATGATTTGCAAGAAAATTGTCCGTCATGTGAATGGGTATCGCTTGTTGTGACATGGTTTGGAGATGATTTGCGTGCCGACCACCTAACGATGAAACCGCGCGTGGTTTCAAAGATAAAAAAAACCGCACCTTATATCTGGGCGGTGAGCGGTTTGCACCGACCGGATGCGCAAGAAGTTAGCCAGTATAAAGGGCGTCCTGCGTTTGATGGCACACCGAACGATCTGTCTGTTGTCAAAGCCATTAAGGATTTGAAGCAACGCGGATTCAAGGTGATGTTATACCCTTTTTTAATGATGGATATTTCGGGCAGTAATACGCGGCCGGGCGTGGGGGGTCAAAGCCGTCAGCCGGCCTATCCGTGGCGCGGATATATTCAAAGTTCACAAGTGAGCCCGAATACGGCACAGCTTGATAAAGCTATGAACAGGTTTTTTTATGGGCCTTCTGAAAACCCTGCGCGCAGCCAATGGGGCCTGGCACATATGGTTGAGCATTATGCGCAATTATGTGCGCAAGCCGGCGGTGTTGATGCGTTTCTGCTTGGCACTGAATTTAAAAACATGAGCCGTCTGACAGATGGCACGGGTGATTTCCCTTTTGCGCGCCATTTGATAGCTTTGGCTGAACGCGTGCGCCGCCATTTACCCATGGCGAAATTATCCTATGCGGCGGATTGGTCTGAATATGGTGCTATTTATGATAATGAGACGGATAATCTTGATTTTCCGTTAGATGCGTTTTGGGCGCATGCTGAAACGGATTTCATCGGCATAGATAATTATCTACCCTTATCGGATTGGCGCGAGGGTCATATCCATCTTGATGCCCAAGCAGGTTATACAAGCATATATGACCCAGCATATTTGCCCTCGCAAATTGAGGGAGGTCAATATTATGATTGGTATTATGAAGATGAAGTAGCGCGCGAAAAGCAAACACGAACCCCGATCACGGATACGCTGGATAAGCCTTTTGTGCATCGCCAAAAAGATCTGCGCGGCTGGTGGCAGAACCAGCATTATCCGCGCTTTGAGGGGCGCGAGCAATCGCCGACGGCTTGGGTTGCCTCTAGCAAACCTATATGGTTTACCGAGCTGGGATGTCCGGCGGTCGATAAGGGAAGCAATGAACCAAATAAATTCCCCGATGCTAAATCCAGTGATGGCGGTTTGCCTTATGCTTCAACGGGTCAGCGCGATGATGAAATTCAGCGCAATCATATAAAGGCGTGGGCAAATTACTGGGCCGTGCCAGAAAACAATCCAGTGTCGCCAGAATATGGCGGCGCGATGATCGATGTTTCAAAGTTTTTTCTTTGGGCATGGGATGCGCGTCCTTATCCGGTTTTTCCGCTTGCCACCGATATTTGGGTCGATGGTGTGTCTTGGGCAACGGGGCACTGGCTGAATGGACGCCAATCTTCAATATCTTTAAAAGCACTGGTCTCGGGGCTTTCCCATCAGCAAATCGATTACTATGGCGGCGTTGGATCAATTGAAGGATATTTGGTTAATGATCTCTTGTCGCCGCGCGAATTACTGGAGCCGCTTATGCAGGCTTTTTCTCTTGATTTTTGCGTGAATGAACAAGAAGTCGGGTTAAAAGGGCGACAAGATCGTCCAATATTTTCGGTCACTGAAGATGAACACGTGGTCACAGATAATCTTCCCGTCTTAAAACAGACTCGGATGGAAAAAGACGCACTTGCACAATTATTACGTCTTTCTTATATGACCGCAGAAGGGGAATATGAGGTGGCTATTGTCGAATCTTGGCGTGCGGACCAAGCCAAAAAAACCGACAATATTTTACATCTTCAACTCCCCCTTGTTCTGAGTGAAACGCAGGCGCAAACGATTGTTGACCGCCTGCTGGCTGAATTATGGATTGCTAGAGAAAAATTACAAATAAACCTGCCGCCTCATTATGCTTTCCTCAAAGCGGGCGACTTTTTGCAATATCAGCACAAAACCTATCGGATTACCAAACTGACGGATTTAGGGTATCGTGAAATTGAAGCCGAAGGCGTAGAACCTTCCCTTTATGCGGGTGTGTCGCCAGCGCAAAAAACAAAAACATTGGCACCGCAATTCAATAATAAGGTTTTTCCAATCCCAGAAGTTAGCCTTATGGAATTGCCTGACTTTTCGGCTCAAGGGTCATCAGTGCCTTATATTGCGGCATTTTGTGCCCCTTGGCGTGACGGAGTCGATGTTGTGCCGATCAATGGCGGGTGGCAATTGCGGTTATCGCGCGCAGCGACTATGGGCGAAACGCTGACGCCATTGCAAAAATCTTTTACCGGTCGCTGGGATAAAGGACAGCGGCTGGAGGTTGTTCTAAATGGCGGTAGATTGGTGTCCAGAACACAAGACGAGGTGTTGGCAGGATCTAACAAGCTCGTTATTGAAACGCCATTGGGCTGGGAAATTATCCAATATCAAAAAGCGACACTGATAGCGCCTTTGACCTATCGGCTAAGTGGGCTATTGCGCGGTCAATTTGGAACAGATGCCGTTATGGCTGGCGCATTGTCTCAAGGGGCAAAAATTGTGGCTTTGGATGAAACAGTTCAAATGCTCCCTGTGAACGCCAATACTCTTGGTGATCAAGTGTCGGTGCATGTTGGTCCTGTTGGACAGCCACGCACTCAATATGGCTGGCAGACGATAGAGCTGCCTTTACGCCGGATTGGCGATAAGCCTTATGCGCCTGTTCATGTGACGGTCTCAAAACAAGATGGCTTCATGCGCGTTAATTGGATTAGGCGAAGCCGAATAGGCGGCGATGATTGGTTTGCGCCTGAGATTCCGCTCGGTGAAACGACAGAAAAATATCGTTTATCTTTTTTCAAAACCGCCACCGCCACCACCCCTTTCAAACAGGTGGAGGTGGGTCAAACATTTTATGATTATCCGTTAAATGAAGATACTCAGTCTCGCGCTACGGGCAGTATATATGGACATATTGTTCAAATTGGTTCGCAAGGCATAGCTGGGTTTCGCGCACGATTTCAACTTTTATAATAAATTACTAACTCAAAACGAATGAGGTTCCGATGAAAACGCCCCGACTTAATCTGCCCTATTTAAAGCCCGACCAAGCGCAAAAACATGTGACTGTGAACGAGGCATTGCGCCAACTTGATATGCTGGTACAAGCCCGCATTTTGGAAATGGATGTTGCAACGCCGCCGCAAAACCCGGCCTCTGGTGATAGCTATATTTTAGCCAAAACACCACTGGGAGATTGGATAGGGCAGGGTTCAAATATGGCTGTTTATGTTGATGGTGCTTGGACTTTTTTGGTGCCGCAAGCGGGGTGGCGTGTTTGGGACCAAAATTCTGCCCAGCTTAAAATATTCACCGGCTCTATTTGGATGGTCGTGGGCGGTGCTGAACACGGTCTCGAGTTTGTCACGGTAAAGGCAGACCATCAAATTGTGAGCGGAGACTTCAATGACACAAGCTTAGTGATTAAAGACAGAGACCTTGTATTTGGGATAACAGCACGGGTGTTGATGCCATTGCCATCGGGTCAAAAATGGCGGTGCGGGGTTGGCGCTGATGCGGGACGTTATGGCTCTTATATTGGCGGCGATAAAGAGTCCACAAATATCGGGGTCACGGGCGCACCGCAGGCTTATTATGCAAATACGCCTGTGCGCATAACGGCACAATCGGGCAGTCTTTCTGAAGGGATCATTAGGATGCACTTACATGTTCTGCGTCTTGGGCTACCGCCTGCATAATATTCTAAATAGTGTTTTTTGTCCTACTTGCCTTTTCTTTGTTGTTAAGCCTGATATGTTCTTGCAAAATGGTTAGAAAAACAGCTTGGTAAGGCTCGATAAGGAGTAAGGTAAGCCAAAATATGACATGGACAACACTCGCAACACTTATATTTTTATCCCTTTTAGGAAGCGTGCCTCTGGCGTACCCCTTATGGAAGCTCAAGCTTAGAGCCTGCGCCGAGAAGCTTGCTTTAGTGCTGGCTATTTTTGGCGTTCCCATTTCCGCTTTACTGCTTTATCTTTTTCTTGGCAATCCGAGCATGCCAGATTTCCCCCTCAATTTGCGTCTTGACGGACCGCTAGAAAAATTACCGTCTCCCGCCATTATTGCCAAACTTGAACAAAACCTCATGCGTAAGCCAAATGATCTTGAAGGTTGGCGGTTGTTAGCGCGTATCCGCGCACGCCAAAACGCCCCGGCTTTTGCATTGGAAGCTTGGCAAAATATTCTTTATTTTGAACCTGATGACCAAGAGGCAATTTTGGGACAGCTCACCGCACAAATTAATTTGGATAATGGTGTGGTGAGTGCCAAGGCGCAGCAATTGATTAGCAACGCGGCGCAGCTTGCACCCAATAATCATCTTGTTCTTTATTATCAGGGGCTTTTAGCCGCGCAAGAAAACAATATAAAAGCGGCGCGCACCTATTGGTTTAAAAGTCGTTCAAAGGCGCAAGGTAATTCATCTTGGCAGTCTTTTATCGAGCAGCAAATTAGAGCGTTTGAAACTGGGTCAAAATTAATTAATCCTGCGGCAAGATGAAGCTTTTTCTTTGGTGATTTAAAGAGCTATAAAAGCGCAGGAGAAAATATGACACCAAAACAAACCCGCTTGACGCTTTTACTTGTAGGATTAGCCATGCTGACGGGTGTGATTGCACTCGCTTTGACGGCACTGGAAGATAATCTTGTTTATTTTCGCGCCCCCGGTGATATTGCCAACCAGCGCGTTGAGATCGGCACAGTGATGAGGCTTGGCGGACTTGTCAAACAAGATAGCCTGATGAGAACTGGTCATGAAAATCGTTTTATTGTGACGGATGGCAGGGCGGATATAAGGGTTCGCTATGTGGGTCTGTTGCCCGACTTATTCAGAGAAGGTCAAGGGGTGGTGGTGGAAGGGGCTTTTGCAACTATTGACTTATTTGAGGCGCGTACGGTTTTAGCTAAACATGACGAAAACTATATGCCGCCTGAAGTGGCACAGGCGTTGAAAAAATCCAACCTCTGGAAAGGCGAGGAAGGCCAGAAAGGCGGGAAAGGGGAAAAACTTAATGATTATTGAGTCTGGGATTATTGAGTCTGGTCATTTTGCCCTTATTCTAGCGTTTGTGATTTCTCTTTTTCAATCATGCATCCCCCTTTATGGAGCTTATACAAACCAGCCGCGCTTGATGGCGTTGGCAAAACCAGCCGCCTTATTGCAATTTGGTTTTGTTTTATGGTCTTTTTTGGCTTTAACATTCTCTTTCATCAGCTCTGATTTCTCGGTTTATCTGGTGGCTGAAAATAGTCATGCGGCAAAGCCCTTGATTTATAAAATTGCGGGTGTTTGGGGCAATCATGAGGGCTCGATGTTATTATGGATTCTCATCCTTGCGGCTTATGGCGCGATTTTGGCTTGGAGGTCTTATGGGCTACCCCTTTGTTTAAAAGCGCGTGCGCTTTCTATTCAAGCCATGCTTGGAGTTTTGTTTATTAGCTTTTCGCTTTTTACCTCTAATCCATTTGCGCGGATTTGGCCGGCGCCCTATGCGGGGGGCGGCTTGAATCCGATTTTACAAGACCCTGCCTTGGCACTCCATCCACCGCTTCTTTATTTGGGCTATGTTGGTTACTCGATTGCCTTTTCTTTTTCTGTGGCGGCGTTATGTGAGAAAAATTTTCACCGCGATTGGGCAAAATGGGTGCGCCCCTATGCTCTGATGGCGTGGGTGTTTTTGACACTTGGTATCGCTCTTGGATCCTTTTGGGCTTATTATGAATTAGGCTGGGGGGGATTTTGGTTCTGGGATCCGGTGGAAAATGCATCGCTTTTGCCGTGGCTGGCGGGTACGGCTTTTTTACATTCTGCGCTTGTTGCGCAGCACCGCAATAATCTGCGCAAATGGACGTTATTACTGGCTATTTTAACTTTCGGATTGAGTGTTGCGGGAACATTTCTTGTCCGTTCAGGCGTTTTGACCTCGGTTCATGCTTTTGCCAATGATCCGGCACGGGGTGTTTTTATTCTTGGTATTCTTGCCTTTACGGTCGGGGGGGCTTTGTGGCTTTATACGTTTCGGGCTGATAGGCTTTTTCCTAATCGGCCACTTGCCTCGCCTGACTTGCAGGGTTTTGAGTTGACGAGCCGCGAGACAGCTTTATTGGTTAATAATATTTTTCTTGCGAGTGCAACGGCGACTATTTTCATTGGCACGATTTATCCGCTCATCATTGACGGCTTGGGTCTTGGAAAAATTTCGGTTGGCGCGCCTTATTTCAATATGGTGTTTACGCCGCTTATGGCGCCGCTTATTTTTCTTATTCCCTTTGGGCCTTTGCTAGCGTGGCGGCGCAATTCAGCGACAAAAGCGTTTAAGGCTCTCAGGTTTGGCGCAGGGCTTACGCTTTTATTGTCAGGGGTGATTTTTTTCACGCAAGCCGAAACAGGTTGGATGCTATTGGGACTTGCAGGTTCTATCTGGCTGGTGTGCGGTGCTTTAACGGATTTGAAACTCAAAGCGCGACTTGGGCGCGGGGGATTACAAAAAAACATTTTGCGGTTGGCGCGCTTATCGGGTCAGCTTTGGGGCGCGGTGCTGGCCCATGCAGGCGTTGGGGTTTTGTTATTTGGTATTGTTGCCACAACGGCTTGGCAAAAAGAGACCATAACGCTTCTCAAAGAGGGACAAAGTATTTTTTTAGGTTCTTATGAACTTACTCTTAGCGCAGTTAAACATGTGCAGGGTGCTAATTATAATGCTGAGCGAGGGGTTTTTGTTATCTTGCGTGAAGGGCAAGCGGATATGATGTTATATCCAGAGCGCAGATATTATCCGGTTGAGCGTTCTCAAACCACGGAAGCGGCGATTTTGAAAAAAATTGATGGCAATCTTTACCTTGCCCTTGGTGATAGGCAGGTCAATGATGGCGCGGTAGAATATGTGGTTCGTGCTTGGTTACATCCTTATGTGAATTTCATTTGGCTTGGCGGTGTGTTGATGGCTTTTGGGGGGAGTGTTTCTTTTGTTTCTCGTGTGCGGCGGCGCAATGTTTTGGCAAGGTAATATTTTAGTGCCGCAAAATGGAGGCGTTAATGGTTAGAGTTTTTACCCTCATCATGGTTTTTATGGCGCTTGTTTTTGCGCCTGTTTTTGCTTTGGAGCCGAATGAGGCTCTGTTTGATTCTGTGCTTGAAAAACGCGCCCGAAGTCTATCGTCTGATTTACGGTGCCCTGTTTGTCAAAATCAATCAATTGACGATAGTGATGCGCCATTGGCACGCGATTTACGCTTATTGCTTCGTGAACGGCTAGTTGCTGGCGACACGGATGAAGAGGTATTGGCTTATGTGTCGGTGCGTTATGGCGAATTTATTTTACTGAAACCGACACGCTCGCCAAAAAATAGTTTTTTGTGGGGTGCGCCGATTATTTTCCTTTTATTTGGTGGGGTGATACTTTGGCGACGTTTGCAAAAAGGGCAGAACATTAAGAATAATTAATCAGCATGTAAGGCTCATGTAAGGCGCGGGGGTTTATTTTCTATATAAGCATTGGTAAGCATTGGTAAGCATTGGTAAGCATTGAGTGTTCCTCCCGCTTTAATGTTTACCTTCCGGGGGAGCCTGTATTTGAATATCCCGTGTTTAAATAGAAGGCTTCCCCATTTTTTTATTTCAGTTAGAGTACATTCATGCATGTTTTATTAATTGAAGACGACAAAGAAGCCGCCGGATATGTTCGCAAAGGTTTGCGCGAAAGTGGACATGTCGTAGATTTAGCAACGCATGGTGAGCAAGGTCTGGAAATGGCATTGTCAGGTCAGTTTGATGTTCTGGTGGTTGACCGCATGCTCCCATATAGAGACGGTCTTTCTATTGTTTCTCAGCTCAGGGAGGCGCAAATTAACACGCCGGTTTTGTTTTTATCTGCCTTGGGTGAGGTTGAGGATCGCGTTGATGGCTTACGCGCTGGCGGCGATGATTATTTAACGAAACCATTTGCTTTTTCTGAGCTTTTGGCGCGCATTGAAGCCCTCACAAGACGCGGGCAAAGCGATAGTGTTTCGACCAAGCTGTCGCTTGCGGATTTGCAGGTTGATTTGCTCACGCGGCGTGTATCTCGCCATGGGCAGGTGATTAATCTGCAACCGCGTGAGTTCAAATTGCTTGAATATATGCTCCGCCATGCCGAACAAGTGGTGACGCGCACCATGCTTTTAGAAAATGTATGGGAATATCATTTTGACCCCCAAACGAATGTGATCGACGTACATATTTCAAGACTGCGTACCAAATTGGATAAAGATTTCTCCCCCCCTTTGCTACAAACAGTTCGGGGTGCAGGATATTCGCTTCGTGTTCCAGATTAAACTTCTCAACACAACGACATTTAGGGCGGCTTTATTTTATCTAGCCGTTTTTGGTCTTTCTTCGGTTGCGGTGATTTCTTACCTCTATTGGAACACGGCCGGCGTGATGATGCGCCAGACCGACCAAGAGATTATGGATGAGTTGGATAATCTGTCAGCCCACTTTAAGCGCGGCGGTATTGGAGGGGTTATGCGCGTGATAAAACGCCGAAGCCATGACCCGCGCTTGAGCCTTTATTTGCTGCTTGATTCTCAAGGCCGTCGGCTGGCGGGCAATTTGAGTAATGTACCAAAATTTGTTCAGCAATCCGATAATTGGGTGCATTTTGAATATCGCCGCGTCCGAGACATGGCAACCAAAATCACGCCAGCGCGCGGACGTTTTGTTAATTTGCCACGCAAGGTTACTTTGTTGGTGGCGCGCGATGTTGATGAATTGCGCCAGCTTGAACGCTTAATGTCGCAAGCAATGATTTATGGGCTAGGCTTAATTGTGTTAATGGGATTTGGGGGTGGTCTTTTAATCAGCCGCAATTTCCACCGCCGTATTGACAGTATTAACCGCGCCAGCCGTCAGATTATGGCAGGAGACTTGTCGCGCCGCGTGCCGATTAAAGGGAGCGATGATGAGATCGACCAATTATCCGAAAATCTTAATTCCATGCTTGAGCGCATTGAGGCTTTGATGAAAGGCATGCGTCAGGTTACAGATAATGTGGCGCATGATTTACGAAGCCCGATTAATCGTTTGCGCAACCGTCTTGAAGTGACTCTGATGCAAGAAAACTCAGCGGCGCATTACCGCGACGTTTTGCAAAACACCATTGAAGAAGCAGATGCTCTGCTGGCTATTTTTAACGCTTTATTATCTATTACACGGCTTGAGGCGGGGACGGTTGATGTGCAGATGGAGGCGCTGGATATTGGTAAACTTGTTATGGATGCGGCTGAATTTCTCGCCCCTGTCGCCGAAGATCAAGGGTTTAAATATAATGTGCAGGTGCTTGAAAAAGAAATCATGGCATTTGTTTCTCGCCCACTTCTTTCTCAAGCTGTGGTGAATGTCATTGATAATGCTCTTAAACATGGGCGCGGCGATGTTCTTGAAATTGGGATTTGCGTAAAACGCCAGCAGGATGAAATTATCATTGAGGTTCGTGACAAAGGGCCAGGCATTCCAATTGACCAGATTGGGCATGTTACCGAGCGATTTGTGCGCCTTGATGAAAGCCGCACACGCCACGGCAGCGGATTAGGGCTTTCTTTGGTGTCTGCGATTATCCAGATACATAAAGGTGTGCTCACTCTAAAGCGCAATAATCCGCAAGGGCTTATTGTAGAAATTGTGCTAAAACCAGTTCATGAAAAAGGTAAAATCAACGCCTAGCCTCAAACTTAAAAAACTGCACCCTCAGCCACCCCTCGATAAGGTGAGGGCGCAAGTTTTTTTTGATGATTGTTTAAAAAACTGGATTGCCACTCTTGCGCCAAACCATAAAAATCACGCCCAAGAGGTTTTGAAAAAACAAAGGAAGTTTTTTCTAGGGGTTTTTGAAGCCTCACCTTTTTTAACACGAATTATGCGCACGCGCCCCGAAGTGTTGGTTTTGGTCGCCCCCGCTTTTGATAATCTTGATACGGTGCTGGAAGAATTATTATCTGAACTGGTGGTGTCACTGCGCTCATGTCAGGCGGAGAAGGATATTATGTTTGCGATGCGCCGCGCGCGCCAACAGCTTGCTTTTTTTATAGCTTGCGGCGACATTGTCTTGAACTGGCAAGTTGAAAAAGTCACGCGCTATCTGACACGCTTTGCGGATATATGTGTAACGCAATGCGTTGATTTTCTGCTTGGGAGAGCCCAAGCAAAAGGGGATGTGTTGGCGCATGCTGATTTGCAGCAAAGTGGTTTTGTTATTCTGGCACTTGGTAAGCATGGTGCTGCTGAGTTAAATTATTCATCTGATATTGATCTGGTTGCCTTTTTTGAGCCGACTTGTCTGGCCCTTAAAGACGGACTGGAAGAGCAAGTGTTTTTTGTCGGATTGGTTCAAAAACTTGTCCATCTGTTGCAAACGCATACGGCGGATGGCTTTGTGTTTCGTGTTGATTTACGCCTTCGCCCTGACCCGGGTGCGACTCAAATTGCTGTGTCGTTACCTGCGGCTGAAAATTATTATGAAACCATGGGGCAAAATTGGGAACGCGCCGCCTATATTAAAGCCCGCCCCATTGCGGGTGATTATATGGCGGGAGAAAGATTTCTGGCGGCTATTAGCCCCTTTATTTGGCGGCGTCATCTAGACTTTGCCGCGATTGGCGATGTGCATGCCATGAAACGTCAAATACATGCCGTGCGCGGTCATGCGAAGATTGCCATTGGGGGTCATAATATTAAATTAGGGCGCGGCGGCATTCGTGAGATTGAGTTTTTTGTTCAGACTCAGCAACTCATTGCGGGCGGGCGTGATGCGCGGTTGCGTGCGATAGCTACGTGTGAGGTGTTGCCCCAATTGGTTGAAGCGGGCTGGATTGAGCAGCAAACGGGGGATGAGTTGATTGAGGCTTATGCCTTTTTGCGGCGTGTGGAACACCGTTTGCAAATGATCGATGATGAGCAAACGCATGCTATTCCTCAATCGCCTGACAAGCTGGCGGGGTTTGTTAATTTTATGGGGTATGAAAATTACGCGCAATTTGCGCACGACCTTACAAGCGTTTTAAGTTTGGTGCAAAACCATTATACCCAGCTTTTTGAAAGAGAAGAAAACCTAGCAACCGCGAGTGGTAGTCTGGTTTTTACAGGTGTGCAGGATGACCCCGAAACGCTTCTAACGCTTGAGAAAATGGGCTTCACCAATACGCATAGCATGAGCGAACAAATACGTCAGTGGCATAGGGGGCGTTTTGCGGCGATGCGTTCTGTGCGCGCCCGCGAGCTGTTGACACAGCTTACGCCCACATTGCTTGAAAGCCTTTGCGCTACGCCAGATCCTGATTTTGCCTTTGCGCGTTTCGATGATTTTATAACGGGTCTGCCAATGGGCATGCAGCTTTTTTCTTTGTTTCAGTCAAATGCGCATTTATTATCTCTGATTGCGGATATTGTTGGCACGGCGCCGCGTTTGTCGGGTTTGCTGGCGCGCCAACCTGCCATGCTGGATACGCTTTTGGATAAAACTTTTACTGATCTCCAACCCTCTCAATCTCACTTGCTATCTCAGTTGACGCAACGCCTTGAGGGCGCAAAAAGTTTTGAAGAGCAGTTGGATGTGATGCGTATATGGGTGCGCGAACAATCTTTTAAAGTTAGCACGCAATTATTGGCGGCGCGTATATCTGCGTCAGATGCGGGTGCTTGTTTTACTGATCTTGCAACGACATGTGTGCAGGCTGGTGTGAAATTGGTGCAGGCCGATATGAAGATTAAGCATGGCGAGATAGAACAGAGTCAATGGGCGGTTATTGGGATGGGTAAATTTGGCAGTTTTGAAATGACGGCCGTTTCTGACCTTGACCTTATTATGATTTGTGATGGCCCTGAATTTTCAGTTAAATCTGATGGGGCAAGCCCGCTTTCTACGGAGCTTTATTATTTACGCATGGCGCGGCGGTTGATTGCCGCTTTGACGGTTCCGACCTCGGAGGGGGTATTGTTTGAGGTGGATATGCGCCTGCGCCCTTCGGGTCATTCTGGTGCGTTGATTGCGAAACTGAGTAGGTTTGAGACCTATCAATCCGAGCAAGCATGGACATGGGAGCATATGGCACTCACCAGAGCTAGGCTGGTTGCGGGGTCAGCATATTTACAAAAAAGATTATCTGACTTCATTCAACAAATGCTTGTTCGCCCGCGCGATAAAAAAGCGAGCCTATCTGATGTCATAGATATGCGCAAGCGTATGCGCAAGAGCTTTGGGGGAACAAAATTATGGGATTTAAAACATGCGCAGGGCGGCTTGGTAGATATGGAATTCATCGCCCAAGGCTTGTTTTTGTGCCATGCGCATGAAAACACAGCCCTGCGAGCGGGGGCGGGGGCGGGTGCGCCAACGCATATTTTTGCTACGCTTTCTAAAGTGGGTGTTTTGACGCCAGAGCACGAAAGACAATTACAAGAAAGCTGGATATTTCAATCGGCTCTCAATCAGATTTTAAAACTTTGTTTAACCAGCTTGCCAGATAAGAGGTTTTCTAAAGCGTTAGAAAACCTACTATGCCAGACCGTGAATCTTCCATCTATGGGGGTTATTGAGGCAGAATTGGTAAGGCATCGCTTAAATGTAAAAACACTTTATAATCATTATCTTCACCTGAACGATTAATATTATTTCTAAGCGGACTGCGGGGAAAGCTGTTCTTCAATTTCGCAATATTGCTATGCCCCCGCAATATTGCTATTAGAGCCTATGCGCCAGATAAATACATCAGAGTTCCGATTTTGTGTTGCCCCGATGATGGATTGGACCGACCGGCATGACCGGTTTTTTTTGCGTTTGGTGACAAAAAGAGCGCGTCTTTATACCGAGATGCTCACAGCTGATGCTATTTTGCATGGTGATAAGGCGCAGCTTCTTAGGTTCAATAATGAGGAGCACCCGCTGGCCCTTCAACTGGGAGGCAGTGATGCTTTGAAGCTGGCAAAGGCTGCCCAAATAGGTTTGCGTTATGGCTATGATGAGATTAATTTCAATGTTGGATGTCCGTCGGCTCGTGTACAGTCGGGGCGTTTTGGGGCTTGTTTGATGCAGGTGCCGAATTTAGTGGCTGAATGCGTTGATGCCATGAAGCAGGTTGTGGATGTGCCGGTCACGGTGAAATGCCGCATTGGGGTGAATGACCAGAATCCAGAACAGGCTTTATTTGAACTGGTTGAGAGCGCGGCACATTCAGGTTGCGCGGTATTTATTGTGCATGCGCGCAAAGCTTGGCTTGAAGGGCTCAGTCCAAAAGAAAATAGAGATCTACCGCCGCTTGATTATGAGCTTGTGTACAAGCTCAAGCGGGCTTATCCCCAGCTTACTATTGTTATCAATGGCGGCATTGAAACGCTAAGCCAAGCTGAGACGCATCTTACCCATTGTGATGGTGTGATGTTGGGGCGGGCGGCTTATAAAACGCCTTATATTTTAGCGCAGGTGGATACGCGTTTTTATGGCGAAACCGCGCCCCCGCATAGCCGTGAAGCGATAGTTGAAAAACTCATACCTTATGCAGAAAAACTTTTAGCAACTAATGTGCCTTTACATGCGTTGACGCGCCACTTAATGGGCTTATATCACGCCCAGCCCGGTGGCAGATTGTGGCGCAGATATTTAAGTGAAAACGCGCCACGCGCTTGTGCTTCTATAAATGTGCTAAAAGATGGTCTTGCCATGATGGGCGAAATACAAGCTAAAGTAAAACCACAAGCGATGATATCTAAGGCATCCATAGATAAAGAGACAATATGTTGAAAACTATATTAGGGTCATGAGATGACGGGTCTTGAGATTATAACATTAGCGGCTGTTTTTATTATTGCAGGTTCTGCGGCAGGCATTATTGCTGGTTTACTTGGTGTTGGGGGCGGTATTGTTATTGTGCCGGTGCTGTTTCAAACTTTCATTTTTATGGGCATTGACCAAGGGTTGCAAATGCATCTAGCGGTTGGGAGTTCTTTGGCTGTTATTATCGTAACGGCTATTCAGTCGGCACGGGCGCATCATCAAAAAGGCGCGATTGCCGTTGATATATTGAAAATCTGGGCGCCTTATATCGTCTTAGGCGTCGTTTTTGGGTCTATTGCGGCACGCTTTTTGCAAGCCGATAGCTTAAAATTCATCTTTGGCTTCTTGTCTCTTTTGGTGGCGGTTTATCTCAATCTGCCGAAAAAACACTCAATTGGATTCCCGCGCCAATGGGTGCAACACTTAATCTCGGTGATGATCGGGTTTTTCTCTTCTTTGATGGGTATTGGCGGCGGTACATTTTCTGTGGCGGCGTTGTCGCTTTTTGGGCTGTCTATTCATCGTGCTGTTGGCACGTCTTCGGCGTTTGGGTTTTTCATCGCACTGCCCGGAACAATTGGATTTATGATTGCCGGATATGGCTTAGAAGGTCGGCCCGTTTTTTCTATTGGTTATGTCAATTGGCTCGCGGTGATATGCCTTGTTCCTATGACGGCTTTGTGTGCGCCGCTAGGGGCAAGGTTAGCGCATAAGTTTTCGCGCGTAACGCTTGAGCGTGCCTTTAGCCTGTTTTTAATCATAACGGCGGCGCGTATGTTCTGGTCTCTTTTTGGCTGATAATCTGGCTTAAAGCCTTTGGTCATAGTCGCCAACTTCTGGATGCATTGAAAGAACGCCATTAAGGGCTTCAAACATGGCACGCATATTGGTTTCGCTTACCGGGCTTTCCACAACAACAACTAATCCGGGCTTATTGGAGGAGGCGCGGATAAGCCCCCATGTGCCATCTTCAACTGTAACGCGCACCCCATTAACGGTTACCAAATCAGTAATGGTTTGATTGATGAGGGTTTGTTCTTGCGCTTTCATGGTTTTGAAATGCGAAAATATTTTTTCCGTCACCCCGTATTTCTCGGTATCGGCGCAATAGGCAGACATGGTCGGCGAGCCCCATGTTTTAGGCAATGAACGGCGTAAATCTGCCATGGACTGCGCCGGGTTGTCGGCTAACATATCGCAGACAGCCAGTGCCGTTAAAAGTCCGTCATCATATCCGCGTCCTATGGGCTTGTTAAAGAAAAAATGACCTGATTTTTCAAATCCAGCCAAGGCGTCCGTTTCATATGTGTATCGTTTCATATAACTGTGACCCGTCTTCCAATAGGTGGTTTTAGCACCAAGCTTGATAAGTTCTGGATCGGTAGCAAACAAGCCGGTTGATTTCACATCCGCAACAAATGAGGCGTTCTGATGTTGCTTGGCAAGACCTCGTGCAATCAGCACACCCATTTTATCAGCAAAAATTTCTTCCCCTTCATTATCCACAACCCCGCATCTGTCGCCATCACCATCAAAGGCAAAGCCAATATCTGCACCCGTTTCCATCACTTTGTCGCGCAGAGCATGGAGCATTTTCATGTCTTCAGGATTCGGGTTATGGTTGGGAAAGCTGTGGTCAAGTACGCAATGCAGCGTGATAACGTCTACACCGACTTTTTCAAGCACCTGCGGCGCAAAAGCCCCCGCCGTTCCATTGCCGCAGGCAAGCACAGCTTTTATCTGACGAGTTATCTTCAAACGGTCAGTTAAATCAGCCTTATAACGCGCCGCCATATCTGGCACATAAGTATAAAAGCCGCTTGCACGAGCAATGCCTGTTCCCTCAAGAACTGTTTTTCGTAACAGCTCCATTTCATCAGGCCCGAATGTCATTGGACGATTGGCACCCATTTTCACGCCCGTCCAGCCATTTTCATTATGGCTCGCCGTCACCATGGCAACGCCAGAAACATCAAGCTCAAATTGTGAAAAATAAGCCGTCGGTGACAAAGCGAGCCCAATATCGTGAACTTTAGCCCCTGCCGCCATTAAGCCGACAATCAGAGCTTGCTTGATGGATTGTGAATAAGAACGAAAATCATGCCCAACCACAATAGAAGGGTCACGCGTCAGCTCATGGAGAACATTACCCAGACCAAAGCCAAGCGCTTGCACACCAAGCAAGTTTATCTCATCAGGAAACAGCCAACGTGCATCATATTCACGAAACCCTGTCGGCACAATCAGAGGTGTGTTTTCAAAGGCTGCTGTATTGGGCTTTAAATCTGTTCGCGGGCGTGGCAACATGGGCTTTTCAATGGCTTTTCAATGGCTTTTCAATTCTTTGTTAAATTGGCGTTCAAGTTCTTTATGCGTGTCATTTTACAATCAAATGCTGATTACGTATAAAGCAGAATGAAAAAATTGAAACAAGAAATCGTTCGTTTAGGTTCTACTTCTTTGCCGCTTCCGCATGTGGTTTTGGATAAAATGCCAATTTTTGAACCGGGATGGGTTTGGTTAACGGGCGCGGGTCCGGGCGATCCCGGACTGCTCACCCTACATGCGGTCAATGCACTTCAACAAGCCGATATCGTGGTTTATGACGCTTTGGTTAGTGAAGATATTTTGCAGTTTGTGTCTGAGGGTGCTGAACTTTTTTATGCTGGCAAACGCGGCGGTAAGCCTTCTGTGGAGCAAGAGGATATTTCGAATTTTTTGGTTACTCATGCCAAAAATAAAACCCGCGTACTGAGATTAAAAGGCGGCGATCCTTTTGTCTTTGGGCGCGGCGGGGAAGAGGTTGAGAAGCTGGTTGCTGAGGGTGTTTCTTATCGGGTGATTCCGGGGATTACGGCGGGTGTTGCGGCGCCTGCTTATGCTGGGATTGCGGTGACTCACCGCGAGGTCAATCATGCCGTCACCTTCGTGACCGGACATCTTGCGGGTACGGATAAGCCTGAGCTGATGGATTGGGCGGCTATTTCGCGTGGTTCGCCAGTTATTGTTATTTATATGGGCATGCGCAAACTAGATATTATTGCGGTTAAACTCATGCAAGCGGGTCGCTCGCCTGATGAGCCTGTGGCGATTGTCACGCATGCGACGACGGCTTTACAGCGAAGCCATATTACCACGCTTGAGAAGGCGGCTGAGGCGGTTGAAAAACGAGGGCTAGAGCCGCCCTCTATTGTGGTTGTGGGGGGGGTTGTAAAATTATCTGATAAATTTGATTGGCTGGCGCGCACAGATTAGAGTAGAGGTAGAATAGAAGACAGAATATATAGCAATAATGCAGGCGTCAGTTTTGTTTGCTTTATTTATTTTTTTCATTAAAGTCCGTAAGAATTTAAAATCAAGAAAGGTTAGAAAATGGATCTCGCATTTACAAAAGAGCAAATGTCTTTCAGACAGGAAGTGCGCCTGTTTTTGGAAGAAAGCTACCCAAGTGAGTTACATGAAAGGCGTGTGGGGAGTATGTCTAAAGAAGATTTTTTATCTTGGCATAAAATTCTTGCGGCGAAGGGATGGGTTGCCCCGTCTTGGTCGACAGAATTTGGCGGTCCGGGCTGGGATCTTACGCAACGCTATATTTTTGACCAAGAACTTGGCCGTATTGGCGGGGTGAGTATCATGCCTTTTGGGATTCATATGTTGGGTCCTGTGGTACAAAATTTTGGTACGGATGAGCAAAAGGCTCATTATCTGCCGCGCATTTTGGATGGCACAGACTGGTGGTGTCAGGGTTATTCAGAGCCCGGTGCTGGTTCGGACTTAGCTGCTTTGCAAACAAAAGCTGAACGCCACGGCGGCGACTATGTTGTTAATGGTCACAAAATCTGGACGACTATGGCGCAATATGCGGACTGGATTTTCTGCCTTGTCAGAACCGCGACGGGTGATAAGCCGCAACAAGGCATTAGCTTTTTACTGATTGACATGAAATCACCGGGCATTGAAGTGCGCCCGATTTACACAATTGATGGTGGTCATCATGTGAATGAGGTGTTTTTCACTGATGTGCGCGTGCCGATTAAGAATCTTGTTGGTGAAGAAGGCAATGGTTGGGGTATTGCTAAATTTCTGCTGACCAATGAACGCAGTAATATTGCTGATGTTATGCGCTCCAAAAAAGCCATTGAGAAGCTTAAGGAGATTGCGCGGGCGCAAACGCTGGCAGGAAGTCCATTGATTGAGGATGAAACTTTTAGCAAAAAAATTGCAGAAATTGAGGTTGATTTACTGGCGTTAGAGTTTACCGAATTGCGCGCGCTTTCGGCTGAACACGAAGGCACAGCAACAGGGCTTGAGGCTTCTTTTATGAAAATCAGAGGCACTGAGATTCAGATGCAGTTATCGGAACTCTTGATGGAAGCTATGGGAAATTATGCAATGGTTGCGGCACCGTTTCTGGATGTTCCTGATAATTACTCACAGGTTGGTCCAGATTACGGTCTTGGTGTTGCGCAGAATTATTTCGGCATGCGTAAGGCGGCCATTTACGGTGGCTCGAATGAAATTCAGAAAAACATTATCGCTAAATTCGCTTTAGGCATGTAAGGCTCAAGGCGGCGATTGGGGACGATTGGGGACGATTGGGGACGAAGATGGACTTTAAATTTACCGAAGAACAAACGCTTTTGCGTAATATGGTGCAAACTTTTGTGCAGGATAATTATGGCTTTGAACAACGCATGAATATTGTGCGCTCGAAGACGGGTATGAGCTCAGAAAATTGGGCAAAATTTGCTGAATTGGGGCTTTTAGCAGCGCCTTTGAGCGAAGCGCATGGCGGCTTTGGCGGCGGCGCGATTGATGCTATGTTGGTGATGGAAGAGTTTGGCCGTGGTTTGGTGTCTGAACCTTATGTCCCAACGGTTATTTTGTGCGCTGGCTTGTTTGACCGCCATGGCACGCAAGAGCAAAAAGACACATATATTGCGCACATTACGGACGGCTCGGCGATATGGGCATTGGCTTATAGCGAGGCTCAAAGCCGTTATGATGCTTCAAATGTGTTGCTCAGTGCCGCCAAAAAGGGGGGGGATTATGTGCTGAACGGTCATAAGGCTGTGGTTATTGCAGGGCCTTGGGCGAGCCACTTTATTGTATCTGCGCGCACTTCTGGTGCTCAGTGTGATGAAGCGGGCATTAGTCTTTTCATTGTCGAGAAATCTGCCAAAGGTATTTCAACCCAAGATTTCCCAATGGTTGATGGCGGGCAGGCGAGTGAGATTACGTTTGAAAATGTTGAGGTTTCTGCCGCTGCGGTTATTGGTGAAATTGGTAATGGCTATGCCTTGCTTGATGAAGCCTTGGATTATGGTACGGCGGCGATTTGTGCCGAAGCGGTTGGCGCGATGAAGGCGGCCATTCAAGGAACGATTGAATATGCGGGCACGCGTAAGCAGTTTGGTCAAGAGATCGGACAGTTTCAAGTTTTACAGCATCGCATGGTTGATATGATTGGCGAGGGCGACCATGCAACCTCGATCGCTTATATGGCTAATATGAAAATCAATGAAAGCGTTAATGAGCGGCATATGGCGGTCTCTGCGGCGAAATCTTATATTGGCAAAGCGGGTCGATTTGTTGGTCAAAGCGCGGTGCATATTCATGGCGGCATGGGGATGACCGAAGAATTGAATATTGGGCATTTCTTCAAACGATTGACTTTATTTAACATTCAATTTGGTGATGAAGCACACCATCTGAAACGCTTTTCGCTATTATCAAATGATGAGACGCGACAGGCGGCTTAATGTCTGGGTTCATTCTTGAAGAATATATTGGCGCGGTCGCTCGGCTGACGCTGAACCGCCCCGACCGTATGAACGCGCTTGGTGATACTGGCGATGGGGCGGCTTTTGAAGACTTATTTAACCGCATTAATGCCAATCCAGATATACGATGCGTGGTGCTGACGGGTGCGGGGAAAGCGTTTTCTGCTGGGGGTAATGTTAAGGATATGCTCGCCAGAAAAGGTTTTTTTGCAGGAACGGAAGAAGAAATCAAAGAGTCTTACCGCACGAATGTGCATGAAATTGTGCGGGCTATTTGGGGGTGTGAAGTTCCAATCATTGCGGCGGTTAATGGGCCGGCGGTTGGTTTGGGGCATGATGTTGCGGGATATTGTGACATTCGTTTGGCATCTGACAAGGCAAGGTTTGGTTCAAGCTTTGCTTCTATCGGATTAATACCCGGCGATGGTGGTGCGTGGTTATTACCGCGTAATATTGGTTATTTGCGCGCCAGTATGATGTTATTCACGGGCGATATTATTGCGAGCGAAAAAGCTTTGGAATGGGGGCTGGTGACTGAGGTTGTCTGTTGTGAAAATTTGGCTGAACGCGCATTTGAGCTCGCCACAAAGATTGCGTCCCAACCTCCATTGGCTATTCGTGAAACCAAAAGATTATTGCGCGCCGCACTGAACAGCTCGCTCAGTGATGCTTTGGAAGCGGCGGCACAAGCGCAAGCTCCCTTGCACATGACGCGTGACCATGGGGAAGCTTTGAAAGCTTTTTTTGAAAAACGGCCGGGTAAGTATCAAGGCGAGTAAAAGCTTGACCATTGCTCGCCCCATTTAGCCCTATTGACAGACCTTTAGTAGACCCCATTTAGCCCCATTGACTCGCCTCATTGACTCGCCCATTGCCTCGCCCATTGCCTCGCCCATTGCCTCGCCCATTGCCTCGCCTCATTGACCTTCCATTGCCATAGTGACAAATTTTATCGATTGTTCCCCGCCCATACTCATTGGTTTTGCGTTGGACATATCAGAGATTTGTTGCCAATTGGCGGCGATGTCTTCTGCTGTTGGTTCATTATTAAGGAACATGCCTTGCGATTCAACAATTTGAGCGATTGAGAAAGTGCCCGCCCCCGCACAGATGATTTTGCCTGTTGGCGCGTCCTCAGAACACATGAACACAACCGCTGGTGTCACCTTTTGAGGCTCCAGCATGTTGAAAGCTTCTTCGGGCAAGAGACCTTCTGTCATCCGCGTTGCGGCGATAGGTGCCAGCGCATTAATGTGAATATTGTACTTTTCACCTTCAAGCTTGATTGTATTCATGAAGCCGATAACGCCTAATTTTCCGGCCCCATAGTTTGACTGACCAAAATTACCATATAAGCCAGAAGACGAGCTTGTGACGATAATGCGTCCATAGCCTTGTTCTTTCATAATCGGAAAGACGGCATGGGTTGGCGTCACTGTTCCCAAAACATGCACTGCCAAGACGGCTTGGAATTCTTCTAGGGTCATTTTTGTGAAGCTTTTATCGCGTAAAATGCCCGCATTATTGACCAGAACATCAACTCGTCCAAATGCGTCCATAGTCTGCTTGACCATGTCTTGAACGCCCGCCTCATCGGTGACGGATGCACCATTGGCGATCGCCTTGGCGCCCTTATCAGTGATTTCTTTCACGACCGCCTCGGCCGCTTTTGAAGAGCCCCCAGAGCCATCAACAGAGCCGCCCAGATCATTCACCACCACATTTGCGCCGCGGCGGGCAAAGTCAAGCGCATGCTCACGTCCCAATCCGCCGCCCGCGCCAGTGACAATTACGGTTTTTCCTGTAAAGTCTATATTCATCATCCACCCCTAAATTGTGCCATTTCTTATGACACAAGCGGGCAGTTTCGTAAAGATACTATGTGGGTAAAAAATAATGAAAAAATAGTCAAAAATTCTTGTGAAATTTTTTCATTGCACTAGATTACACGTAATCATGCAAGGAGAGACTATGCTTCATCAACATTTTAAGGACGCGATCGCCGAATTAACGGCGCCGGACAGTATTTTTGCTGTTTCTGAAATGGATATTTTGG
The DNA here is from genome assembly GCA_965243245.1 of Parvibaculaceae bacterium. Classification (GTDB taxonomy): domain Bacteria; phylum Pseudomonadota; class Alphaproteobacteria; order RS24; family RS24; genus JAYQKL01. The sequence continues at coordinate 1,562,250 of OZ251536.1, forward strand.
GTCAGAAAATGCGTGGCTTTTCGCTCGCGCCGCCATCCATGAGAGATATTTGGGTGCTGGCGAGTGAACATGCAGAGCGTGAATATCTTGTCTATGAGGATGAACGCTGGACCTATACTCAGGCTCATATAGAAATTGCATCTGTTGCTAATTGGCTGGTTTCTCAAGGTATTGGTCATGGCGATAAGGTTGCGGTGGCGATGCGAAATTATCCAGAATGGGTCATTGCTTATTGGGCAATCTCATCTATTGGTGCTGTTTGTGTCGGCATGAATGCGTGGTGGGTGAGTGAGGAAATGGCTTATGCTATTGATGATTCCAAACCAAAAATACTGCTCACCGATGATGGGTGTTATCGCAGTATTGTGCCGATTAAAGATAGATTCCCGGATGTGAAATTGGTGAGCGTACGTTTCAAAGAAGATGTTGCTGGCATGACACCTTATCAGGAATTGAAATCCTTTGGCGGCGCATTGCCCACGCCCGAAATAGTGCCTGATGAGGTGGCTTGTATATTTTATACTTCTGGCACGACAGGTTTTCCCAAAGGTGCGCAGTTGACGCATCGTAGCTGTATAACGAATTTGATGTGTTATCTTGTTTCTCTTCGGGCAACCGATGTTGCCATTGCCAGAGACAATGGAACAGAAGACCAATTGCCTGCTATTGGCGAGGGTCCGGCATCGAGTATTCTTTTGACGACGCCTTTATTTCATGTGACGGCGAATAACTGTGCTATGCAGCCGGCGACAATGGTCGGGGGGAAGATTGTTTTTATGTATAAATGGGATGCTGGAAAGGCACTTGAAATTATCGAAAAAGAAACAATTAGCGGCGTGACCGGTGTTCCTGTTATGTCGCGTGAGATTATTAATCATCCTGATTTTGAAAAATACGACACGTCAAGCCTTATCACGCTTGGGGGTGGTGGCTCGGCGTTTCAGCCTGATCTCATCAAGGAGATTGATGCAAGGCTGGAAAATGGTAAGCCGGGGACGGGCTATGGTATGACAGAGGTTAGCGGTATTATTGCGGGGATTAGTAAAGACTTTAGTGTTATGCATCCTCAAAGTGTTGGTTTACCTGTTGTGACGATGGATGTGAAAATCATTGATGGGCAAAACAATGAAGTGCCGCAAGGTGAAATTGGTGAAATTTGCGTTCGTGGCCCGAATGTTTTTTGCGGCTATCTCAATAAGCCGGAGGCGACGGCTGAGACTATCAAAGATGGCTGGTTACATACTGGCGATGTTGGGCGTATTGATGAGCATGATTATTTATATGTAACGGACAGAATTAAAGATATGCTTATTCGCGGTGGCGAGAACGTCTATAGTGCTGAGGTTGAGATTGCTTTACATGGAAATAAGGCGATTGCTGAATGTGCTGTTTTTGGTGTGCCGGATGAGCGTTTGGGCGAAGAGGTTGGCGCTGTTGTTTATTTTAAGCCGGGCGAACAAATCACTGTCGATGAAGTGCGCCAAACGTGCAAGGTTTTGCTCGCGCCTTATAAGGTGCCTCGATATATTTGGATTACGCCAACAAATTTACCGCGCAATGCAAGTGGGAAAATTTTAAAAAAGGGTCTTGTCGATATTTATGACGTGGCGGATGCGCACTAAGCCTTTTCTAAGGGGCTTTGGGGGAGCTTTTTCTAAGGATATTTGAGTTTCAGCTCTGGCAGGCAAGCTGTAAGAGCCGTATAAATTTCGCTGTAATGCGAGATTAATTGGGTTGCGCCAAGCTCTTTAGCGGCCCCGCGCCGATAGCCGAAAGTGACGCAAACAGATTTCATACCGGCCGCTTTTGCCGCATCTGTATCAGCTTGGCTATCGCCGATCATAATACATTTTTGCGGCGGCACAGCTAGTTTGGCGGCGGCCTCATATAGCATTTCTGGGTCTGGCTTGCGCGTCCGCATGGTGTCGCCGCCGACCACTATATCGAAAAAATGCGCGACACCAAGCTCGGCTAATAGATGAATTGCCAGTGCGCGGCGTTTATTTGTGACAACAGCACAGCCAATATTTTGAGCTTTTGCCGCCATCAAACATTCTTGTACCCCATCATATAAATAAGTGTGTTCAGCTATATGCGCATCATAATAAGTGACCAGCTTCTCGGTGGCAGTATCAAGCCTATCATCCTCCCAAGTGACATTATTGAATTTCAGCCCGCGCTGTAAAATCATCCGTGCGCCGCCGCCAATTATATCCCGCATTGCTTCAGTTGGTATTTGCTTCAACCCATTCTCAGCCATAACATAGTTCATGGCAGCGCATAAATCAGGCGCGGTTTCTGCAAGCGTTCCATCAAGATCAAATAAGAGTGCAAAAGGATATGTCATGATATTCTGTCCAGTGATATGATGCGTATAAGCTAGAAGGATGAAAGCGGATTGCCAAGTACCAAATACCAAGTGTCCAGTGTTAAGTGCCCAGTGTTAAGTGCCCAGTGTTAAGTGCCCAGTGTTAAGTGAAAGAAAATAGATGATTGAACAGCAATATTCCTCGCCAAATTTTGCCGACCGCCCGCAAGAGCAAATTATTGATATGGTGTTGATACATTACACCAATATGGCAACCACCAGATTAGCTTTGGCGCGATTATGTGACGTCCAAGCTAAAGTGTCTGCGCATTATCTGATTGCCGAAACAGGTAAGATATTTGCGCTTGTGGATGAGGCACAATGCGCTTGGCATGCGGGGGTTGCATTCTGGCGAGGAGAAACCAACATTAATGGCTGTTCGATTGGTATTGAACTGGCACATCAAGGTCATGATGCTCAAGGCAAGTGTGCGCCCTTTCCTGAAAATCAGATGCTGGCACTGGTGGATTTGCTAAAGGATATTTCAACGCGTCATAAGATTCCGCTGGCGCGTTATTTGGGTCATAGTGATGTTGCGCCGTCACGCAAAATTGATCCGGGCGAGGCGTTCGATTGGCACTGGTTGGCAGAACAAGGTTTCGGGCAAGTATCAGATGCAGGCGGGCGGGGCGGTGCGCCTTTGGATATTGCGCGCTTGCAGCAAGCTCTTAACGACTATGGTTATGAGATAGAACTTACAGGCGAAAATGATGTCATGACACAAAATGCTGTGCGGGCGTTTCAGCGACATTTTTGCCCTGAACAGATTAACGGTATAGCTGATGCTAAGGTCTGTGTGCGCTTGGCTGATCTTTTGGGTCGTCAAAATTCGTAAAAAAGACAGCTGGTTGGTGCGCTGGTTTGGTGACAAGATTGCTTGACCTTGTGTTCTTTGCAGGTTAGTCAGGGGGGGCAGATGGTCGGGCAATTGCTCTTACTTTGTAAGAGAGGAAAGTCCGGGCTCCATGGAAACACGATGCCGGATAACGCCCGGCCAGGGTGACCTGAGGGAAAGTGCCACAGAAAATATACCGCCTTCGGGTAAGGGTGAAATGGTGCGGTAAGAGCGCACCGTATAATCGGTAACGGTTATGGCTTGGTAAACCCCATCGGGAGCAAGACCAAATAGGAACGATATTAATCCGTTTTCAGATTTTCGTTCGGGTAGGTCGCATGAGGTGTTCTGGTAACAGGCATCCTAGATGAATGATTGCCCCCACTCTTGCGCGAGCCCCCCCGCTTTGCGCGAACAAAGAGTGCGGACAGAACCCGGCTTATAGACCGTCTGCTTTTTTCTTTTTAAGGCAAAACGATATTGTCTTTAAGGGGTATAATGGCTCTTGAAGACGCCATAGATCCCCTTTCAAAAGGTTAAGTTTATCCAAAGATAGAGGGTTATTTCTCTGGTTTTTCCGTTGACTTCCCATTAATTCCCATGTTATCCCAAATTATCCCGCCTTAAACCATGCCTGAGTTATATCAGCGCAGGGACGATGTGTAGGCGGTAAAACTTTAAAAAGAGGGCATTATGTCGGCATTTTTATCAACCGTTACGAGCAAAATAGACAGCAAGGGCAGAGTCTCTGTGCCGGCTATTTTCCGTGCTGTTGCGAGTGCCCAAGGCTTTTGCGGCATTTATCTTTATCCCTCTTTTACTGAGAGCGCGATCGAAGGCGGTGGTCAGGTTCTCATGGATAATGTGAGCCAGATGTTGGCGCAACTAGACCCTTATACGGATGAGAGTCATGCGCTGGCGACGGCGTTATTTGCGGATAGCCATCAAATGCATTTTGATGGTGATGGGCGTATTTCTTTGCCTGAAATATTAATCGACCATGCCGATATTGAAAAAGACCTTACTTTTGTCGGTCTTGGGGCGAAGTTTCAAATATGGAATGCGGCGCAATTTGCTGTTTACCGCAAGACGGCGCGAGACAAGGCACGCCAGCACCGCGGGCTTTTGCGGTCTTTGTCGGCAGGCGCGCCGCCAAGCCCCTTACCCCTCACCCCTCCCAGACAGGACCCTCCCAGACAGGACCCTCCCAGACAGGCCCCTCCCAGACAGGCCCCTCCCAGACAGGACCCTCCCAGACAGGAGAGTGATTAATGATCTTTCGGCACACAGATTTCTCCCAAGATAAGCCCCCATCTCAGCGTCCCCATATTCCTGTTCTTCTTGGTCAGGTCATAGATAGCTTATCGCCTTCATCTGGTGAGGTTTTTGTCGATGGCACCTTTGGGGCTGGCGGTTATACACGGGCGATTTTGGAAACGGGCGATTGTGCCGTGATTGCTATTGACCGCGATCCGGATGCTATTGAGCGCGGGCAGGAAATGAAGCAAGAGTTTGGACAACGTCTAAGCTTAGTTCAGGGATGTTTTAGTGAAATCGCAGAGATTCTTGCGAAGTTAGGTCATGAGCGCGTTGATGGTATTGTGCTTGATTTAGGTGTTTCATCTATGCAGTTGGATCAAGCTGAGCGCGGTTTTTCTTTTATGCGAGACGGGCCTTTAGATATGCGTATGGCGCGTCAAGGGACATCTGCGGCTGACATTATTAATGAATTTGACGAGCAAGAGCTGGCGCAGATTATTGCGGTTTACGGCGAAGAGAAAAAAGCCCGCTCGATTGCCCGCGCCATAACGCGGCAACGTAAGAAGGCATCGATCACGCGCACGCGAGAGTTGGCGGATATTGTGGCGGCGGTATTTGGCGGGGCGCGGTTTTCTAAGGGTGAAAAGCGCGCGCATCCGGCAACGCGAACATTTCAGGCTTTGCGGATTTTTCTTAATGATGAGCTCGGTGAGTTAATGCGTGTCCTTGCAGCGAGTGAAGCGATGCTTGCGCCGGGCGGGCGTTTGAGCATTGTCACTTTTCATTCATTGGAGGATCGTATTGTGAAAAAATATTTTGCGGTGCGCACGGGGCGTGTCGGACAGCCATCACGCCATCTGCCTTTAGGGGAGCGGCCCGAAAATAGTTTTGTCGAGTTACAAAACCGGCGCCAAGCGCCAACAGCAGAAGAAATTGCTATAAATCCGCGGGCGCGTTCGGCGCGGTTGCGCACCGTTGGGCGCACACATGCAAACGCGATTATATTTGCCGATGACTTGCTTCCGCGGTTGCGGATTGGCAAAGAGTCGAAACACTCAAAAAAACACCACTCAAAAAATTGGGGGGCGCATGATTAGAATTATCAATATTCATTTATTTGTTCTGGCGATTGTTTTATTTGCGGGGCTTTATCATATTCGTTACGCTGCGGATGTAAAAATCCGCGATATTCGCAAAACCCGAACAGCCATTGAAAGAGCCACACTTGAAGGCGAGGTTTTGCAGGCTGAATGGATTAGCCTCAATAATCCGGCGCGGTTAGAAGTGCTGTCAGAACAATATTTAGGCATGGTGCCGCTTACAGCGAGCCAATTACATCATGCTAAGAGCTATGCGTTTAAAGGGCCTGCGATCATTTCAGCCGTGTCAATGGATACGAAATATATGAGTGCGCAATGAGTTTTTTTTCTGTCAAATCACCGAAGGCTAAAGTGGCGCTTATACGTTTGGGCGGGGATTTGGTCACAGGCGTGAAATCAAGCATGGTTTTGCAACTTGATGATTTGGAACGCCATGCCGTTGACAAAACACAGCGGCGACTGCTGGTGGTAATAGCTGTTTTTTTTCTTATGTTTTTGAGTTTGCCGTGGCGATTAATTCAGTTGAGCGCAAGTGCCACAGATACATCCGCCAAGCAGATTGAAAAATCAACTATAGCCCAAACCATGCGTCCACGGATCATGGATCGGAATAATATTTTACTGGCAACATACGTTAAAACTTACACGCTTGGGGCTAATCCTAAGATAATTGATAATCCGATTAACGTCACTAAAGCACTGGTTGATATTTTCCCTGATCTTAATGCGGTGCGCGTTAACCGTCTTCTTTCAAGCGGCAAAAATTATGTGGCGTTGAAACGAGGTCTTAGCCCGCGCCAATATCATGCGGTTTTATCACTTGGTAATCCGGGTTTGAAAATGGAGTCTTTTGAAAAAAGAGTTTATCCACATGGGGGTATCGCGGCGCATGTATTGGGCTTTGTCAGTTCTGATAGGCGCGGGCTTCGGGGCTTGGAAAGAGCCTTAGATATGGCGGATAAAGATGCGCCAGCACTTGATATTGAGGGCGATGTTGTGACAACGCTTGACCTTCGTATTCAGCATGCTGTGCGCAATGAGTTACAAAAAGGCGTGAATGAGTTCGGGGCTATAGGCGGGGCGGCAATTGTGATGAATGTCCATAATGGGAATGTGGTGGCATTGGTATCTTTGCCGGATTTTGACCCCAATCATCCAATGGCGACGGCTGAGGATTATCATTTCAACCGCGCCACACAAGGGCGATATGAGCTTGGCTCTGTTTTCAAAGTGTTTACGGCTGCAATGGCACTTGAAGAAAAAGCTGTATCGCTTGAGGATGTTTTCCAAACCTCAACCCCGCTTCAGATTGGAAAATATACTGTGAAGGATTTTCACGGTAAGAAGCGGGCGTTAACGACACATGAAATTGTAACTTATTCTTCTAATATCGGGTCGGCACAGTTAGCTCTTGCGGTTGCACCAGATACACACCGCGCTTTTTTCGAACGGCTTGGTTTGCTAAGCAAGCCCTATTTTGAATTACCCGAAACAATCGCCCCTCAAGTGCCAAGTCGGTGGAATGATCTTCACCGTGCCACCATGTCTTATGGTCATGGTATCAGCGTTAGTTTGCTACAAACTGTTGCGGCATGTGCGTCGATGATTAATGGGGGCATTTATTATGAACCCAGATTAACGGCTCATGCTGTGCCCACGGGGAAGCGGGTTATATCCAGCCAGACGAGTCTTTATATCCGCGAGATGATGCGCGCTGTTGTTACCAAGGGAACGGCTTCGCGGGCTGAGGTGGCTGGTTTTCCGGTCTTAGGAAAAACGGGTACGGCTGAGAAATCTATTTTGGGGGGGTATGATAAAGATAAAAATATTACGAGTTTCATGGGTGCGTTTCCAGCTTATGACCCTGCTTACGCCTTTATTTTGATGTTGGATGAACCAAAGGCCATTTCTGAAAAAGCGCAGTTGAATGCGGCAGGTTGGAATGTTGTGCCAATATCGGCCAAGATTATTGAGCGTATCGCGCCGCTTTTAGGGTTGATGCCCGAGCAAGATATTAAGCGGCTTAAGATGAGTTCTTATCGCGCGGAGACGATGTGATGTTGTTGGCTGATTTGCTTCCAGAAACGGTGACGCCTAAAGGCTTTGATGCTGATCTGCAAATTATGGGATTAACGGCTGATAGCCGTATGGTGCGTGAGGGTTATATATTTGCCGCCTTTAAAGGGGGTAAGTTTGATGGGGCTAGTTTTATTGATGAAGCGGTTGCAAAGGGTGCTTGTTTGGTGCTTGCAAATGAAGGGGTGGGCTCTACTCTGCCTGTTTTGCAAACGGCGCACCCGCGCCAAACATATGCGGGCATGGTCGCCAAATTTTTCAAATATAGGCCCGCAAACATTGTCGCCGTCACAGGAACCAATGGCAAAACATCTGTAGCTGAGTTTTATCGTCAAATAGTTAGCCATCTTGGTCAAGCGGCGGCAAGCATGGGAACGATAGGTGTTATTGGGTCTGATGTGGATGGCGCAATTCATATAAGTCATACAATTCATACAATTCATACAAATCATACAAGCCCCGAAGCTGTTGCTTTGCATGCCTGTTTGCGAGACTTGCATTTTTCTGGCATCACCTATTTAGCAATGGAGGCCTCTAGCCACGGCTTGAGTCAATACCGCATGGATGGCGTGCGCCCGAAGGCGGCAGCTTTTACCAATTTAACCAGAGAACATCTTGATTATCACAAAACTCAAGCCGCTTATTTTGACGCCAAAGCAAGATTGTTTTGCGAGCTTTTAGAAGCTGATGGTATTGGCGTCATTAATATTGATGGTGCTTGTGGTGAACAGATGCTGGCATGTGTTAAGGGGGCGCAGCGTGATGTGTTGACTGTTGGCATGTCTTTGTCGGCGCAATTGCGTGCCATGGATATTGTTTTTGAACCAGAGGGCATGCGTTGTAACTTGCTTTATAAATCGGTTTGTCATCAGGTAAGCTTTGGCTTCATTGGACGGTTTCAGATTGAAAATATACTCTGTGCGATTGGACTGGCATTGGCGAGTGGTTTTGATTTTGCATCCATTGTTAAAGTGCTCCCCGTGTTAGAGGCGGTGAAGGGTCGTTTAGAAAAGATTGGGGTCAATCATGCAGGGGCTTTTATCTATGTTGATTATGCCCATACGCCGGATGCACTTGAGCAGGTTTTAATAAATTTACGGGCGCATTGCGCAGGGCAATTGATTTGTGTTTTTGGTTGCGGCGGCGCACGTGATACGGGTAAACGTGCGCAAATGGGCAAGATTGCGGCGCGTTTGGCAGATACCATAATTGTGACAAATGACAATCCGCGCCATGAAGCACCAGAGGCTATTCGTGCAGAAATTTTGGCAGCCTGTCCGAACGCCTCGCAGATAGGCGCGCGCGATAAAGCTATCGCCCAAGCCATAGATCTTGGGCAGAGGGGCGATATTATTGTGGTCGCTGGTAAGGGGCATGAGACGGGGCAGATTATTGGTGATCAAATATTGCCGTTTTCTGACCATGAAGAAATTTTAAAAATCATCGGGGGGGGTGCGCAATGACATTTGAGACTCGCCCTCTTTGGTATTTTAAAGAGATTGCCGAAGCTGTTGGCCATGACTTTGCTTTTACGGAAATTGATGCTGGTCTTGGTATTACGGGTGTTTCGATTGACTCGCGCACGCTGATGCCGGGCGATTTATTTGTTGCCATTAAGGGGACTACTCATGATGGGCATAAATTTGTTCAGGCCGCTTTTGAAGCTGGCGCGGCGGCGGCATTGGTTTCAAAAATCGATACAAATTATAGTGCAAATAAGCGGCGTTGTCTGGTAGTTCAAGATAGTTTGCACGCGCTTGAGCAATTGGGGCGTGTGGCACGCAAAAGAATGCAAGGCAAGGTTATCGCTGTGACGGGCAGTGTCGGTAAAACAAGTGTTAAGGAAGGTTTGCGCCAAGCTCTTAAAGCGTGTGGGAGTACGCATGTGTCTGAAGCCTCTTATAATAATCTTTGGGGGGTGCCGCTTTCTTTGGCGCGGATGGCGGCGGATACACAATATGGCGTTTTTGAGATTGGGATGAATCATGGCGGCGAAATTTTGCCTCTGACGGCGCAGGTGCAGCCAGATATTGCTGTGGTGACAAAAATTTCGCCCGCGCACATGGAAAATTTTAACGCGCTTGAAGATGTGGCTTTAGCCAAAGCCGAGATATTTAAGGGTCTTACGGGTATGAAGCTGGCAGTTTTGCCGCGAGATTCAGCTTGGTTCGAGGTGCTAAAGCAAAAGGCAAAAGAAGGCGGGGCGGCGCATATTTTCAGTTTTGGCGAGACATCTCAAGCAGATATTCAAGCGTTGAAAATTAACACGCATCCCCATTGTAGTTGTCTGAACGCTTCTGTGTTGGGGCAGGAGTTGGTTATACGTGTTGGTTTGCCGGGTCAACATATGGCATTGAATGCTCTTTTGATCATGGGGGTGGTGCATTTATTGGGTGCTGATTTGACGCTTGCGAGTTTGGCATTGGGCGAAATGGAAGCACTTTCAGGGCGTGGTAAAAAGCACTATTTACAGCTTCACCAAGGCGAAGTCATCTTGATTGATGAAAGTTATAATGCCAATCCCGCCTCCATGATGGCGGCCTTGATGATGCTCGGTCAAATGCCGCGCCGGGGTCAGGGTCGCCGCATTGCCGTTCTGGCTGACATGAAAGAACTTGGCCATACTAGTCAGCAAGAGCATCGCAATCTGGCCTCTTATATTGAGCGTGAAGATATTGATCTGGTGCTGACGGTCGGGTCTCAAATGGCTTATTTGCATGAGGCTTTGCCACCAGATCGAATGGGTGTGCATACATTATCTATTGAAAAAATTGAAGCGGCTTTGGTGTCAGATTTACAAGCTGGCGATGTGGTGATGCTGAAAGGGTCAAATTCAATGGGATTGTCTAAAATTGTGCGCTCTTTTTGTGCTGACCATGAACAGAGCCCTCAAACCACCAAAACAAGAGAGGCTATGTCATAATGTTTTACAGTTTAGCTCAAATTTATGCGGATATAATACCGGGCATTAATGTTTTAAATTACATCACTTTCAGAGCCGGCGGGGCTGTTTTAACGGCATTGCTGATTAGTTTTGTGTTTGGACCGCGGCTGATTTTTCAACTGCGTACCCGTCAACAAAAGGGGCAGCCAATTCGTGAAGACGGCCCTCCGTCGCATTTATTAACCAAGGGCGGCACACCAACAATGGGTGGGCTTTTGATTTTAATCAGCATTTTGTGCGCGACCCTTTTATGGGGTGATCTTAACAGTGTCTTTTTATGGATTGTTTTGCTGTCAACGCTGGCTTTTGGTTTGATCGGGTTTTGTGATGATTATCTTAAATTGAAAGGCGAAAGCAGTGACGGCGTGCCGGGACGCGTGAAACTCATTTTAGAAGCGGGTGTCGCGTTGATTGTGATCCTTTCCATTTCGGCTCATTTGCCCCCTGAAATGGCGACAGGTTTTGCCATTCCGTTTTTTAAAGATGTGCTGATTGATTTTGGGTTGGCATTTTTTGTCATTGGCGGTCTGTTTGTTATTGTTGGCACATCCAATGCTGTCAATCTCACAGATGGGCTTGATGGCCTAGCGATTGTGCCAAGCATGATTGCTGTTGCTAGCTTTGGATTGATTGCCTATCTGGTGGGTAATGTGGTGTTTGCTACTTATTTGCAAATAAATTATGTTCCCGGCACAGGTGAACTCGCTGTATTTTGTGCAGCCTTTATTGGCGCCGGTTTAGGGTTTCTTTGGTTCAATGCACCGCCCGCGATGATTTTTATGGGCGATACAGGGTCTTTGGCGATTGGCGGCGCATTGGGGTCTATTGCGGTTGCAACAAAACATGAAATTGTGCTGGCTATTATTGGTGGTTTGTTTGTGCTCGAAGCTGTTTCTGTTATTGTGCAGGTCGCCTCTTTCAAACTTACCAAAAAGCGTGTGTTTGCGATGGCACCTTTACACCATCATTACGAACAGCGCGGCTGGGCAGAGGCGACTATTGTCATTCGTTTTTGGATAATTTCGGTCATTTTGGCCTTAATCGGTCTTGCTACATTGAAGTTGAGATAAAATGATTCAAGTCTCCACATTTCAAGGTTACGTTGGCGTTTACGGTCTTGGTCTGTCAGGCATGGCAAGTGTGAGGGCTCTGCTTGCGGGTGGGTGCAAGGTGCTGGCATGGGATGATAATATTATGCGCCAAAAAGCGGCACGTGATGCTGGGGCGCAAGTGAATGATTTTTCTGTTTTGCCTGATGATTTGGCAGCCATTGTGCTGAGTCCCGGCATCGCCTTGAGCCATCCTGCCCCGCATCCAATTGTGGTGCGCGCGCGTGAGGCTGGCATAGAAATATTGGGTGATATGGAGTTGTTTAATCGTGCGTTAAAGAACCATATTGGGATAAAAGCGCCGATTATCGCGATCACTGGCACGAATGGAAAATCAACGACAACGGCATTGACGGCGCATCTTTTAGAGGCGCAAGGCATGGATGTGCAAATGGGCGGCAATATTGGTCGCCCCGTGCTTGATTTGGAAATGCCGCAAGAAAACACAGTCTATGTTTTGGAATTATCATCTTATCAAATTGATCTGGCGCCGGATTTTTCGGCTGATATTGCTGTGTTGTTAAATTTATCGCCTGATCATATTGACCGCCATGGCTCGTTTGAAAATTATTGCCAGTCAAAATGGAAATTATTTGAAGCTTTAGCACAAGGTGCCAAAGCCGTGCTATCACAAGATGACCCTTTATGTGTTGAATATGCCCAAGCATCTGCTTACGCTTTGGTTGCGCAAACGCATTTTTTCTCGTGTGACCGCTCCGGTGATGCTGAGTTTTATGCGGATAAAACAACCCTTTATGACGCTCAAGGTAAGCTCGTGAATTTGGCAAAAATATCTACTTTGCAGGGGCGTCATAATATACAAAATGCTCTTGCAGCTTTTGCGGCGGCGTCTCAGATATGTGATGCGCGTGCAGCTTTGGCAAAGGCTTTTGCAACTTTTCCCGGGCTTGCTCACCGTATGCAGCCTGTGCGTTATTTTCAGGGTGTTGACTTCATCAATGACAGCAAAGGCACGAATGCCGAAGCAACACGCCATGCGCTTAATACTTATCAGAATATTTACTGGATTGCGGGCGGCGTTGCTAAGGCGTCTGGTGTGACACCGTTGATTAATTCGCTCAAGAGCGTACAAAAAGCCTATCTCATAGGCGAGGCGGCAGATGATTACGCTGGCGTGCTGGCACAGTATATTCCATGCGCGATTTCAAAAACATTGGAAAAAGCGATCCCTCATGCAACCTCAGATGCGCTTGCATCGGGTGGCGGTGTTGTGTTGTTTTCGCCAGCGAGTGCTTCGTTTGATCAGTTTGAAAATTTTGAACAGCGCGGCGACACCTTCTGCACCGTGCTGGATGAGTGCTTGCTACGCTTTGAGCAAGAGGGGGTCTCATGATAGGCTTCTCGCGCACAGATAAAGGCATGTTAGCAAATTGGTGGTGGACCGTTGACCGCTGGTTATTATTTGGTTTATTGGCGCTTATTGTGCTGGGCTTTATCATGGCATTTGCCGCAAGCCCCAGCGTGGCACATCGTTTGGAACTTCCGACTTATCATTTTGCCTATCGTCAATTTGTTTTCTTATTTTTGTCGGTTATTGTTGCACTGGGTGTTTCGATATTTCCCCCTGATTGGTTGCGCCGTATTGCTTTTATAGTTGGTGTTGTTGCGCTATTGGGCATGGTGGTTGTTTTGTTAGGCGGAGATATAATTAAGGGCGCACGTCGCTGGATAGTTATTTTTGGCTTTTCTGTACAACCTTCAGAATTTCTAAAGCCTTGCTTTATTGTTGCTGTGGCTTGGTGTTTTGCTTTGCAAAATACGCGCTTTAATTTCCAAGGACAATTACTGGCACTTTTGATTTACCTTGTGACGGCGGGGCTTTTGCTTATGCAACCTGATTTTGGTCAAACGGTTTTATTGACCCTTGCATGGATTGGGTTGTTTTTTATCTCAGGCGGTTCCTATGCCTTAATTGCTTTTATGGCGTTTTTGGGGATGTGTGGCATCATTGCTGCCTTCCAGTTTTTCCCGCATGTTCAAATCCGCCTTGAGCGTTTCATGGACCCTTCTTCAGGCGATAATTTTCAGGTCAATAAAGCCGTTGAGGCTATCCAAAATGGAGGCTTTCTCGGCATCGGTCTTGGTGACGGTAAGGTTAAATCCGTTCTGCCCGATGCCCATACAGATTACGTGTTTGCAGTTGCCGCAGAAGAAGGTGGGATTCTTTTAGGCATGATTATTATCGGCGTCTTTGCGGCGATTGTTTTACGTGCCATGTGGCGGTTACAACAAGAACGCCAACATTGGATTCAACTTGCCGCCACGGGTCTTGTTATCGTGTTTGGGCTTCAGAGTTTCTTTAACCTTGCGATTAATCTCAATATGGCACCGGCCAAGGGCATGACCTTGCCGTTTATTTCATATGGCGGTTCTTCCTTGCTGGCATTGGCATTTACGATGGGGATGATTTTATCGTTCACGCGCAAGCGTTCCCCTCAAAGCCAATTTGCTGGACGCGGGGTGCAAGAAGTATCTTTTTCGCGCATCTTGACGATGGAGGACAAAGCATGAGCCTATCTCGTAAGCGTATTTTTCTGGCTGCTGGTGGCACGGGAGGGCATTTTTTCCCGGCTCTTTCTTTGGCCCGCGCCCTTCAAAAAGAGGGCCATGAAGTCGTCATTATGACAGATAAGAGAGCGCAAAAATATGGCGCACAACTAAATGGTCTCGACATTAAGCTGACCCATTCCGCAACCATTTTTACAAGGAGTGCTCTAAAACGTATGCTGGCACTTTTGCTTATTGGTTTTGGTGTTTTGCAGTCTGTGGCTTTTTATTTAAGGAAAAGACCAAATGCGGTTATCGGGTTTGGCGGGTATCCGAGTTTTGTGCCTCTTATGGCTGCAAAGCTGATGCTTATCCCGATTGCCATTCATGAACAAAATGCTGTTTTGGGACGCGCCAATAGATTACTCGTCATCATGGGTGCCAAAATTGCCGCTTCTTATGTTGGCACAAGAGCAATTCCGGCTAATAGAAGAAAACACTTAACCCTTACGGGTAACCCGGTGCGCGAAGAAGTCTTAAAACAAGCCCAAACATCATATGTTCCACATTCCCCAACGGGTGATTTCAATTTGCTTGTTTTTGGTGGTAGTCAGGGGGCGTCTGTTTTTAGCGAGATATTGCCAGCGGCAATCGCTAAATTACCTTTGGAAAAACGCCGACGTCTTAAACTTGTTCAGCAATGTCGCAAAAGTGAATTGCGCGACACTTTAAAAAAATATCATGAACTGGAAGTGAATGCTGAATTACGGGATTTCTTTTTTGATATGCCATCGCGGATGGGTGTTGCTCATCTGATTATTGGTCGCTCTGGTGCCTCGACTGTTTCGGAGCTTGGCGTCATTGGGCGTCCGTCAATTTTAGTGCCATTGCCGAGCTCACTTGACCAAGACCAGCTGCTTAATGCGCTTCAGTTGACCAACCATAAGGCGGCGGAGTTGATTGAACAGTATTTGGTTACGCCGAATAAGTTTGCATTTTTACTTGAGAAAATGATCGATACGCCAAAAATGCTTGAGACCATGGCGAGTTTTGCAAAAAAACGCGCCATGCCTGAGGCCACCCGTAATTTGACTGAATTTGCGAAAAAGCTAGCTGGCTGTGATGGCGATGATAGTGATATCCCGCCAAAAAAGAGAGGGGTGTGATAATGCAGTTTAAGCATGGCATTCCTATTGGCACTCCCGCTTCGATTGGCATTGTTCATTTTGTTGGCATTGGAGGTATTGGCATGTCTGGCATTGGCGAGGTCATGCATAATCTTGGATATCATGTGCAAGGTTCTGATTTGTCGGTGAATGCAAATGTTGAACGGTTGCAAAAAATGGGCATTAAGATTTTTTCCACTCATAAAGCGTCGAACGCCGCCGAGGCTGGTATTGTGGTGATTTCCTCGGCGATAAAAGATGACAATGCTGAAGTGCAAGCGGCGCGTCAAGTCGGGATTGCTGTGGTACGCCGTGCAGAAATGCTTGCTGAGCTCATGCGTCTTAAATCGACGATTACGATCGCTGGCACGCATGGCAAAACAACGACAACTTCATTGGTTGCGACGATATTAGATGCGGCAGGTTTTGACCCGACGGTGATTAATGGCGGCATTATCAATGCCTATGGCACGAATGCACGCCTTGGTGCGGGTGACTGGATGATTGTTGAAGCAGATGAAAGTGATGGCACTTTTGTGCGGCTTCCCTCAACCTTGGGCGTGATTACCAATATAGACCCTGAGCATTTAGATTTTTACGGTGATTTTGACGCTTTGCGTGATGCCTTTTGCAGATATGTTGCGAATATTTCTTTTTACGGTGCGGTGATGATGGGCATTGACCATCCACAAGTGCAGGCTTTGATGGGGCATATTCAAGACCGTCACATGGTGAGTTATGGGCTGAGTGCACAGGCAGATATTCGCGCCGTGAATGTACGCTTTGAGGGCGGTAGCACATTTTTTGATATTGAATTAACCTTGCGCCAAAAAGCTGAAAAAACAATTCATAGAAATTTTATTCTTCCGATGGCAGGTAAACATAATCTACAAAATGCACTGGCGGCTATCGGCATTGGTTTGGAGGTCGGCGTTGAGGCGGCAAAAATACGCCGTGCTTTAGCCAAATTCAAAGGCGTTAAACGCCGCTTCACCCATATAGGTGATTGGCAGGGCGTCAGTATTTATGATGATTATGCACATCATCCAGTAGAAATTACCGCCGTCCTTGAAAGTGCGCGCACGGCGGCACGTGGTAAGGTGACGGCGATTATTCAACCGCATCGCTATACGCGCTTGCGGGATTTATTCAATGATTTTTGCCGCTGTTTCAATGAAGCCGACACGGTTGTCGTGGCACCTGTTTTTGAAGCTGGCGAAAAACCAATTAATGGTTTTAATGCGGCGTCATTGGCACAAGGTATTCGCGCCTCTGGGCATCGTCAGGTTTTGACCATTGATTCACCAGATGAAATTGTTGGACTAGTTCATGAACAGGCACAAGCGGGGGACATTGTTTTATTCTTGGGGGCGGGTTCCATTGGGGCTTGGGCGGATGCTTTACCAGAACAATTAAGGGGGGATGTTTCATGACAGGTGAACAAAACCTCCATGAGCTTATGCCAGATTTGCGCGGCAAGTTAAGAGACGAGGTATCATTGTCTGATGTGACATGGTTTCGGGTTGGGGGGGCGGCGCGTTATTTTTTCTCTCCGGCTGACCAAGATGATCTGGTTTATTTTCTCAACCGCTGCCCGCCCAATATAGAGACCACTGTTCTTGGGGCGGGCTCGAATGTATTGGTGCGTGATGGCGGGATTGATGGTGTGGTCATTAAGCTGGGTAAAGCGTTTGCGGGCATTTCGGTTGATGAGCAAAACCGCCTATCTGTTGGGGCGGCGGCTTTAGATGTAAATGTGGCGCGGGTTGCGGCAAAACAAAAACTCTCTGGGGTTGAGTTCTATGCTGGAATTCCGGGCTCTATTGGCGGCGCGTTGCAGATGAATGCAGGTGCTTATGGTGGTGAAACGGCAGATTGCTTCCTTTTGGCACAAGGGGTTGACCATAAGGGCAGGCTTCATCATTTCACCAAAGATGATATGGGCTTTGCGTATCGGCGTAATAATGTGGCAAAGGAAATTATATTCTTATCTGCAATCTATCAGTTGAGGGCGGGGGAATCATCAGAGATTGAGCAAAAAATGACGGCCATTACGCGGGCGCGTGAAGGGTCACAGCCAATTCGTTCACGCACAGGCGGTAGTACTTTTCGCAATCCGGGGGGGGCGCACGCGGACGCTCCAAAAGCTTGGAAATTGATTGCGGCGGCGGGGTGTCGGGGCTTGCGCGAAGGTGATGCGCAAGTGTCAGAGCAGCATTGCAATTTTCTTATCAATCATGGCGCGGCGAGCGCGACGGATTTAGAAACCCTTGGCGAAACAATCCGCCAACGCGTGCGGGTGCAAGCCGGAATTGATTTGCATTGGGAAATCAAGCGTCTTGGACAATTGGGGCAAGCCATGGAGAAACAGCTATGAGCAAAACCAAGCACATTAAGCCCAAGCACATTAAGCCCAAGCACATTGCAGTTTTAATGGGCGGTTGGTCCGTTGAGCGCGAGATTAGTCTGCAATCTGGTAAAAACTGTGCGCAGGCGTTGCAACGGGCGGGCTTTAGCGTGACGGAAGTTGATGCTGGACATGATCTTGGTGCTGTTTTGAAAAATATTGCGCCAGATATTGTGTTTAATGCCTTGCATGGTGTTGGCGGCGAGGATGGCACGGTTCAAGGTTTGTTGGAAATTCTTCAATTGGCTTACACACATTCGGGTGTGTTGGCATCGGCCCTAGCGATGGACAAGATCAAGGCTAAAATTATCTTTGCCAAAAATGACTTGCCCGTTGCCACAGATTGCGTGCTGAGTAGGGCGGATTATTCTGAGCATCCTTTGGCACGCCCTTATGTGATAAAGCCGATAAATGAGGGGTCGAGTTTTGGTGTCTCGATGGTTGGCGAGAATGATGCTGTGCCCGCCAATTTGAGCGTAAGCGGCTGGGCTTTTGAGGGCGATGTGATGGCCGAGTCCTATGTGCCGGGGCGCGAGTTCACCTGTGCGGTGATGGGCCATACCCCATTGGAGGTGATGGAAATCAAACCAGCTAAGGGGTTTTATGATTTTACTGCCAAATATACTGAGGGCGGTTCGGTTCATATTGTTCCGGCATCAATAGAGCACGCGTTACGCAAGCAGATTCAGGAAATGAGTGTGAAAGCGCACGACATTCTTGGTTGCCGCGGGATTACGCGCACTGATTTCAGATATGATGAAAACGCCATGGGGCTGGTTCTTTTAGAGCTGAACACACAGCCCGGCATGACCAATCTTTCTTTGGTTCCTGAAATGGCGGCCTATCAGGGGATCTCCTATGAGGCACTGGTGACGTGGATGGTGGAGGATGCATCATGTCAACGCTGAAACAATATGGCTTATCTCTTTTGGCGACACCTTTAAATTTGCTGGCTGTTTTTATCCGCATGCTTTGGTCTAAATCAGTTGGGCGCAGGTTCTTCGGTTTGGTTATTCTGGCGGCGGGTATTGGGATTGCTCTTGGGGGGTTTTGGATACCTGAAAACTTGGCGCAAATACGCGACAAGATAGTAGAAAAAACCCATACTGAAATCGCTGGTCTTGGATTGTCTTTACAAGAAGTTACCGTCAGTGGACGCCATTACACCCGCCAAGCAGATTTAATTGCCGCTTTTGATGCCCCGCTTGGAACGCCTATTTTTAAAGTAAATGTTGCCCATGCGCAAAAAAAGCTTGAAACACTTCCATGGGTTTACGCGGTAACGATTAGTCGTATCCTGCCAAGTAAATTCCATATTGAAATAGTCGAACGCCAGCCCTTTGCAAGATGGCGTCTTAAGGATGGGGTTTTTCTAATCGATCGCGCGGGCATGGTTATTACCAATATAGGGCTAAACAGCTTTTCTCATCTGCCGATTGTGCAGGGTAAAAACAGCCATCTCCATGTTGCGGCTTTTATAGATATGTTGAAAGCTTATCCTGTTCTTTATAAGCGGATGGCTGGCGCAGAACGCTTAGGCGATCGGCGTTGGACAATTTTCTTAAACCATGGCGGGGCGGTGCATTTGCCTGCCAAAAATGTAACAAAGGCGCTGGAACTCTTAATGGAGATGGAGCGCGACAAAAATATTTTGGCGGTGCAAGGGCAAGCCATTGATTTGCGCATAGAAGGACGCCTTTTATTACGGGCGGTGCCGGGCTCTTCTATATCTGAACAAAGGGGCAATATATCTGAACAAAAAGACACTATATCTGAACAAAAAGGTAAGGCGATATGAACCGTCCTTTAAATTATCAGCAGTTTAGCACCCGCTTAGCCAAGCCTGACACAGTCGCTGTGTTGGATATCGGCACCAGCAAGATTGCCTGTTTTGTGGCGCAACAAGTTGAGGCGCGTGACAATATGCTGATGCATATTAAGGGTGTTGGCTATTGCGCTTCTAAAGGCATTCGGGCGGGCATGGTTGTTGACATGGAGGCGGCTGAGAACAGTATTCGAGCGGCGGTCAAGGCGGCTGAACGCATGGCTGAAACAACGGTTGAAAGTGTCATTGTTGGGATGTCTTCACCCGAGTTGCGAAGCCTTACTTATAATGTAACAGAACCGCTTCACGGGCATGGGGTTGATGATGATATTCTGACGGCCGCTTTGCAACAGGCACATGATAAAGGCGTGTCGGATGATGTGGAACTTTTGCATGCGATTCCGGTCTCTTATAAAATTGATAACGGCTCCAATGTGCAAGATCCGCGTGGGATGCATGGTGAAGTGTTGAAAATCACGACCCATGTGATGACAGCGCCGGTTACGCCTGTGCGCAATCTTCTGCTTTGCATTGAAAAATGCCATCTAAATGTTGACCGTCTTATGGCGACCCCTTATGCGAGTGCCTTGTCTTGTTTGGTTGAGGATGAAGCTGATTTGGGTGTGACTGTTATAGATATGGGCGCGGGCACAACCAGCTATACGGTGTTTTTTGAAGGCGTGCCGATAAACGCAGCGGTTTTGCCTATAGGCGGTCATAAAATCACCACTGATATTGCGCAAATATTCAATATACCCGTTGAGCAAGCCGAGCGGGTGAAGCTTTTGCAGGGAAGTGCTTGGGCGGCGCCGAGTGCCTTAAATGAAAGTTTTGACATTGTGCCATTTGGGGAAACCTCAGATTATGCGGCACAGAGTATTGACCGTGCCCATTTAACGCGTGTTATTCGCCCGCGGGTTGAGGAAATTTTTGAAATGGTTCGCCAAAGCCTTGAAAACTCTGTTTTGAAACAGTTGGCAGGGCGGCGTGCTGTGTTAACGGGGGGCGGCGCTAATCTTTCGGGGATTGAGGATTTGGCTGCTCAAATTTTAGAAAAGCAGATTCGTAAAGGCAAGCCGCTACGCTTATCTGGTTTGCCTGAGGCAATGTCAGGTTCGGCTTTTTCAGTGTCTGCTGGCTTGGTGACATATGCCTATAAGCGATTAAATGATTACTTATTTGTGCCCCCTCCTGCGGCAGATGGTTGGGCGGCTTTGGGAATGATTGGGCAATGGCTTAAATGGCCCAAATGGCTCAAGAGGAATTTTTAAAAGATGACGGGAGATTTAAGACAAAATTCAAATTTCCCGACAGAATATGCCTTATTCAAAGGGCATATTCAAATTGGGCAGATGTGCCCGTTTAGATTGCTGGCTATTATGGAGCAAGTTTTTCATTGTGAAAAACAAGGTAGCCAGCATTTAGCTCACATAGCCTTGGGGCTAGAAATTGAGTGAAAGGAAAAAGATATGACTATCCAATTAAGTGTTCCCCCAAAACGGGAACTGAAACCTCGTATAACGGTTATTGGTGTTGGTGGTGCGGGGGGCAATACGGTTAATAATATGATTAAAGCAGGGCTTAACGGCGTTGATTTTGTTGTTGCTAATACAGATGCGCAAGCTTTGACGCAAAGCCATGCAGAGCGGCGTATTCAAATGGGCGCGCAATTAACCGAAGGGTTAGGCGCGGGCTCTAACCCAGAAATCGGCCGTGATGCGGCTGCAGAGGCAATGGCTGACATTATGGACCAAATACAAGGCTCACATATGGTGTTTGTGACGGCTGGCATGGGCGGCGGTACCGGGACAGGTGCGGTGCCGGTGATTGCGCGCGCCTGCCGCGATGAAGGTATTTTGACAGTTGGGGTTGTCACCAAGCCGTTTGATTTTGAGGGGCCAAAACGCATGCGCTCTGCTGAGATTGGCATTGCTGAATTGGAGGCGGATGTTGATACGCTGATTATCATTCCGAATCAGAATTTATTCCGTGTTGTCACTGAGCGAACAGGTTTTGTTGAGGTTTTTGCTATTGCCGATGAAGTTCTTCATTCGGGTGTTGCGAGTGTCACTGATTTGATAACTAAACCGGGTTTAATTAATCTTGATTTTGCTGATGTGAAAATGGCCATGAATGAAATGGGTAAAGCGATGATGGGCACAGGAGAAGCCAAGGGCGCAACCCGTGCGCTTGATGCGGCCGAGGCGGCGATTGCTAATCCATTGCTTGAGCATGACTCGATGCAAGGTGCGACGGGTGTGCTTATTAACATCACGGGCGCTAATGACATGGCCTTATATGAGGTGGAGGAAGCGGTAAAGCGCATTACGCAAGAGGTGTCTGGCGATGCCAATATCACTTTCGGCGCGATTCACGATGAGGCGTTGGAAGGGTCTATGCGCGTGTCTGTGGTTGCGACGGGTATTGATACGAAAGCCCAAGCGGCGTTACCTGATGAGGGGGCGCGTGTGGTATCACTTAATCGTGGGTCTGTGGGGTCTGGGGGGTCTGGGCTGATGGCTCAGCGACCATCTGAGGCAGCACTGCCACAATCTGAGTTTGGGGCGGGGGAAGAAGAAAGCCTCTTCACAGGTCCTAATGATATGAGGGGGCAGGGGTCTGCTTCATTGGTATCTGAAGAAGATGTTGGCGAAGATATGGACGCGGCAAAATTGCCGCGTTTTTTGGAACCCCCGACTATGGCGCCGCGCAAAAAGACGGTGAGAAAACTTAAAGAATTTTTTTTAAACAGAGTTTTGAGCTGGCGCAAGTCAAAAGTTGAAGTTGAACCTCAATCTCAAGAGCAAACTGAAACTCAAGCCCCCCCGCCAGAGCAAACGAGCGCATTTGATATACCAAAAATGCAACCAGAGCCTGCCGTAGAGCGTGTTGCCGTAAAAACAGCTACGCATACTGAGGATAAGGCTTTGGCAAGGGCAACAAACCGGGGTGCGCTGGAGCCGCTTACGTTGGATGAGCTAGAAACTATCCCTGAACAAGAAGCTGTTCAAACGGTGGCTGAAACGGTGACATCAGAGGTTGAGGGCGCGGGAACGAGCGCGAGGGAGGTGTCTCAAAAGGCTGAAATGGAGCCCGATATTGCCGATATTGTTGATGCTGTTGAAAAAACGACTTCGCCAAGCGCATCCAAAACACAGATGAAGACTGGCTTTGTTGAGGCGCAAGCGGTTGCGCCAGCTACGGTGGAGGTCAAAGATGAAAGAGTTGCCCTCTCACGGCCTGTTCAAAAAACCGTTCAAACAACAATGTCCACGAGTGCCTTTGATGATGCACAACTCGACATTCCTGCCTTTTTGAGACGTAGCGAATAAGGCATGTATTAAGATATATACGAGGTGATATGCTTGCTTTGATCCAGCCGCGCTATCACCTCTTTAATCAATCTTTAATTGATTAAAAAAGCTGTAATTTGCGTAATAAAAAGTAACAAAGTGTTATTTGTCGTGCTAGCTCTGCTCCCCTAGAACAGGCTGATATTAGTTTATACTTAAAAGCTTGGAACAGATGGTTGTGGAACATATAACATCACCCCTAGAAGTGCCCTTAAATTCGCCTTCTGCACGGCATAATCAGCACCATGCTCAGCACCATGCTCAACAACATGATAGCTTTGAGAGTGTCCCGGTACAAGGTAAGGCACCTTGTGGCGTGATGCAAAAGACCGTTGCTGGCGTCTTTAGCTGTGAGGGTATTGGTTTGCATTCAGGTTCGGATGTCCGATTTACGTTGCACCCTGCCGCGGCTGATACAGGTATCGTGTTTTTGCGTACTGACATTGAAAACACGCAAGAAGCTTTAATTCCTGCTCTTTTTACGCATGTTTGTCAGGTAACTTTGTGCTCAAAGCTTGGTAATAGCCATGGTCACACGGTTGGTACAGTTGAGCATTTGATGGCGGCTCTGTCTGGTATGGGTATTGATAATGCTCTCATTAAAATAAATAGCTCGGAAGTACCTGTCATGGATGGTAGTTCGCAAGATTTTGTTGACCGCATCAAAAATGTTGGAACGGTTGAGCTGAATAAACCGCGTTGTATGATACGTATCAAACGTGCGGTTACGGTAACAGATGAAGACAAGTCATGTTCGCTTTTGCCTGATGATGGTTGTTTTTTTGAAGCTGATATTGATTTCAAGAATACGATTATTGGTAAGCAGTCAGCATCATTGGATTTGTCTGGCACTGATTTCAGTAATTTTTTCTCCAATGCGCGCACTTTTGGCTTGTTGCATGAGGTTCAAACTATGCATGCGGCTGGTTTGGCACTTGGTGGCTCTTTAGATAATGCTATTTTGATTGACGGTGAAAGGGTGCTGAACAAAGAGGGTCTGCGCGGCGATGATGAATTTGTGCGGCATAAAATTCTTGATGCTGTTGGCGATTTATATCTTGCGGGGTTGCGTATTATGGGTCGCTATAAAGGGATTAAATCAGGTCATGCGCTTCATAATAAGCTCCTTCATGAGCTTTTTTCCAGTCCTGATGCGTTTGAAATTGTTTCTCTGGCAGAAGAGCCCGAACTGACTCCATACGCGGCGGCTGAATAATTTTTTAAGCTTTCATTTAATTCACGTAAAAAGCATTTTTCGAGTGTCGTTTTTCTTGCAAAAAGTTTGAAATAACGCCACTCTTGGTTTGAGCGACTCGTTTTTGAGTCCCGCCCTAGAATTTAAAGCCAGAAAAACCCGAATAATGAGAAACCCCGAATAATGAGACAAGTGCCTATGTTTTGCCTTCCTGACTTGAAAAAACTGCTACTCCTCGGTCTGCTGATAACCAGCTTGGCGGCGTGTTCGAGTGCGCCGACCGAAGAGATCGAATATGTCGAGCGCAGTGTTGAAGATATTTACAACAAGGCTTATGAGCGCATACAGGACGGTGATTTCCGCCGCGCCGCACTTGAATTTGATGAAGTTGAACGCCAACACCCATACTCACAATGGGCCCGCCGTGCCATGGTCATGTCGGCATACGCCTATTACCGCCAGAACAAATATAGTGATGCGATTTTAGCGGCTAAACGGTTTATTTCCCTACATCCGGGCAATAAGCAAGCACCTTATATGTATTACCTCATTGCGCAGAGCCAATATGAACAAATTTCAGATATTTCGCGCGACCAACAAAATACCGAACTTGCCCATCAGGCTCTGATTGACCTGATACGGCGTTATCCCAATACTGATTATGCGCGCGATGCCAGATTGAAGCTGGATTTAACGATTGACCATCTGGCCAGTAAGGAAATGGAGATTGGGCGGTATTATCTAACTAGAAACTCTCATATTGCCGCGATTAAGCGTTTTAAGAATGTGGTTTTGCACTACCAGCAAACGACACATATTGAGGAAGCGTTGCATCGTTTGACTGAGGCTTATTTGACTCTTGGGCTTGAAGAAGAAGCTAGAGAAACCGCGGCTGTATTGAGTTATAATTATCCATCAAGTGAATGGTACCGGGACTCTTATCGCATGCTTGTGGAAAGAGATTTCAAACCTGCTGTGACGCAAGCCTGGTATAAACGCGCTTGGAAACAGATTTTCTAGATGTAGAAAACGATGCTCGTTTCCCTGTCCATACGCGACATTGTACTCATTGAGAAGCTAGATTTAGTCTGGCAGGAGGGGCTTTGTTCTCTTACGGGCGAGACGGGGGCGGGCAAATCTATTTTGTTGGACGCGCTGGCACTGGCTATGGGGGCACGCGGGGATGTTAATTTGGTCAGAAGGGGAGCCGAGCAAGGGCAGGTTATTGCTGTGTTTGAAGTGGATGAGTTTCATGAAGCTATCTCTATATTGCGGGCGAATGAATTGCCGTGTGACGGGCAAGTAATTTTACGCCGTGTCCAAACCAAGGATGGACGCTCGCATGCTTTCATTAATGACCAGCCGGTAAGTGTTGGATTGCTTAATAGCTTGGGGGTGTGTCTGGTTGAGATTCACGGCCAAAATGAAAGCCAGTCGCTGACAGATGCGCAGACACAAAGGCGGTTGCTTGATGCTTATGCTGGGTTGGATAAAAAAGTGCAGCGTCTTCGTGGCTATTATGGTTTGTGGCAGGAAAAGCAAAGCACGCTTGAAAATTATGAGTATGAGCTCAATCGGATTAACGCTGATGAGGATTTCTTGCGCCATTCCTTAGAGGAGCTTAAAAGCCTTGCGCCTCAAATGGGTGAGGAAGTAAGTTTATCGCAAGAGCGCACAGTGTTGATGAATTGTGAAAAAATATCACATGATTTAAATGAAGCACGCGGCTTGCTGGCTGGCGATAGTGGTATGCAGGTTTCTTTGAATGCGTGTTTAAGACGGCTTGAAAAAGCGATTCCCTATGCGGGTGGGGCTTTAGATGATACAACTCAGGCATTGGGGCGGGCTTTGGTTGAGGTGGATGAAGCTTATGCTTTGCTTAATGAAACGGCTTCAAAAATGGTTTTTGACCAAGCTCGGTTGCAAGAAGTTGAGGATCGGTTATTTGCGCTTAAGGGTCTTGCGCGAAAGCATCAGGTTGGTGTTGATGCCTTGCCAGATATGATTTTTATTTTTTTTGATAAATTGGCGGCCATTGACAAAGGCAGTTCAAATTTAGATAGTTTGCGGGCCGAAGTTGAGCAAGCGCGTGCGAGCTATGAAAAACTCGCGCAGGA
This sequence comes from Parvibaculaceae bacterium, assembly GCA_965243245.1. Taxonomy (GTDB): domain Bacteria; phylum Pseudomonadota; class Alphaproteobacteria; order RS24; family RS24; genus JAYQKL01. The sequence continues at coordinate 1,588,513 of OZ251536.1, forward strand.
GATTTCTTACCAAAGAAGAGAAGCCGCCCAAAGGCTTGATGCTGATGTCTCAAGCGAGTTGTCACCTTTGAAATTGGAAATGGCAACATTTGAGACGCAGTTAGATGTTGTGTTGCTTGAACAGGGAAATGAGTTTGGCATAGATAAGGTTTCTTTTATGGCAAGCACTAATCCGGGCATGCCTAAGGGGGCTATTTCCAAGATTGCTTCGGGGGGAGAGTTGGCACGTTTTATGCTGGCTTTGAAAGTGGCTTTGGCAAGTGCGTCGCCGCAACGAACATTGGTTTTTGATGAGGTTGATTCTGGCGTTGGCGGCGCCGTCGCACAAGCCGTTGGCACGCGTTTAAAAACCCTTGCCGGTTCTGGACAAGTGCTGGTTGTGACCCATTCGCCGCAGGTTGCTGCTTGCGGCGATCACCAATGGCGAATTTCAAAACTTGCAGAAAACAATCATACCTTTACCCGTGTTCAAGAGCTTACTAGAGATGATCGCGAAGAAGAAATTGCGCGTATGTTGTCGGGGGCTCAAATTAATGATGCGGCACGCCAAGTCGCTATTGAGCTGCTGGAGTCTTAAATGGAGACACCTGCAGTTGAGGCACTCACCAAAGTGCAAGCGAGGCAGGCGCTGGAAGTGCTGGCTTTGGCAATCGCGGCGCATGACCGTGCTTATTATCAAAATAACGACCCGCTTGTCAGCGATGCTGAATATGATACTTTGCGCCAGCGCATGAGCCAAATAGAGGCAAGTTTTCCTGAGTTTAAACGTGCGGATAGCCCCTCAAATAAGATTGGTGCGCCGCCCTCAAACGGATTTTCTAAGGTGCGCCACCTTGTGCCGATGTTATCTTTGGCGAACGCTTTTGATGCTGGGGATGTGCAAGAATTTGAAGACCGTGTGAAAAGGTTTTTAAATATACCAGCAGACCAGCTTGTGGACTATACGGTAGAGCCTAAGATTGATGGTTTATCGGCAAGCCTGCGTTATGAAAAAGGCGAGCTGGTGCTTGGTGTGACGCGCGGTGATGGTGAAATGGGTGAAAATATTACCGCCAACCTTAAAACTATTTCTGATATTCCAAAACGCTTACCCAAAGGCGTGCCTGATGTCGTTGAGGTGCGCGGGGAAGTCTATATGCAGCACGCGGATTTCGATGCGCTTAATCGCGCCCAAGAGGCGCAAGGGAAAAAGGTTTTCGCTAATCCACGAAATGCCGCCGCCGGCGGCTTACGCCAGCTTGATGTTAAAATCACGGCACAGCGTTCTTTATGTTTTTTTGCTTATGCATGGGGCGAGGTTTCTACTGCTGTTAGCCAAACTCAATTTGGTATGATGGCGTGCTTTAAAAAATGGGGGTTTCAGGTCAATCCGCTTACAAAACATGTGTCGGGTGTTCAGGCTTTGCTGGCGCAGTGGGCTTTTGTTGAACGCCAACGCCCCACGCTTGGCTATGATATTGATGGCATGGTTTATAAAATTGATAAGCTTGACTGGCAAGAGCGACTTGGCTTTGTGGCACGCGCTCCGCGCTGGGCAATTGCGCATAAGTTTTCGGCAGAAAAAGCCATGACCCTTTTAACGGACATAGATATACAAGTTGGACGCACAGGTGCTTTGACCCCGGTCGCCAAACTGCAAGCGGTTCGCGTTGGAGGTGTCAATGTCACCAATGCGACTTTGCATAATGCAGATGAGATTAAGCGTCTTGATGTGCGGCGCGGCGATACGGTGATAGTCCAGCGTGCAGGCGATGTAATTCCGCAAATTGTCGAGGTGGTCACAGATAAAAGACGCGCTCATGCTGAGGTTTTTAAGTTTCCAGACCATTGCCCCGAATGCGGTGCTAAGGCCATTCATGAAATTCGTCTTGATGGCGCACGTGATGCTGTTTGTCGGTGCACGGGCGGTCTAACATGCCCGGCCCAAGCCCGCGAGAGGTTGAAGCATTTTGTGTCGCGGCGCGCGTTTGATATTGAAGGACTGGGCGAGAAGCAGATTGATGAATTTTGGGATTTGAATATTTTACGCACACCTATTGATATTTTTCTGATGGCACAAAATCATGCGGCTGACCCGCCGCCCTCATGGCAATATGGTTCTGGTAAAAACAAGGGGCAGCTCAAAGATAGTTTGAAAAAGCTATTTGCGGCAATTGAGACGCGAAAAAACATAAATCTTGCACGGTTTTTGTTTGGCTTGGGCATTCGTCATGTTGGCGAAACGTCGGCCCAGCTTTTGGCACGCCATTATAATTTTGTCGAAAACCTTCAAGCGGCTGTTCTGGCGATAGCTGGAGGCGATGAGAGCGCACGATTTGACCTTGAGAGTATTGACGGTGTTGGCGAGGCGATGATTACGGCATTGGTTGGGTTTTTTGCCCAAACGCATAATCGTGATATTATTACGGGTCTTTTAGAAGCCGGTGTTACGCCGCAACCGTTGGAGAGTATCTCTACTGGCTCGCCTATTATGGGTAAAACGATTGTGTTCACAGGCTCATTGGTGCGCATGACACGCGCCGAAGCAAAAGCGCGTGCAGAGCAATTTGGTGCTAAAGTGTCAGGGTCACTCTCGGCCAAGACTGATCTGGTCGTAGCGGGGACGGGTGCAGGCTCAAAGCTTAAAAAGGCTGAAACGCTTGGCGTGTCAGTATTATCCGAAGATGAGTGGGTTGAATTAATCGCCGCACTTTAAGCGGTTTATTTAACCTTATATATTTGCCTCCCCATGGGCGGTGAGGGTGCATATTCTGGCAAAACGCGCCCTTTTTCAAATTTGAATTCATGAAGGTTTTGGGTGTGCGTTTTTGCCCACTCAAAACAAGCCTTTTGATGTTGGTACATATTTTCCATTGTTAAGACGCCCGTATAACCGGCTCTTAACATATTGTGGCTTAGTCTCATAAGTTGTCGTTTCGCCATATTTCCTGTTCCGCGATTTTTCTTGGCAATGACAAGTGTCGGAAAGCAGGGAAGGTTGGCTTCATAACAAAAATATATCATTTGATTGAGATGTTGGAATAAAAGCGTATATACAAAGGCCCAATCTTGGTCGGCAATGCCATAGACTCTTACGATCTCATTAAAACTCGTAAATTTCATGCCGCGGGCTTTATGAATGATAAGTTGAGCGGATATGTCAAAATGGAATCTTTGCGCAATCATGGTAACTCCCTGTTTTTATTATTATGGGATTATCTTAATGATTGAAATGATTTATTACTACAAATCTACAGTTGTGTGTTTAAAATTCTTAAAAAACCCTTAAATTGCTGCGGTTACTTGGGTTAACCATTTTGCGGCATCATCGCTTAAAAGCGCAAAGAGTGTGTCATGAACACGTTGATGATAATTATTCAGCCATTTCATTTCTTCTTTGGTGAGCAATGAGATGTCGATTAATCGTTTGTCAATGGGCGCGAGTGTCAGTGTTTTAAATTTGTGCATAGGGCGTTCCCCCTCATCTTTATGAGTTTGGGGCATGACATATTGCAGGTTCTCAATACGAATCCCAAAAACGCCCGTGCGATAATAGCCGGGCTCATTAGAAACAATCATGCCAGCTTGCAAAGCGACTGTTCCGCCTTTTGAAATGCGCTGAGGGCCTTCATGCACACAAAGATATGACCCAACCCCATGACCTGTTCCGTGGTCAAAATCTAACCCCGCTTCCCATAAAGGTGCGCGCGCAATGGCGTCCAGCATCACGCCATCTGTTCCTTTGGGAAACCGTGCGCGCGCCAAAGCTATATGCCCTTTCAGAACATGCGTGAAAGCCCTCACGCCATCGGTTGGCGGCGGTGCGCCGTCAACCAATATAGTGCGTGTTACATCCGTTGTGCCGTCTTCATATTGACCGCCGCTATCAACAAGATAAAGCTCGCCCGGGCGCAAAACACGGTTGGTTTTTTCAGTCACCCTATAATGGACAATCGCCCCATGAGGGCCGCCGCCTGAAATTGTGTCAAAGCTTAGATCTTTTAATTTCCCTGTGCTTTTGCGGCATTGTTCGAGTTTTTGTGCCGCGCTGATTTCACTCACCTTACCGCCCGCAGAATGTACATCAAACCAGTGCAAAAATTCACACATTGCCACCCCATCCCTTATATGAGCCTTTTGTGCGCCGTTGATCTCAGCTTCCGTTTTGCAGGCTTTAGGCAAGGCACATAAATCCTCGCTTTCAACATAGTTTTCAATCATGTCTATAAAGCCGTAATTTGCCGTTGCGGGGTCCAATAAAACAGAACGCGTTAAACCTTTAAGATGTGCCCTCATATCATCAGGGGCAATCAGCCTCACCCCCTCACCCATATGCGCCATAATGCTTGGCTTTATGCGTGTCGGTTCAATAAACCAGTCAAATTGCGCATCGTCATATATCAGCCCATAAGATAGAGCCAAGGGCGTGCGGGGAACATCTTCACTGCGAATATTCAAAACCCAAGCTATGGTATCGGGTTGAGTGATGAGAAAGGCCGTTTTTTCTGTTTGCTTGATTTTGGCCGCTATTTGGGCGCGCTTTTCTTGACAGTTGCGCCCCGCAAATTTATTTGGATGAATAAAAACAGGCTTGGCGGGAAGGGCAGGACGCTCTTGCCAAATCATATCAATCGGGTTAACGGCGAGGCAAAGATAGGTAATATTTTCAACCGATACTTGCTTTTTCAAATCCTTAATTTGTTTGACCGTATGCAACATAGGGTCAAAACCAATTATTTGACCCTCGGTCAGATTTTCGTTCAGCCAATCATGCAAGCGCGTTTGCATAAGAGGAACAATATCAAAACAGCTTATGTCAATTTGTTGAGGCGCTTGTAACACATAACGCCCGTCCACCAAAAGAGCTGCTTTATCAGCCATGATGACGGCTATGCCGGCGGAGCCACTAAAGCCGGTGAGCCATTTTAATCGCTCGCCACATTCGGGAACATATTCACCCATAAACGCATCTTCACGCGGCACCAAAAAGGCACTTATATTTTGCTGGCGCATCTGTTCTCTAAGCTTTGCAAGGCATTGTTTGCGCGTGGGGGTGCCCGCTTGTGGGTCGCCGTCATTTTTAAAGGATTGAAGCATATCCTATCTTATCTCCGAAATTGCAATGTCGTCCATTCTCCAATTGAGAGACTATCCGTCAAGGCTAAATTTTGCCCTCGCATATTAGCACAAACGCTTGTTTTTTGATGCCGTCGTAATCCAGAAAGAATAAGCTTCCCGTTTGAGGCAAGGTGGCGGAAAAAATCAGGGGCTAATTGGCATAAAGGTTCGGCTAGAATATTGGCGACGATGAGATCATAAGGTTTGCGGTTTTGGCATTAGGTTTTTTCTACGAAATTATCCAAGACTTTTTTAACGCCTGCTTTGTCAAATTTGACGGTGATTTTATTGCCATCAATTGCCTCAATTTGCCCATAGCCGAATTTTTGGTGAAAAATTCGCTCACCGCGGTTGAATTTCTTTGCATCTGATGAGGTCTTTGTTGCGGCTGCCGAAAGGGTCATTGGAGAGGAAGGCTTTTTATTGGCAAAATGTTTTTGAGCCCGTTGCCATCCGGGGCTAGAATAGCCGCCATCGTCAAAAGATTTGAAATTATTGCTGAACTGGTTCCGGTCAAGAGAATGATTTGATGCCTCATGGGTTTCTGGGGCGGCGATTTCGACATGGTTTTCAGGTAACTCATCAATAAACCGAGAGGCTATACTAGATTGCCATTGCCCATGAATACGCCGATTGCCCGCAAAAGAGATGATAGCGTTTTTTTTGGCGCGGGTTAAGCCGACATATGCTAAACGCCGCTCTTCTTCTAATGCCCGTTCGCCGCTTTCATCGAGGCTCCGCTGGTTTGGGAACACACCTTCTTCCCAGCCCGGCAAAAATACAGTTTCAAACTCAAGCCCCTTAGCAGCGTGCAAGGTCATGAGAGACACTTTATCAGTTGCGTCATCTTCGGTGTTTTCCATGACGAGCGAGACATGTTCGAGATACGCACCAAGCGATTGGAAATCTTCCATTGAGCGCACAAGCTCTTTTAAGTTTTCAAGTTTACCCGGCGCGTCAGGCAATTTATCTACTTGCAACATATGGGTATAGCCACTTTCATCCAGCACAAGTTTGGCAAGTTCATTATGTGGTATCTGGTTTTTCTTTTCGCGCCAACGGTTCACACGCCCGACAAAAGCCGTCAAAGATTTGCGCGCAGCTGGCTTTAATTCTTCGGAGTCAATAATGATAGATGCGACACGAAATAATGATATATTTTGTGCGCGGGCGACTTTGTGCAAAATTTGCAAAGTGACATTACCAAGTCCGCGTCTTGGTTTGTTGCAAATCCGTTCAAAGGCAAGATCATCGTCAATTTGTGCAATGAGCCGAAAATAAGCATTAGCATCTCTAATTTCAGCCCGTTCATAAAACCGTGGCCCGCCGATAACACGATAAGGAATGGCGCAGGTGATAAAGCGTTCTTCAAATTCGCGCATTTGGAATGAAGCACGCACCAAGACAGCCATTTCATTCAATTTTTGGTTTTTGCGGTGAAACTCTTCTATATTATCGCTGGTCAGCCGCGCTTCTTGCACACCATCCCATATACTACGTATTTTAACCTTTTCGCCTTCATTGTCTTTTGTGTAAAGGGTTTTGCCTAAGCGATTTTTATTGGTGGCAATTAATCCCGATGCCGCGCCTAGAATATGACTTGTCGAGCGGTAATTGCGCTCTAGCCGAATGGTTTTAGCGCCGGGGAAATCTTTTTCAAAACGTAAGATATTGTCTATCTCTGCCCCGCGCCAGCCATAGATAGACTGATCATCATCCCCCACACAGCAAATATTGCCATGCCCTTGTGCCAATAACCGCAACCATAAATATTGTACAGTATTGGTATCTTGATACTCATCCACCAGCATATGTTGGAAGCGGTTTTGATATTGGGTTAAAATATCATTATTTTCTTGCAATAGGCGTAAACATTCCATGAGCAGGTCGCCAAAATCCGCCGCATTGAGAATTTTGAGACGGTGCTGATATTGACGATATATTTTGCCGCCTAATCCATCGGCAAAAATTGCGGCTTCTGTATCGGGTAATTTATCTGGCTGCCAGCCACGGTTTTTCCATCTATCGACAAAGCCCGCCATTTGACGCGCAGGCCAGCGTTTTTCATCTATGCCTTCGGCTTGTAGTAATTGCTTGAGAAGGCGGAGCTGGTCATCGGCATTCAAAATGGTAAAATCAGAGCGCAAATCAACCAATTCGGCATGACGGCGCAGAATTTTGGCTGAAATAGAGTGAAAAGTACCCATCCAATGCATTTCTTCAACATTTTCGCCAACGAGTTCCATCACCCTCATTTTCATTTCACGGGCGGCTTTATTGGTAAAAGTGACGGCCAAAAACTGGTTCGGCCATGCCTGATGAGTGGTAATTTTATGCGCAATACGTGTCGTTAGCACTCTGGTTTTGCCAGTGCCGGCACCAGCCAAGACCAGAAGCGAGCCATCGGGTGCCACAACAGCCGTGCGCTGGGCTTCGTTCATCTGCGTCATGCTTGCTTGAAGCTTCGGGCTTGCTTGAAGCTTCGGGGGTGGCGTGCCATCCATAGTCGGTTGCTGGTGCTGGCTTTGCGCACGCGCACGCTCTGAAATCGACATTTCAGACTCATTTTTTAAATCAGGAATGCCTAAATCAAAAACATCATCAACTGGGTCGGTACTCATTTTTTCCTCGTGATTCTCATGCTACTATAGCACGGACCCGCAAGGGCTTTTAGCTACTTATAATAGTTGTTATAAAATAATATATAATGCCATCACGGTTTAAAATAAACGGGTGAAAAAAATGTCACAAGCCGAACAACAAACAGGATATGAAGCCCTTGCGGCTCATTTTGCGGATGCCTATTCAGCCGCGCCCGCGGTGCGCGAGCAACATTGCCGAGGTGAAGCCTATCAACAAATTTTACCGCCTGATGCCGTGGTTTTCGCAACCACCACGCAAGACGTTATCACGGCGGTGAAAATCTGTGCCAAGCATAAAATTCCGATCATTGCCTATGGGAGCGGCACGTCGCTTGAAGGACATTTGAACGCTGTTTTGGGCGGCGTTAGTCTCGATTTAACGGGCCTGGATAAAATTCTGGATGTTCGCCCACAAGACATGGATGTATGCGTGCAGGCGGGGGTGACGCGCAAGCAGTTAAATGCGTTTATCCGCGATAAGGGATTGTTTTTTCCAATAGACCCGGGCGCGGATGCCTCTTTGGGCGGGATGTGTGCCACGCGCGCCTCTGGCACAAATGCGGTGCGTTACGGCACGATGAAAGAAAATGTGCTTAATGTTACGGCTGTCATGGCGGATGGGTCTGTTGTGACGACGGGCAAGCGGGCGCGCAAATCGGCGGCGGGTTATGATCTGACGCACTTATTGATCGGTTCTGAGGGCACGCTTGGCATTATTACGCAAGTGACTTTGCGGTTGCATGGTATTCCAGAAACCATTGCGTCAGCTATTTGTGCGTTTGATAGTCTTAGCGGTGCGGTGCAGACGGCCATGGAAACCATTCAGTTTGGTATTCGTGTGGCGCGTATTGAGTTACTGGATGGACTTACGATTAAGGCGGTTAATCATTATTCGAAGCTTTCTTTAGCTGAAGTACCGCATTTATTTATGGAGTTCCACGGCTCGCAAACGAGCGTTTGTGAGCAAAGCGAGCGGGTTGCGCAATTGGCGGCGGGTAATGGTGGGTCAGGATTTGACTGGGCGACGCGCACAGAAGATCGCAATCGCTTGTGGCAGGCACGCCATGACACTTATTATGCAACGCGTGCGATGGCGCCAAAAAAAGATAGTTTCAGCACTGATATATGCGTGCCGATTTCTCATCTTGTTGCCTGTATTGAAGAAACCTATCAAGACATTAAGGAATTGGATTTATGTGCTTCGATTGTTGGTCATGTTGGGGATGGTAATTTTCATGTTATTATTTTGGTTGATGGGGATAATTTGGTTGAGGTTGAAAAAACAAAGATTTTCAATGATCGCCTTATTGCACGTGCTTTGAAATTTGATGGCACTTGTACGGGCGAGCATGGTATTGGGATGGGTAAAATGACTTATCTTGAACAGGAAATGGGGCATGGGGTGGCGTTCATGCGGGCTATTAAACGCGCGTTTGACCCTGATAATATTCTTAATCCGGGCAAAATTTTCACGCTAGATTAGAGTTAGATTAGGGCTGGATTAGAGCTAGATTAGAGCTAGATTAAAAACTCATGAGGCGTTGTTATTTTGGCGATACCATTTTAGCACATAGACTCGGATGGCTGATGAGAGCGAGGCTTTGCGGCTTTTGGCATCTATTTGGGCAATTAACGAAGATATGGATACGCATTGGACTTTAGCAATTTCCCCCAGAGCCACCCAAAATGGTGTTTCCAACGATATGCTTGTTGCATGACCGGCAATGGTGATCGAACGCTTTTCTGGTTTGCTTGACACTATTTTGGCGTAATCATGTCCTGAGGGCGCACCGCAGCGTCAAATTCTTCATCGGTTACATATCCGCCGCCCACCGCCTCATCGCGCAAAGTCGTCCCATTTTTATGCGCCGCCTTGGCAATCGCCGTGGCATTGTCATAGCCAATGCTTGGGGCAAGGGCTGTCACTAACATTAAGGAGCGTTGCACCAGAGCCTCGATGTTTTTTTCATTCGCTTGGATACCCACAACACAATTATCCGTGAAGCTGACGACACCCTCGCCTAGCAATTTAATCGATTGTAATAGATTATAAGCCATAACCGGCTTAAATACATTCAGCTCCATGTGTCCTTGCGAACCAGCAAATGTGATAGTGGTGTGATTGCCCATAAGCTGTGCGCAAACCATGGTTATAGCTTCGCATTGTGTTGGGTTGACCTTGCCCGGCATAATAGATGAACCGGGCTCATTTTCGGGCAAATTTAACTCGCCCAAACCAGAGCGCGGGCCAGAGCCAAGCAGCCGAATATCATTGGCGATTTTATAAATCGAAACGCTAACAGTATTCAACATGCCAGACATTTCAACAAAAGCATCATGTGCCGCCAGAGCTTCAAACTTGTTTGGTGCTGTAACAAAATCAAGTTTGGTGTAATCAGCCACCTCGCTCGCAAAGGCTTCGGCAAAGCCGGGCTTGGCATTCAGTCCTGTGCCTACGGCCGTGCCCCCTTGTGCCAATTGCAATAAACGCGGCAGAGATGTTTTTATGCGCTCAATAGCGTATTTTAACTGTGTCGCATAGCCAGAAAATTCCTGCCCCAATGTTAATGGGGTGGCATCTTGTAAATGTGTGCGCCCGATTTTGACAATCTTTGCAAATGCGTTTGATTTTTCCTCTAATGCTTTGTGTAAATGTTCCAGTTGAGGGAGTAGCTTATTATGCACTTCTTCGGCGGCGGCAATATGCATAGCTGTTGGGAAAGTGTCATTGGAAGATTGGCTACGATTGCAATGGTCGTTTGGATGGACGGGCTCTTTGGTTCCCATTGTGCCGTTTAGAATTTCAATGGCGCGATTTGAGATGACTTCATTGGCGTTCATATTGCTTTGTGTTCCAGAGCCTGTTTGCCAGACTTTGAGGGGGAAATGATCATTGAGTTTGCCTTGTGCGACTTCGGTTGCCGCTTCGACGATGGCCACGCCGATTTTTTTTTCAAGATTGTCAAGCTTCATATTAGCAAGTGCTGCGGCGCGTTTAACAATGCCAAGGGCGCGCACAAGAGGCACTGGCATGAGCTCGCTGCCGATTTTGAAATTACTTAAAGAACGCTGTGTCTGTGCGCCCCAATATTTATCTGCTTGGACTTCAAGCGGACCAAAGCTGTCTGTTTCTGTGCGCGTTGCGTTAGGCTTTGCATTAGACTTTGCATTAGACTTTGCGTTAGACTTTGTCATTATCCAGTTTCTTTTTTTAATGAGCCAAAAATTTGTTCTGGGTTAGCATGCCTTAGCCCTAAATCCAAGAGTTAAGGGATCGGTCTTATGGCTAGCTATCATCTTTATTTTTTCTGAATGCGTCGAGGTCCACGACATCACTTTCTTTTGTGCCGTTTGTTTTTTGAGTTATTTCAGTGTTTTGTGCATGGGTGCGCATAATATGAACATCCTCGTCAATTGTATCCAGCATATCCAATGTTTCGAGCGCCTCGGTTGAGAGCAATGGGTCATTTGCGGCTTGCTCATCATCAAACATCAAACCAAAGCTCACCGAGGGGTCATAGAACCGTGTCAAGGCTTCGAACGGCACGATCAGGGTTTCAGCTATCTGATTAAAGCTCAGGCGAACTGTAAAGTGATCATTCATCACGGTCAGGTCTTCAAATTGGTTTTGCAACACAATCGTCATTTCATTCGGGTGTGTTTTGCGCAAGCCATCAGAGATCACCACGCCCGGCGCGCCTGTTGCAAATGAAATATAAAAATGATGGTCTCCGGGCAGACCATTTTTAGTTGTTTCCAGCATAACGTCTCGCACGACTTGCCTGAGGGCATTTTGTGCGCGCGTGGCGTATCCGAAATGATCTTTACTCATGTAGCACTCCAAAAAGAAAGTGGAAGGCTTCTGTTGCCGGGTGCCTTCCGAACCCCGCCTTAACCTGCGACGGCTAAGGGCTTAGATGAAGACTGGCACTGCTAGGCAGCGACAGCGACTTCCGCATAGTTGTCATTTGCAACTAAAAACAGCCCGATAACGGTGGTACAATACCGAGCGACGGCACCAACTTTTACACCCTCGTCGATCCTATTTCGCCCCCATAAACTAGCTGGGCTATGGTGGAGGCGCCGGGTACTGCCCCCGGGTCCGAATGGTTTATTACGAAGACCGTGTATCGCTATAGTCGGCAAGCCGACAGGTGTAATATAGACTATTTTTATCTAAATTTACAGGGGTTGTGTGATAGATTGTGGACGAATTGCAAAAAACTAGTGACTAAATGAGAATCTTCTTTAATTTGACAGCTATGAGACAGTATTTGAATTTATTGCAACGGGTTTTGGATGAGGGCGTCAGGCGCGAAGATCGTACTGGCACGGGTACGCTAAGTGTGTTTGGGCATCAGATGCGATTTGATTTATCGTCGGGGTTTCCACTTTTAACAACAAAAAAGTTACATTTAAAATCCATTATTCACGAGCTTTTATGGTTCATTTCGGGGGACACGAATATTGCTTATTTGAAGGAGAATGGTGTTTCTATTTGGGATGACTGGGCGGATGAAAATGGCGAGCTGGGACCGGTTTATGGCAAGCAATGGCGCAGCTGGGAGACCACAGGCAAAGAGCAAATAGACCAGATAAAACGGCTGGTGGAAGGTCTGAAAAGCAATCCTTTCTCGCGGCGACATATTGTGACGGCTTGGAATCCAGCAGATGTTGAAAAAATGGCATTACCGCCTTGTCATTGTCTGTTTCAGTTTTATATCGCGCCCGGTAAAAATGGGCGTACGCGTTTAAGTTGTCAGCTTTATCAACGCTCGGCTGATATTTTTCTTGGGGTACCGTTTAATATCGCCTCTTATGCTTTGCTGACCATGATGCTGGCACAGATATGCGCTCTGGAGGCTGGAGACTTTGTGCATACATTGGGTGATGCGCATATTTATCTCACGCATCTTGAGCAAACCCATGAGCAATTATCTCGCACACCAACAGCCTTGCCGATGATGCGATTTGATCCAGCAATCAAAAATTTATTTGACTTTACCTATGATAGTTTTGTGCTTGAAGGCTATGAGGCTCAGCCGACTATTTCAGCCCCGATTGCTGTTTAGGAGATCACTATGCAAAATTCCGCTATTCAAATTACAATGATTATGGCGGTGGCGCAAAACGGCGTTATTGGCAAAAATAATAATATGCCTTGGGAGTTGCCTTCTGATTTGAAACATTTTAAGCAAATTACGTCGGGGCATGCGGTTGTGATGGGGCGTAAAACCTTTGAAAGTATTGGCTGCGCCTTACCTGAACGGCTGAATATTGTTATGACGCGTGATGCAAGTTTTGCCGCAAATAGTTGCACGATGGCGGCAACACTAAAGGATGCTACTATGAAGGCACAGGCGGCAGGTTATGAAGAATTAATGGTGATGGGGGGGGGTGAGATTTACCGTTTGTTTGAGCCTTTTGCTACGCGGGTTATCCTTACCGAGGTACAGGCGTGCCCCGAGGGGGACACGTATTTTACTTTTCAAAACCCGGGTGACTGGCAAGAAACTCCCCGCATTCCTCAGCCTGCCACGACAAAAGACAGTGCTGATATGGTTTTTTTGACGTTTGAACGCCGCACTGAACGCGGCACTGAACGCGGCACTGAACGCGGCACTGAACGCGGCACTGAACGCGGCACTGAACGCCGCGCTTAATGTTGCCTTTAGCTTAACTTTTAAGCTGTTTTTTAAGCACCATTTCGGCAAGATTTCCAAAAGCTTGGGTGGCGGGACTGTTCGGCGCAAAAGCGGTTACGGGCTGGCCGTTATTTGAGGCTTCTTGCAAGGTTGGGTCCAAAGGTAATTGCCCCAAATAAGGGCAGTTCATTTGTTCTGATATAAGTTGTCCGCCGCCTTCGCCAAAGGGATGCATTTGGGTTTCGCCATCGGGGGCGAACATCCATGCCATGTTTTCGACCACGCCTAAAATTGGCGTGTTGGTTTTTTGGAACATAGCAATAGAGCGGCGCACATCTGCCACAGATAAGGCTTGCGGGGTTGTGACAATCATCGCGGCTGAAACCGGAATTTGTTGCGCCAATGTAAGCTGAATATCACCTGTGCCGGGCGGGAGATCAATTATCAAGATATCCAGTTCTGGCCACGCCACATCATTGAGCATTTGCAACAATGCGCCCTGAACCATCAAGCCCCGCCATGCCAAAGGCTGGTCAGCTGGCACCAAAAAACCTATGGACATGGATAACAGCCCGAATTTATCAAATGGGATGAGTTTTTTATTATCATCGACTTCGGGGCGTTCGTGAATACCCAAAAGTTGCGGCGCAGAAGGGCCATAAATATCAGCATCAAGAAAACCAGTTTTTTGCCCCTTAACCGCTAAAGCCGCCGCTAGATTAAGCGCAATGGTTGATTTACCAACCCCGCCCTTACCGCTTGCTATGGCAATCACGGTTTTGATGCGCTCAAAAACCACTGGCGTTGTTTTTTCAGGGGCTTGGCGTTTTTGCGGCATTAAAGGCGCCGTTGCATGTGCCGTCATAACCGCCGTCACACTCAAAACACCGGGCAAAGTCGCCACACATGCTTCACATTCTTGGCGCATTGGCTCGAAGGCTTCGGCATGGGCAGGGTCAATCAAAATAGAAAAACCAATATTCCCCTGCTTAATAACAATGCCCTCAATTCTATTTGTAGCCACCAGTTCTTCACCCGTGATCGGGTCTTTAATATCGCGCAGGGCAGATAAAATATCTTCTGGCGTCAATTGAGACATTCTCATTCCTCGAAAAATGAATTATTGCAAATGTTTAACTTGAAAAAAGGCTTAACTCTCCCCACATATAGAGTGTAAAATTTGACTATTCAACAGGAACCATCTGAACCGTTAGCGACTCAATGCGTGTCGGTAGAGTGTGTACCATAAAAGTAAAAGGAGCAGGCATATGCCGTGGGATAAGCAAAATGGATCTGGAGGCGGTAATCCTTGGGGATCTGGAGGCGGATCTGGTAAAGGCGGATCTGGTAAAGGCGGATCTGGTAAAGGCGGGGGCGGTGGCTCAGGACAAGGCCCTAATCTGGATGCTTGGATGAAAGAACTCCAAGAAAAATTGCGAAAAATACTACCCGGCGGTGGCTCTCGGCTTATTCTCATTCTGCTTGGGCTTTTGGTTATTTGGGGCCTAAGCGGCGTCTATCGTGTCGGGGCTGATGAGCAGGGCGTTGTGCTGCGGTTCGGTAAATTCCATACCCAAACGAGTCCCGGCTTGAATTATCATTTGCCATTCCCGATCGAAACAGTCCAAACGCCGAAAGTCACATTGGTTAACCGCGTTGATATTGGTATGCGCGGGGCAACAGATGAAGGGCGTAGCTCGCGTTTGACGATACGCGATGTTCCCGAAGAAAGCCTCATGCTGACAGGCGATGAGAATATTGTAGATGTTGATTTTTCTGTTTTCTGGCTGATTAAGGATGCCGCCGATTTTTTGTTTAATATCCAAAACCCAACCGGAACGGTTAAAGCTGTGGCAGAGAGTACGATGCGCGAGGTTATTGGAGAAAACGATATTCAGCCAATTTTGACCGAGCAACGTCAATCGACCGAAGACCGCGTTCGTGAGTTGATGCAAAAAACATTAGATGCTTATGGCTCAGGGATTACGGTTACGCAGGTGAAAATGCAAAAAGTTGACCCCCCAAAAGATGTGATTGATTCTTTCCGCGATGTGCAGGCCGCCCGCGCTGACCAAGAGCGCGCCCGCAATGAGGCCAATGCCTATGCCAATCGCGTTGTTCCCGAAGCCCAAGGTGAGGCGGAGCGTATCCGCCGCGAGGCCGAGGCTTATCGTGAGCAAACTGTTTCAGAATCCGAAGGACAAGCCAGTCGGTTTGCCGCCATTTACAATGAATACCGTGAGGCGTCTGAAGTGACCCGCCAGCGTCTTTTTCTTGAGACATTAGAAAAAGTCATGCAAAAGTCGGATAAGGTCATTATTGAACAGCCAGAAGCTGGCGCACAAGGTGTTATTCCTTATTTACCGCTCGACCAGCTACGCAAAAAAGGAACAAACTAATGCTACGTAATTTTTCTATAGGCTCGCTGATTATCGCTGCTTTGCTTGGGTTTTTGGCATTTTCGAGCTTGTTCACTGTCCACCAGACACGCCAAGCCATTGTGCTTCAATTTGGCGACCCGCGTGAAGTTATCACGACGCCGGGGCTTCATTTTAAAATGCCATTTATTCAAAATGTCGTTTTCATTGATAAACGTATTCTGGATCTGGATAGCTCAACCGAAGAGTTGATCGCCGCGGATCAAAAGCGTCTTGTTGTGGATGCCTTCACGCGTTACAAGATTATAGACCCGTTAAAGTTTTATACAGCTTTACGAAATTTACGCCGTGCCAATTCTCGCTTGGAAGCAACAGTATCGTCTTCGATGCGCTCGGTTGTCGGCGAGGCTCCATTTGAAGAAGTCGTGCGCAATAACCGCAATAATCTGATGCAGAAAATTAAACGACTGGTCAATGAACAGGCACATGATTTTGGTATTGAGATTGTCGATGTTCGCATTCGCCGCGCGGATTTGCCCGAAGCAAACAGTCAGGCAATTTATCGGCGTATGCAAACCGAACGCCAGCAAGAGGCGGCTGAATTTCGCGCCAAAGGTCAAGAGGTTTCGCGCGGTATTCATGCGCGTGCTGATAAGGATGTAACGGTTTTACTGGCCGAAGCCTCTCGGGATGCGGATATTATCCGTGGGCAAGGTGATGCCTGCCGCAATCGTATTTTTGCGGCCGCTTATGGTCAGGATCCAGATTTTTTTGCTTTTTACCGTTCTATGCAGTCCTATGAAAAGGCTTTGGGAGACAGTAACACGACGATGGTTTTGTCGCCTAATAGTGCTTTTTTCAAATATCTGAGTAATCCAAATGCAACGATTACGAGTGTGAAAAAGGTAAAAGCGAGTGGTAAAAACAAAATTGATGTGGCTTCAATAATCACGACTGGCAAGAGCTTACGGGATGAAATTTGTCCTGAAATTAAATCTGTTGGAACTCAAAAAACAGCGAAAGCGCGTTAATGTTTAAGATTTTATTGCTTGGTATCGGCTTGGTATTTGCGGTTGAGGGCACATTTTATGCTCTGTTTCCGGCGAGCCTTAAAAAGCTGATTGAGCAAATGGGTGAAATGTCTGTAGATAAGCTCAGGGTTGGTGGCATTATGGCACTGGCTTTTGGGGTAATTTTGGTCTGGCTATCGCAACTTTAAGGTAGAAATAAAATGAATTTAGTGCGCGCTCTAAAAACCTGTGAAACGGTGATGACTTATGCCTATCGTATGGCGGGTGTCTTGGTTTTGACATTCACGCTGTTTCCCATTCATGCGCAGGCGATCGAAAAGGGCTTTGCAGATTTGGCTAAAAAACTAATGCCTGCCGTGGTGAATGTTTCGATTACGACGACGCTAAGCCAAGGTGGGCTGGTCTTGCAGGGCAATCCGTTTGAGGATTTTTTTGAAGACTTTTTAGAACGCCGCAGTAAAAAGCCCGATGCTGAAAAAGGCGAAAAAAATAAGCAAAAAGTTTCTTCTGTTGGTTCAGGTTTTGTGATTGATCCGACGGGCATTATTATCACCAATAATCATGTGGTTGAGAATGCCGAGGCGATTTCTGTTAATTTTTCCAATGGGGATAAATATGAAGCGACCTTGATCGGGCGTGACCCCAAAACAGATATTGCTGTGCTTAAAGTTGAAACTTCTAAGGCTTTGCCGTTTGTGAAATTTGGTGACAATAAAAAAGCGCGGGTTGGTGATTGGGTGATTGCGATTGGCAATCCGTTTGGTTTGGGAGGCTCTTTGTCGGCGGGCGTTATTTCGGCAATTAACCGAGATATTAATGCTGGCCCTTATGATAGTTTTATTCAGACGGATGCGGCGATTAATAAGGGTAATTCGGGGGGGCCTTTATTCAATATGAACGGCGAGGTGATAGGTGTTAATACGGCGATTATTTCGCCGACGGGGGGGTCTGTTGGCATTGGTTTTTCTATTCCGGCGGATATGGCTGAGAATGTTATTAATCAATTACGCGCGTTTGGTAAGACGCGCCGTGGCTGGCTTGGTGTTCGCATTCAGACTGTCACTGAGGATCTGGCTGAAAGCTTGGGCATGGGTAAACCTAAGGGGGCTTTAATTGCCGAGATTATTGCTGATGGCCCGGCGCAAAAGGCTGGTTTGAAACAAGGTGATGTTATTTTGCGCTTTAACAATAAAGATGTTGAAGAAATGAGAGATTTGCCGCGGATTGTTGCTGAGACGGATATTAATAAAAGGGTTCAGATTGATTTATTGCGGCGCGGAAAAATGATTAAAAAAATGGTCATGGTTGGGCGGCTTGAGGAAGCTGAGGATACTAAGATTAGTACTACCATTGAGCGGGGCAAAAAATCTCAAAATGAGGGCGTGACCATTCAAGGGATGCATTTGCTTAAATTGACGGATGAGGCGCGCCAAGCCGTTGGACTTAAGAAAACGGATATGGGTGTTTTGATCTCGCGTGTGGATGCCGATTCGCAGGCTAGCGAGGCAGGGTTGCGGCGCGGGGATGTGATAACAGAACTAGACCAAACCGCGGTTGAGACACCAAAAGATATTGTACGTCTTATTAAGCAGGCGCGTAAAAAGGATAAAAAGTCCGTGCTGGTGCTGTTGAAAACGCGAAACGGATTGCGTTTTGTCGCCTTGCGCGTTGACGAGAAGCAATAGTCGTATGAGGTTTAAGGGCGGGGGCGGCGAGACACAGAGATGAAATCCTGCTCTTTATAACCTTGCAAATATAAAAGGGCTGTCAAATCACCATAATTTATGTTGATTTTAGCCGCCCGCGCCAGTAAAGGCTTGGCGTGAAATGCCACGCCAAGGCCCGCAATTTTAATCATTGCCAAATCATTTGAACCATCACCGACGGCTAATGTAGCTTCTTGTGGCAATCCCATCTCTTTTTGCCATGCCTTTAAAAACCCAGCTTTTGCGTTGCCATCTAAGATGGGCTCGCTCACTGTGCCATCCACAACCCCCTTTTTAATGATGAGCGTGTTGCTCCGCCATCTATCAAACTCCAGCCTCGTCGCTATTTTTTCCGCATAATAAGAAAACCCGCCAGAAACAAGAGCGCAAACAGCACCATGTGCCTTCATGGTCGCAATGAGTGTCTTGGCACCTGACATCAAAGTGACTTTTTCAAGGTAAATTTTTTCAAGCATGCTTTCAGGCAAACCCTTCAGTGCGCCAACGCGTTCCTTTAAAGCTGCCTCAAACTTAATGTCGCCCCGCATGGCGCGTTCTGTGATCGCCCCAATTTGCGAGCGCAACCCGAATTGTTCAGCCAGTTCATCCAAGCATTCTTGCTCAATGATGGTGCTTTCCATATCCGCAACCAAAAGTTTTTTACGCCGATATGCATGGCTAACAAAATTTACATCTACGCGCCTTAAATCCGCTTTAGCGGTAAGTTTTGCTAAATCAATTTTAGCGACTTGCTCTGCTGTGACCTCAATATTATAGGCTTTTTGACGACCAAGCTGGGTCATCTGCGCCTTGATATTATAGGGGCTAAGCAAATCGGCACAGAGGTCTTTCGATAAACAAGCCTGTGCAGGGTCACAAGTAAACACAATATTGCACGCGTCTGTCATTTTCCTATTCTCGGCTATGATTATCCCTAGGGATGGGTTAATTTAGGACCTAGCTATATACTGATATATGAACTCTTTGAAATAAAATATGACGGCTATCCAAGAAAACAAACCCAAATTTGTGCAAACATCCTTTCGGGCGGTCATGATTGCAGGCCCGACCGCAAGTGGCAAATCAGCTCTAGCCCTCCAAATTGCAAAAGCCTTTAATGGCAATATTATTAATGCTGACTCGATGCAAGTTTACCGCGAGCTTCAGATACTCTCTGCGCGGCCCTCCAAGGCCGAGATGGCAGGCATTACGCATTATTTATATGGTCATAAATCTGCACAAGAGACCTACAGCACGGGTCAATGGGTGGATGAAGCCTTAGTCGCTATTGCTGAAATAGAGGCGGGTGGATATTTGCCCATTTTTGTTGGTGGTACCGGGCTTTATTTTCGGGCCTTGATGCAGGGTTTGGCGCATATTCCTGATATTTCTGATGCCATCAGAGATACGCTACGACAGCGTTTAGCTAAAGAGGGCAGTGAGCTTATGTATACTGAGTTGTTAGATTTTGACCCGCAGGCGCATCAGCGTTTTGAACCAACCGATGGGCAGCGTATTTTGCGCGCGCATGAGGTCTATCGCATGACGGGCAGATGTTTGAGTGATTGGCAACAAGATTCTGTCAGCCCGCCTTTTACGGGTAATTTCGCGCAAATTTTGCTCATGCCTGATAGAGCTTGGCTTTATCGGCGTTGTGATTTACGGTTTGAGGAAATGCTTGAACGCGGCGCGTTGCAAGAGGCAAAGAGACTGCAAACTTTAGATATTGGTGATGATATGCCAGCGACAAAAGCGCTTGGTTTGTCTGAAATTCTTGCTCTGCAATCGGGGGTGCTTGATTTGGCAAAGGCGCGGGCGATGGCACAGCAACGCACACGAAGATATGCTAAGCGTCAGATGACATGGTTTCGGAATCAGATGATTTCTTGGAACATCTATAATGAGCAAGAATATTACAAAAATCAGCAAAAAATCTTTTCATATGTTGCAAAATAGACTTGACCTCTTGGTTTTGACAGACTAAATTGCCTGCCAGATTAGCTTCAACATGTTTGATGTGAAAAGGGTTCGTGATGAAGGAACAAATGAGCGGTGCTGATATGGTTATGTGCGCTTTGCATGAGCAGGGGGTTGAGCATGTTTTCGGCTATCCCGGCGGTGCTGTGCTGCCTATTTATGATGCTCTTTTTCAGCAGAACAAGCTGAAACACGTCTTGGTGCGCCACGAGCAGGGCGCAGCACATGCGGCCGAAGGATATGCGCGCTCAACTGGCAAGTGCGGTGTTTTGCTGGTGACCTCCGGTCCGGGTGCGACAAATGCTGTTACGGGTCTAACCGATGCGTTGATGGATAGCATCCCGCTTGTGTGTATCACAGGTCAGGTGCCGTCTGCGTTGATAGGCTCTGATGCGTTTCAAGAATGCGACACGGTCGGCATCACGCGCCCTTGTACCAAACATAATTATTTGGTCAAATCAATTGACGAGTTGGCTTATATCATCCATGAGGCATTCCACATTGCCACGACCGGGCGCCCCGGCCCGGTTGTGATTGATATTCCAAAGGACATTCAGTTTGAGATGGGTACTTATGTCGGCGCTGATAGTGTGGATACGCCAAGCTATAAGCCTCAGGTGAAAGGCGATATGAACGCCATCAAGCAGGCGGCTGAACTGATTGCCAATGCCAAACAACCAATTTTTTATACAGGTGGCGGGGTTATTAATTCAGGCTCAATAGCGAGCAATTTGCTACGCACGTTTGTGCGCTTAACTGGTTTTCCGATAACCTCGACTTTGATGGGGCTTGGTTGTTATCCTGCCAGCGATAATCAGTGGCTTGGTATGCTTGGTATGCATGGAACTTATGAAGCCAATATGGCGATGAACCAATGCGATGTTATGATTAATATTGGGGCGCGTTTTGATGACCGTGTGACGGGGCGATTGGATGCTTTTTCGCCAAATTCAAAGAAAATTCATATTGATATTGATCCCTCTTCTATCAATAAAATCATTCAGGTTGATATTCCGATCATTGGTGATGTGGCGCATGTGCTTGAGGATATTTTACGCATTTGGCGTGAAACGGCTTGTCAGGTTAATAAAACGGCTTTGGCTAGCTGGTGGGCGCAAATTGAACAATGGCGGGCGCGTAAATGTTTAGCTTATGAAAAATCTGACACTCAAATCAAGCCGCAATATGCTGTTGAGCGGCTTTATGAGTTGACCAAAGATCGCAAAACTTTTATCACGACAGAAGTCGGACAACATCAGATGTGGGCGGCGCAGCATTATCATTTTGAAGAACCAAATCATTGGATGACCTCTGGTGGTTTAGGGACAATGGGCTATGGGATTCCGGCGGCTATTGGTGTTCAGGTTGCGCACCCCGATGCGCTGGTGATTGATATTGCGGGTGAAGCTTCTGTGCAAATGACCATGCAAGAAATGGCAACGGCTGTTCAGCACCGCTTGCCAATTAAAATTTTCATCTTGAATAATGAATATATGGGCATGGTGCGCCAATGGCAGGAATTATTGCATGGGGGGCGTTATGCGCATAGTTATTCGGATGCTTTGCCGGACTTTGTGAAAATGGCGGAAGCTTTTGGCGGCGCGGGGTTTCGTGCCAAAACGCCTAAAGAGCTTGATATTGGGATTGAAAAAATGCTGGCGGTTGACGCGCCGGTGATTTTTGACTGTATGGTTACTAAAGAAGAAAATTGTTTTCCGATGATTCCATCAGGCAAGGCACATAATGAGATGATTCTGGCGGGGGGGCGCACGTCTGATGTTGAAATATCCGAAGCAGGCAAGGCACTCGTTTGATGGGGTTGGTTTAAAGGAGAAAATGAAGCATGGAAGTTGAAATGCATACTCTATCTGTACTGGTGCAGAATCAGGCGGGCGTGCTGGCACGGGTTGTTGGATTGTTTTCGGGTCGCGGTTACAATATTGAAAGCTTAACGGTGGCAGAGGTTGATGGCAGTGCGCATATTTCGCGGATAACGATTGTGACTTCCGCGTTGCCTCAGGTGATAGAGCAAATCAAGCACCAGCTCATGCGCCTTGTGCCGGTTAGGTCTGTGGTTGATCTGACGATTGAGGCAGACGCGGTTGAACGCGAGCTGGCACTGATTAAAGTTGCGAGCAAAGGTGAAAAAAGACACGAAGCATTGCGCGTATCGCAGCAATTTCGAGCACATGTTGTGGATACCACCCATGAGTCATTTGTTTTTGAATTGACGGGTGCGCCTCATAAAATCAATGCTTTTATCAATCTTATGCGCCCGCTTGGCTTAAAAGATGTTTCGCGCACAGGCGTGGCGGCAATTTCTCGTGGCGTTGAGGCTCTGTTAAGTCTATAAGGACACAAAATAATCAAAGCTTGTTGCCAAGGAGATAGTGAATGGAAATGCTATATGACCGCGATGCGGATCTTGAACTTATTAAAGGAAAAAAAATAGCCGTCATCGGTTATGGCTCACAGGGGCATGCTCATGTGCTTAATTTGCGCGATAGCGGGGTTGAGCAGATCTGTGTTGGTCTGCGCGAAGGCTCGGCGTCTATTGCTAAATGCGATGCTGAAGGGCTTGAGGTTAAGTCTATTGCGGATGCTTCTGCTTGGGCGGATGTTGTTATGATATTGGCGCCTGATGAGTTGCAACGTGACATTTATAATCAGCATATTGCGCCTCATATTAAATTGGGTGCGACTTTGATGTTCGCGCATGGTTTGGCAATTCACTTTAAACTGATTGTGCCGCGCGATGACTTGGATGTTATTATGGTTGCCCCTAAAGGTCCGGGGCATACGGTACGCGGCGAATATTTAAAGGGCGGCGGTGTGCCATGTCTGATGGCTGTTCATCGGGATGCTTCTGGTTTTGCGCGTGCTTTGGCGATGTCTTATGCTTGCGGTGTTGGGGGGGGGCGTTCTGGCATTATCGAAACAAACTTCCGCGATGAATGTGAGACGGATTTGTTTGGTGAACAAGCTGTTTTGTGTGGCGGTGTTGTTGAGCTGATTAAAGCTGGCTATGAAACGCTTACCGAGGCAGGTTATCCGGCTGAAATGGCTTATTTTGAGTGCCTACACGAAGTTAAGTTGATCGTGGATTTGATTTATGAGGGCGGTATTGCAAATATGAATTATTCGATCTCGAACACGGCTGAGTTTGGTGAATATGTTGCGGGCCCGCAAATCGTGACGCCAGAGACCAAAGCGACAATGAAGAAAATTCTTGAAGATATTCAATCGGGTCGTTTCACGGCCCGTTGGATGCAAGAAGGTCAAGAAGAGATCAAGCAAATGCGGGCTGAATGCGCCGCGCATCCGATTGAGAAAATTGGTGCTGAACTACGTTCTAAAATGCCATGGATTGCGGATAATAAGTTGGTTGATCAGGCTAAAAACTAAGTAAAACTAAGTTAAATTAAGTTAAGTTTTCGAATAAGCCGTCCTTAGAGGCGGCTTTTTTGTTGTAAATATTGTTTTAAATATCACCCCGCCGCCTCGGCTAAAATGCGCAGGTATTTTATACCTTACAAATATTTAAGAAAATAATATCGTTTCGTGCTTGAGTTTATTGCATCTATTGCTAGGATAGAATTGATTAACGATAAAAATAGAAAGGTTAATTTTATGGATATTTCAAAAACTTCATTGCTTGTTGCGGGCGCGTTTGCGCTTGCTGTTGGCACAATGGCGGCGACACCAGCTGGGGCTGGCGAAAAAGAAAAATGTTACGGCGTTTCTAAAGCAGGCAAAAATGATTGTGCTGCTGGTCCTGGTACTTCATGTGCGGGCACTTCGAAAGTTGATTATCAGGGTAATGCTTGGAAATTTGTTTCGGGTGGCAAATGCGAAAACATCAAGCTTCCCAAACAAGCTGGTGGCATGCGCCGTCATGGCTCGCTTGAACCGCTAAAACGCGACCCATCTTAGGCACCAGACACATGTCTGCTCTGCCATGTGCTGTTGGTGCTGGTTTTAAGTCGCGTCACTTTCTCGGCTTGACGACATCGCCGGGGGCAGTGCGCTGGGCAGAGATACATGCGGAAAACTACCTTATGGCTGGCGGTGCTATGCGGGCGCAATTATTTGAATTACGCGCACAGATGCCGATTAGTCTACATGGTGTGGGGCTGTCATTGGG
The DNA here is from genome assembly GCA_965243245.1 of Parvibaculaceae bacterium. Classification (GTDB taxonomy): domain Bacteria; phylum Pseudomonadota; class Alphaproteobacteria; order RS24; family RS24; genus JAYQKL01. Next base: position 1,613,133 of record OZ251536.1, read on the forward strand.
CGGTGAAGAGCCGCCCGATGCAGACCACCTTACACGCTTGGGCAGGCTTATTGAACAAGTTAAGCCGGCGCAATTTTCTGAACATCTAGCATGGTCGCGCCATGCTGATTGTTTTGCGAATGATTTATTACCGCTGGCCTATAATGGGACAACATTGGCGCGGGTGGCGGCGCATATTGAGGCGACACAAAATGCGCTTGGGCAAAAAATTCTGATTGAAAACCCTGCTCTTTATTTTGCTCAAAAAGGGCAAGATAGTGCGCATATAGAAACCGATTTCTTGGCGGCATTGGTTGAAAAGACGGGATGTGGCTTGCTCCTTGATGTCAATAATATATATGTCACCTGTCATAATCTTGGTTGGGACAGCCATGCATATTTGGATAATTTACCTATTGCAGCGATTGGCGAGGTGCATCTTGGGGGGCATGGGGAAGATGTTGATGGGGATGGCAATCTTGTGCTCATTGATAATCATGGCGGGCCGGTGGCGGTGCCTGTTTGGGAGATTTACACCTGCTTGCTTGAAAAAGCTGGACCTTTGCCGACACTTATTGAATGGGATAATCATATTCCTGACTGGGCGACTTTACGCGGTGAATGTGCTAAGGCAGATACCATATTAAGCCGCTTTCAGCCGGCGGAGGTCTATGTGGCATGAGTCAGCAAGCAGCATTTTTAGACGCCATATTTGACCCCGATAAGGCACTCGACAAAGTAATGCCGTTGGCGGTGCTGTCAGGTGCGGGGGCGCGATTTTCTATTTATCGCAATAATGTGATTTTCTCGTTAAAAGAGAATTTGCGTGATGGGTTTCCGTTGCTTGTTGCTTTGCTTGGCGAGGCAGCTTTTGACGCCTTGGCGGATAGCTTTGTGCGCGTTCATCGGCCTAAAACCCCGCTTATGTTTGCTTATGGAGATGAGTTGCCCGCCTATCTTGCCAGTTTTGCGCCACTGGAACATTTACCCTATGCGGTTGATGTGGCGCGGCTTGAATTGTCTTTACGTTGCACGGCGCAGGCACGAGACCATATACCTCTTGCTGGCGAAGACATACAGCTTGATAATGTCGCAAATCAATCTTTGGTGTTGGCGCCGTGTTTGGCGATGCTTGCATCTGATTGGCCGATTTATGACTTGTGGACTTACCTTAGTGATGTGAGTGACACGATAGAGCCGCCCGCTCATATGGAGCAGTCCCAAGATGTCATGGTTTATCGCCAGATTGATTATCAAGCCCAAATTGCACTTTTGCCGCCGGGCGGTGCGGCTTTTTTGAGTGCGCTACAAAGCAAAGAGACATTAGCAACAGCCGTTACGCAAGTTGATGCGTTAACCGAAACTGCGTTGACTGAGATGTTGGCGCAACTTATTCAGGCGGGTCTGTTGACCGCCATTATCTAAAGGAGAATCTTATGCAAAATTTCATTTTATTTTATAACACATGGATGAACCGCCTTACGGGTTGGCTCGGCGACTGGTTGCTCACTCACGGGGCACGTTTCACCTTCGCTGCCGTGTTGCTCGGTTATTACTGGGCGTCAGCCATGACTAAATTTTCCGATGGCGCATGGGGGTTTTTAAGCCCGACCGTTGGTGCTTATTATCAAATTTTACCGACCATTACCGAAGCACTACAATATGATCCCGCTGATATTTCAATTTTCTTGAAGCTGGTTGTTCTGCTGGGGAGCTGGGCGGAGGTCATTTTACCGATTCTTATCGTTTTAGGACTTTTCACGCGCGGTGCATCACTGGCCATGATCGGGTTTATCAGTGTGCAGTCACTCACCGATATTTTTGGACATAAAGTGGATGATGCTACAATTGGAAGCTGGTTTGACCGTATCTCTGATGCGTTAATTCTTGACCAGAGATTATTATGGGTGTTTGTATTGATTGTGCTGGTGGTTAAAGGGGCGGGGCGTTTATCGCTTGATTACCTGCTGAAAATCGACCGCTAGACAAGTTTTTCGCAATATAGTTCTTGCAAATTTGCAATATTGCATTTTTGAGGATATATACTTGCCTTTATGAAAAACATGGACTGGGATGATTTGCGGTTTTTTTTGGCCGTTGCAGGAGCCGGAAGCCTCTCGGCGGCGGCCAAGCAGTTGAGCGTGAATACAACGACAGTCCTGCGCCGCATCGCTCATTTAGAAGAGGCACTAGAGACTCGTTTATTTGAACGCTTGCGCTCTGGTTATCAGCTCACACAAAGCGGACTACGTTTGCGTGAAATGCTGGACTCGGTTGATCAAACACTTTCAGCCTTAGAGCGGGATTTTCGCGCCGATGCCCAAAAAGCCGGAGGACATGTAAAACTTTCTGCTGGTGAGGTATTAAGCACTCATGTTTTGGCTCAGGGTATGGCGTCTTTTCAGCTTGAGCATCCGGCGGTGCAGTTGACCCTTTTAATAGACCAAGGCATGGGGTGGCCGGGGAGCAGTTCTGCGGCGCCGCGCTTGATGAACCCTTTGCGCGATGTGGATATGACTATCCGTGCCGTTCGCCCAACAGATGGCGATATGCTGATGCGTAAAATTGGTGAAATGGCTTACGGGCTTTATGTTGCCAAAAATACGGCGGCTTGTTTTGACCCGCAGGCGGTGTCAAGAGGGGATTTGACGGATTGTAATATTATTGGATTTGCTGAGGATGAAGCCCCTGTGGGGCCTGTTTGGTGGTTGTCCAGAGCCGAAAAGCAAGGGCGCGTTATGGCGCGTACATCTTCGGCTGCTGCGCGAATGCGCATGCTTGAAGATGGCGGCGCATTAGCACCATTGCCTTGTGTGCTGGCGGACTCAAAACCTGAGATTGAACGCGTTCTAGGTCCCGACATTTTGGGGGCTTTTGAGCTGTGGTTACTGGTGCGTAAAGATTTAGCAAAATTATCACATGTACGCACAGCAATGGATTATGTTATCGCTCAGCTGCAAGCACTCAAACCTCAATTGCTCGGATAGATTTAGAGATTGTTAAGTATCGGCTCATTTTGTCTATAAGGTATGCCTTTCAATGATGAAACCCCATTGATTTCGCTTGCAATTTTTTGATTTGAAAGATAAACAAGAAAGACGATTAGAAATTAATAGGTCAAACAGGATTCAAAAGTGATTTTAAGGGTTTTGACAGTAGCAAAAATGCCTGAGCCTTATAGAGGTATACAGGGGATTTATTCAACTGAAACCAATTGGGTTTATCGGTCGTTTTTCTGTGTCGGGTTATCTTTACGCCTCCTTATTAGCCCCTGAGGTGCCAAGAGCTGTGAACACATGCTCGCCTCAGGGGTAAATAAGAAGAAACACTTTTAACTGAGGATGAATGAATGACTGAAACAAACCATACTGAAACAAACCATACTGCACAACAAAAGGGCACGCCAGAGGAGCGTGTTATTATTTTTGATACAACTTTGCGCGATGGCGAGCAATCGCCGGGGATGTCTATGAGGACGGATGCAAAGGTTAAGGTTGCCGAAACGCTTGATAAGATGGGGGTGGACGTCATTGAAGCTGGCTTTCCAATTGCCTCTAAGGGTGATTTTAAAGCTGTTCAGAAAGTTGCAAAAAAAGTTAAAAATATGACGGTTTGCGCCCTTGCCCGCGCTACCGAAAAAGATATTGACCGTGCGGCTGAGGCGATAAAGAAGGCCGAAAGACGCCGTATTCATACTTTTATTTCCACCAGCCCGGTGCATATGAAATACAAATTGCAGATGGAACCCGAAGCTGTTTTGGAAGCTATTAAGTTTAGCGTAAAACATGCCCGCAAATATACAGATGACGTTGAATGGTCGCCTGAGGATGCGACACGCACGGAGCCTGATTTTTTGTGTAAGAGCGTTGAGATAGCCATTAAGGCGGGTGCGACAACGATTAATATTCCAGATACGGTGGGCTATACGCTTCCCCGTGAGTATTATAAAACTATTTTAATGTTGCAAAAGCGCGTGCCCAATATGGACCAAGTCGTGATTTCAACTCATTGTCATAATGATCTTGGATTAGCGGTGGCGAATTCATTGGAGGGCGTTCGGGCGGGTGCCAGACAGGTAGAATGTACCATTAACGGTGTTGGGGAGCGTGCGGGTAATGCGGCTTTGGAAGAGGTTGTTATGGCGATGAATGTGCGCCATGATTTGATGCCGCAATGGACAGACATTGATACAACCAAGTTAAATGACGCCTCTAAATTGGTTTCTTCTGTGATGGCTGTTCCTGTGCAGTATAATAAGGCGATTATTGGTCAAAATGCTTTTGCCCATGAAAGCGGTATTCACCAAGACGGTATGTTGAAAAATACTCAAACCTATTCAATTATGCTCCCTAAATCAGTTGGCATATCTCAAACTTCATTGGTTATGGGCAAACATTCGGGTCGCCACGCCTTGAGAAGAAAAATTATCGAGATGGGCTATCAACTCGAAGATGATGAATTTAAAGAAGTTTTCAGTCGTTTTAAAGACCTTGCGGATAAGGAAAAAAATATCTTTAACGAAGATATTACCGCCCTCATAGGTGATGGAGAAGCCCTCTGTGATAAACGCATTAAGGTGGTTTCTTTGTATGTTGAGACTAAGTTAGACGGCAAGTCAACGGCGAAGGGTGAACTTAAAATTGATGACAAAATCATAGAATTTGGGCCGATGACGAGCAAGACGGGCCCGGTGGATGCGATATTTAAGGCCATTAATAAAGCCATTAAGAAAGCCATTAAGAAGCGCGGTCACATAGAAGATGGGCCGATGACGAGCGAGACGAGCGAGACGGGCCCGGTGGATGCGATATTTAAGGCCATTAATAAAGCCATTAAGAAAGCCATTAAGAAGCGCGGTCACATAGACGTAACGCTCTTTGATATCCGTGCTGCGACAGAAGGCACGGGTGCACTAGCTGAAGTGGAGGTGCGTTTGAGCGACAGAGACGGCGGCAAAACAACTACGGGACGCGGTGATAGTAAGAATATGCTTGTGGCTTGTATGAATGCCCATATCGATGCTTGGAACAAACATATCGATGAAAAGTCGGGCAAAGAGCCTGATGATATCGCTACATTAGGGATTTAATATTAAATAATTTCAAAACCATAAGGGGAAAAAATGCTAGACGGTTTATTCGGAATGTTCTCTGCGGACATGGCCATTGATTTGGGAACGGCCAACACGCTGGTCTATGTTAAAGGCAGAGGTATTGTGCTTAATGAACCTTCTGTTGTTGCTATTTTCAATAATGGTGGGAGAAACCAAGTTCTGGCAGTCGGGGATGAAGCTAAATTAATGCTTGGGCGTACGCCCGGTAATATTCAGGCTATCCGCCCGATGCGCGATGGCGTGATTGCTGATTTTGATGTGGCCGAAGCAATGATTAAGCACTTTATTCGCAAAGTTCACAATCGTCGTACTTTTGTTAATCCGCAGGTTGTTGTTTGTGTGCCCTCTGGGGCGACGGCTGTTGAGCGGCGTGCCATTCAAGAATCTGCGCTTTCGGCGGGGGCGCGCCGGGTTTATCTTATTGAAGAGCCCATGGCAGCGGCAATTGGTGCGGGGCTTCCTATAACCGAGCCAACGGGGTCTATGATCGTTGATATTGGCGGGGGAACGACCGAGGTGGCGGTGTTGTCGCTGGGCGGTATTGTTTATTCGCGTTCTGTGCGGGTGGGCGGCGATAAAATGGATGAAGCCATTATTGCTTATATGCGCAGAAACCATAATTTGCTACTGGGTGAGTCCAGTGCTGAACGGATTAAAAAAGAGGTTGGGTCAGCGGCGGTGCCAGATGATGGTGATGGGATTGATTTATATATTAAGGGTCGTGATCTTATGAATGGTGTGCCGCGCGAGGTGGCTATTTCTCAGCGCGAAATTGCTGAGAGTCTGGCTGAGCCTGTCGGGGCTATTGTGGAAGCGGTTAAGGTTGCTTTGGAGGCGACACCACCTGAGCTGGCGGCTGATATTGTTGATAAGGGTATTATTTTGACGGGGGGGGGGGCTTTGTTGAAAAATCTTGATAAGGTGTTGCGCGAGGAAACGGGTTTGCCGGTGAGTATTGCGGATGAGTCTCTTTCTTGTGTTGCTTTGGGGACAGGGCGTGCTTTGGAGCATATTAAGACGATGAAGCATATATTATCTTCGGTATATTGAGGCAACGGAATATACGGTGGATGGATTTTATCAGAGCAGATCAAAACAAGGGCGTAGCTCTTCATTACGCCGCGTGATTATTCTTTTAATTATTGGCTTTTTGCTGTTTGCTTTATCCAGAAACACCAATTTCACTGTTGAACGCTTGCGCCAATTGGCAACGGATATCACTTTGCCCGCAACTTACATTGTGACGCGTCCTGTTGTGTTCATACGGGGTGTTGCTTCAACTGCTGGGGCTTATCTTAGCCTGCGCGAAGATAATCTTAGCCTACAAAAAGAAGTTGAACAGTTACGCATTATTAAGCGTGAAAACAGGCAACTCAAGCAGCGACTGGCTGATTATGATGAGCTTTTAGGGGGGCAACAGCAAAAAGGCTTGGCTTCGGTCATGGCGCATGTTTTGTTTGACCCGGGCGGGCCTTTTGTGAGGACATTCGTGTTGGATGTGGGCAGCCAAAGCGGTGTCCAAGTTGGCAACACGGTGATTGGCAAATCAGGTCTTGTTGGCAGGATTGTCTCTGTTGGTTTACTTTCAAGCCGCGTGTTGTTGTTGACTGATCTGAACAGCCGTATTCCGGTCAGGATTGGGTCGTCAGGGGTTAATGCGATTTTATCAGGCACGAACACGAATAATCCTCAGCTTATTTTTATTTCTGCGGCGGCTGGTTTATCAGATGGCGATAATGTTGTTGCTTCGGGTCTTGGCGGGCAAGTGGAACGAGGTATCGGAATTGGTGAAATTAGGTTTGACCAAAATGGTAATATTGGGGTCAATTTATATGAAAAACTTGCAAGCTTGAATATGGTGCGCATTTTGCAAAAGACCTATGATGGGTCTTCTGATATTATTTCTGATACGCCTGCGCTACTAAAGCCTGAAACGAATGCACAGCCTAACAACACAACGATACGAGAATAAAATGAGATTACAATCTGAAAGTGGGTCATGGAATTTCTTGCAAAGCCAAAGAAAAACTTCTGGGTTTAGTCGCTCCATTCCTGTTTTTTTGTCGATTTTGTGTATTTTTATTCAAGTTGCCCCCTTGCCAGGGCCTCAAGGAATTTCTGTCATGCCTTCATTTATTTTAGCGGTCATTTTTTTCTGGGCGGTTTTGCGAGAAGATAGGTTGAGCTTTACCACAAGTTTTTGCCTTGGATGCTTACAAGATTTACTTTCCGGTACACCCTTAGGACTTTGGGGCGTGACATTATTAGGGGTACATTTATATATCTCATCACAGGCGCATATATTAGCCACAACACGTTTTATGACCACTTGGATTAGTTTTGCAGTGGTCTCCTTTGCGGCTTATGGATTTATCTATTTGGGGGTTTTCTGGCATATCGGCAGCCCCTATGATTTTAGTCTGGTTTTTTTGCCCTATATCACAACATTAGCTATATTCCCGTTAATGGTACGCATTTTGGGATTTTTCGAAGATCGACTTTCAACCATTAGCGGCTGGTAGTTAAAAATGCAGCAATATGATGATGGCACTTCTATAATAACACGGCGCGCTTTGATGCTTGGCGTAAGTCAGGCGGGATTGATGTCATTATTGGCGGGCCGATTATATTATTTGCAAGTTATCCAATCTAAAGAATTTTCTATTCAAGCGGAAGAAAACCGCGTGAATATTGCTCTTGTCGCGCCGCGCCGCGGACGTATTTTTGACCGCTTTGGTCAGGAAATTGCAACAAACCGCCCTAATTTCCAAGTTATTCTTATTCCTGAGCAGACCCAAAACCCGGTCGAGACGATTGACCGACTGGAAAGAATCATACCTGTTTCGCCCAAACGCCGCCGCCGTGTATTGCGCGACATACTCCGCATAAGAGGCTTTGTTTCTCTTACAGTCGCTGAGAATTTAACCTTAGAGCAATTTTCAACCGTTAATGTTCACTTGCCGCACTTGCCCGGCTTGGAAACCAGAGTGGGAGAAATGCGGTATTATCCAAAACAAGGAGAATTTGCTCATATTGTCGGTTATGTAGGCGTTCCTAATAAGGATGACCTGCTGGATAACAACCCATTGCTTAAACTTGAGGGATTCAGATTAGGTAAAAGCGGTATTGAGAGCAAAATGGATGAGCAATTGCGGGGTCTTGCGGGTAGCCGCCAAGTTGAGGTGAATAGTGGGGGGCGGGTCATTCGTGAGCTTTCCAGAAACCCGAGTATGTCGGGTGATGATATTGTGCTGACGCTTGATGCTGAGTTACAAAAATATGCTTTGGCGCGTATGGGCGAACAAAGTGGTTCGGTTGCTGTCATGGAAGTTAATTCGGGCGATGTTTTGGCACTTGCCTCTAACCCTTATTTTGATCCGAATGATTTCAATCTTGGGATTAGTCAAAAACGGTGGGATGCTCTTGTCGAAGATAGACGCAAACCCTTATTGAACAAATCGATTACGGGGCAATATGCGCCGGGCTCTACTTTTAAGATGCTGGTGGCTTTGGCGGGGTTAGAAGAAGGGGTCATTACGCCTGATGAAAAAGTCACTTGCACGTCTATATATAAATTTGGCAAAGATACATTTCATTGCTGGTTTGAGGAGGGGCACGGTTTGATGAACATGCATAATGGCATTAAGCATTCTTGTGATGTTTATTTTTATGAATTGTCTCGGCGTCTTGGCATTGAGCCGATTGCGCGGATGGCTAAGAAATTTGGGCTTGGTGAAAAAACGAATATTACGGCGCATGGTGAAAAAAAAGGGATTGTTCCCTCTCGAGATTGGAAGCGTGCAAATCTTGATGCTTTGTGGCAACAAGGCGAAACATTAATAACGGGTATTGGGCAAGGTTATTTACTGGCAACGCCTCTTCAATTGGTTCAAATGGTTTCTAGTCTTGCAAATGGCGAAAAAAAGGTGCGCCCGAATTTGATTTATGCGATTGGCGACACGATTAAAACCATGCCTGAATTTGATGCTCTTGATGTTAATCCAGACCATCTTGGCTTGGTTCACACCGCGATGCGTGCGGTCACTCATGAGCCAAAGGGGACGGCTTTTATGCCAAGTTTGAATGTTAATGGGCAAACAATGGCGGGCAAGACGGGAACAGTTCAGGTGCGCCGCATTAGTGCTGCTGAGCGCGAAGAAGGGATTATTAAAAACAAAGATCTGAATTGGCATTTACGCGACCATGCTTTGTTTGTCGGGTTTGCTCCGGTTAAGAATCCAAAATATGCCATTTCTGTTGTTGTTGAGCATGGGGGTAGTGGTTCGCGGCAGGCGGCACCGATTGCGCGTGATGTGATGAGAAAAGTCCTTGAGCGTGACCCTCAATCTCGGGATGTATATTTGCCTGTGTCTGGGGCTGATGGACAAAGGCAAGTTTGATGAGTTCGGTTTATTTTACATCCAAGCCTCGATGGCGTGATAAAATTGCCAATCTAAACTGGTGGTTGATCAGTCTGGTTATGGCGTTATGTTTTATTGGCGTGATGGCGTTATATGCTGTCGCTGATGGACAGTTTTCGCCATGGGCGATCAGGCAATTTTATAGAGTTGTTTTTGGGTTTTCTTTAATGTTGGTGGTTGCTATTTTTGACATTAGATATTGGTTAATGTTGGCGTATTTCCTTTTTTTCCTTGGCTTGGTCGGCTTATTGGGGGTGGAATATTTTGGCAATAGCCAAATGGGTGCAAGGCGATGGCTTGATCTAGGTTTTATCTATGTCCAACCCTCTGAGCCTATGCGCATTGCTTTGGTTTTGGCATTGGCGCGATATTATCACAATCTTCAACCAGAGCGTGTTTCACACCCCATTTGGGTTTTATTACCAGCTTTGATGATATTGGTGCCGACGGTTTTGATTATGCGCCAACCTGATTTGGGAACGTCCATATTATTTGCTGCGACGGGCGTTGCGTTCATGTTTTTAGTGGGCATGAATTGGCGTTATTTTTTTGTTGGCGTTGTTTGTGCAATCCCTATCGCCATAATGGCGTGGAGTAGCATGCTCGACTATCAAAAATTACGGGTTTTGACTTTCCTCAATCCTGAACGCGATCCCTTGGGGGCGGGGTATCATATTTTGCAGTCAAAAATTGCGGTCGGCTCGGGTGGACTTTGGGGCAAAGGCTTCATGAAGGGAACGCAAAGCCAATTAGACTTTTTGCCAGAAAAACATACTGATTTTATTTTCACCATGCTTGCCGAGGAAATAGGCTTAATGGGGTGCCTGTTCATATTACTACTTTATGCCAGTATTTTAATTATTGGATTTGGTATTTCTTTAGAGGCTAAAAGTAAATTCAGTCGACTTGTGGCGGCGGCGTTATCATTTTCTTTGTTTTTGTATATGTTCATCAATGTGGCTATGGTTATCGGCTTGGTCCCTGTGGTTGGTGTGCCTTTACCATTTATTTCATATGGGGGCACGTCAATTGTCACATTATTGATTTGTATTGGCTTTTTGCTCAATATTCAGCTCAATAAAAATCTCGAATTATCACAGAGTTAACGCTCACTTTACAGTGAGGAGGGCGTCTAATTTGCCTTGCTGGTCTAGAGCATACAGCTCATCACAGCCGCCAATATGCTCATCACTCAAAAAGATCTGCGGCACTGTGCTGTGTCCCTTTGCGCGCTCAGTCATTTTTGCTCTCAAAGGTATATTTTCACTGACATCAATTTCATCAAAATTGACATTTTTTTGCCTCAAAAGCTCTTTGGCCGCACGGCAATAGGGGCAAGCTTGTGTTGTGTATATTGTGATTTTTTTCATTATCGACTTCTCAATGAAATGCAGCATCTTAACCTCAGCTTTGGTATTTAATGTAAGCAATAGGCCTTTGTAAACCAGCCTACGGGTTATCGCAATGATTGTCTGCAAAGAGTTTACAAAACAGGCACTCATCTGGTTTTTCAGAATATGGAGTTACCAGCCCGCCAGTTCTTTTTGTGCCAATTCTTCTAATAGGTTGATGGCGTCTTTATTAGAGTTCAAGCAAGCAACAGTAGAAAAATGCGTACCGCCTGCCGCTTTGAATATTTTTTGCCCGCCTATGTTAATTTCTTCAAGTGTTTCAACACAGTCAGAAATAAAGCCGGGCGTGATAACAGATATTTTTTTCACCCCCTGTTTTGCGAATGTTTCAATGGTTTTATCCGTATATGGTTCCAACCATTTTGCGCCCCCAAATCTGGATTGAAAGGTGAGCCTAAACTGGTTTTCATTAAGGTCCAATGCCGTGCGTAGCAAGCGTGCGGTTTTAGCGCAATGACAATGATAGGGGTCGCCTTTCTTCACATAACGAACGGGCAATCCATGGAAGGAGGCAATAATAATCTCTGGTTGCCATTTTTGGCGTTTGATTTGTGCTTTGACTGATTTTGCCAGCACTTTTATGTAAGTGGGATGGTCATGCCAAGGCGGGGCTGTGCGTATAGCTGGTTGCCAGCGTTGTTTCAAAAGTGCTTTGAACACTTCATCATAGACCGAAGCAGAAGTGCTGGCACTATATTGCGGATAAAGGGCGAGGACGCTTATGCGCGTGCATCCTGCTTGGCGCAGTTTTTCAAGACGGCTCTCAATTGAAGGCTGGCCATAGCGCATGGCCCATTCAACGATAATATCGCCGCCGATTTTTTCTTGAAGTTTTTCCCCCTGTTCACGTGTATAGCGGCGCAAAGGGCTTTCATTGGTTTCGGGGTCCCAGATTTGCGCATAGGCATGAGCAGATCTGCGTGGGCGCGTATTAAGAATAATGGTGCGCAATATAGGTTGCCAAATAAAGCGAGGCGTTTCAATGACGCGGTGGTCACTCAAAAATTGCTTAAGATAGGGACGAAGCCCTTTTTTATCGGCTGTTTGGGGCGTGCCAAGATTGACAATCAGTAAGCCAGTGCGTCCAAAAGCAACTTTTGGATGGGAAACTGAAAGCACCATTAAATGACCTCGGTTAGCTCATCTTGTGTGGTGACGGCGATATCAAGTGCTTCCCAAACTTCAAGCAAAGCCTCAATTAACTGCTTCATCATTGCGTCACTATGTAGCGGCGAAGGGGTAATCCGCAACCGCTCTGTCCCGCGCGGTACGGTAGGATAGTTGATGGGCTGGATGTAAATCTTGTGTTTTTTAAGCAATCTATCAGAAGCTGCTTTGCACAATACCGGGTCTCCCACCATGACGGGCACAATATGTGTGTCTGTCCTTAAAAATGGGAGACCAGAAGTATCCAGCATATTTTTCAAAAGATGCGCCCGTTCTTGGTGTTTTTCACGAAGCTCTGTACCGTTTTTCAGCAAGCGAATGCTGGTTATCGCCCCCGAAGCAATAGCAGGCGGCAGACTCGTGGTGAAAATAAAGCCGGGTGCATAAGAGCGTATAGCATCAATAATATGAGCTTTAGCGGTAATATAGCCGCCCATAACACCAAATGCTTTTGCTAATGTGCCTTCAATAATATCGACTTGTTGCATGACATTTTCGCGCTCGGCAATACCTGCGCCGCGTTCCCCATACATACCAACAGCATGAACTTCATCAAGATAGGTTAGAGCTTTGTATTTTTTGGCAAGGGCGCAAATATCAGCAATGGGTGCCACATCTCCATCCATGGAATAAACGCTTTCAAAAATAATCAGCTTGGCGCCCTCAGGGTCAGCGCCCGCTAAAATTTCTTCAAGGTGCTCGAGATCATTATGCCGCCACACAAGCTTGTTGCAATTAGAGCTTTTGACGCCCGCAATCATTGAGGCATGGTTTAATTCATCTGAAATTATAAGACAATCAGGCAGTAGTTTTGCCAATGTTGAAATCGTCGCTTCATTTGACACATAGCCAGATGTGAAAACCAGTGCGCTTTGTTTATTGTGCAAATCGGCAAGCTCGTTTTCAAGCTCAATAATCAGGTGATGTGTGCCGGAAATATTTCGCGTGCCGCCCGCCCCCGCCCCATAAGCTTCAATCGCATGTTTCATCGAGGTCAAAACTTGAGGGTTTTGTCCCATGCCCAAATAATCATTTGAACACCAGACAATAATCTCGCATGGCGGGGTTTGCGAATAATCAAGTGCGCTGGGAAACAAACCAGCTTGGCGGCCCAGATGCGTAAATACCCGATAGCGGCCTTCTTGGTGGAGGGCTTTTAAAGAGTTTTTGATGTATTTATCGTAATCCATTGCAATGAATGTGCCTTATTGGGGCGGGTTTATCCAGTTTTTTTACTGATTTTATTTGCGTTAAAACAGCACAGTTGAAAATCTCAGCTTTTTAACTTAAACCTTTTTAACTTAAACGAGGCTCACTCGCCTTTGACAAAAGTCACAGCGTAATATGTTTGACCTTCAAACAAGTCTTGTGGCTCTGTGAGGCCGTCGGTTAGCTGAAACCGGCGCGCAACAATAGAGCCTTCCATGCGATAGCCCTTAGATGCCATGTGGCTACGATGGAACTCCATGGCGGCGGGTGTAAAATCTTTTGATAAGACAGTGATACGCTCAGCATTATCTTGATTATCAGACATCTAGGGCTCCTTTAAATACAATCATGTTCTCATTTAAACGAGGGTCTCATTTAAACGCACAAGCTCGAACGACTATGCTAATTTTGCACATTGTTCAAGATAAAAAAAGGGTAATAAAAAGGTATCCTCATCGCCTGTGCAAACGCCTTTAGCGATATAAATCTGTTTTACTTGCGCCAGTTTAATAAAAAGATAAGTTGTAGAAAGGTTTTTCAGGCGGATATAACGAGATGGTAATTGCTTTTTTAATGGTTTTAGGTGGTTTTGCGTTACTTGCATTGGGCGGGGAAGCTCTTGTTAAGGGTGCCGTTGGCGTTGCGCAACGCCTTAATGTGCCGCCCCTTATCATTGGCTTGACGCTCGTTGCTTTTGGCACATCGGCGCCAGAGCTCATGGTTTCCATTCAAGCCGGTCTGTCGGGTAATCCCGGCATTGCGATAGGCAATGTGGTTGGCAGTAATATTGCGAATATTCTTTTAGTTTTAGGCGCGACGGCTCTGGTTAGCCCGCTGCCAAATAAGCGGCGCAGTTTAAGCCGTGACAGTTTTGTGATGATGGGCGTAACGCTCGGGTTTGTTCTCTTGGCTTTTAGCGGCGAAGTGGGGCGGTTTTCAGCGATTGGTTTATTGGTTTTTTTGACTTTTTATTTGCTGGCTATTTATCGCCGCGAAAAAACCCCGCCAGAGGTTTCAGTCAGTGGCTCCAAAGAAGAGGCATTCAAAGGCGGTACATTAGGCGCCCTTACGCTTCTTTTGGGCGGCGTGGTGGGTGTTGTCTGGGGGGCGGATATTCTTGTGGAGGGGGCGGTTATTATTGCCAGAGAATATGCCGTGCCAGAGGCGGTGATCGGTCTTTCATTGGTTGCCATTGGAACGTCTCTGCCTGAATTAGCGATCTCGGTATTGGCGGCTTTTCGCGGACAGGTAGGCGTTGCTATCGGCAATGTCATTGGGAGCAATATTTTCAATATCTGCCTGATTCTCGGCGTTGCGGGGCTGATTACGCCGCTTCAAATTGCGCCGCAAATCATCAATTTTGATGTCTGGGTGATGGCGGCGGCGACTTTAATGCTCACAGGGTTTATTCTTGCTCAAACGACAATTGGGAAAATAACCGGCGGCGGGTTCTTAATCGGGTATGGCTTGTATATTGCGGCTCTATTTGTATCATGACACAGGCTTGTAAAATTTTGCCTGTTAGCGAGGACAAAAAGCTTCAAATCGAGGGTTTACTCGATAGAATGTTCGGGCCGGGGCGGCGTGTGCGCATGGCCGAGCGGCTTCGTGAGAATAGCACAGAAGTGAAAAACCTTTGCTATATGGCTCTTGATAAGAATGAAACCGTTATTGCTGCTATATCTTATTGGGCGATAGCTATTGGTAACCAAGAAGGGTTATTACTTGGTCCTTTGGTTGTTGATGCAACCTATCAGGGGCAGGGGGTCGGGCGCACGTTGATACAACACACGATAGCACTGGCTGAACAAGCTGATTACGCTTATATTCTTCTTGTAGGTGATTTGTCCTATTATCAATCTAGTGGGTTTGAGCGCGTGCCTGAAGGATTATTGTTTACGGTGCCGGTTGATGTTCAACGTGTTCTTATTCGCAAATTGAAACAAGGGTGCCCGCTTGTGGGCGTCGTTCGTGGATGCGCAATAGGCAAGCGGGGCGTTTAAGCAGATATGACAGAAGAAAAAAACAGTTTACAGGATGTTTTAAAAAGCCTTGGCAAGAAAAAAGATGCCTCTGGTTTACCGCCTGTGCATTTGTGGGATCCCCCTTATTGCGGGGATATTGGTCTTGAAATTAAAAGAGATGGGACTTGGTTTTATCAAGGGTCGCCAATTGGTCGCAAACCTTTGGTTAAATTATTTTCTTCTGTTTTGCGATTTGACGATGATGGTGCTTTTTATGTGGTTACACCGGGTGAAAAGATTCTGGTAACGGTTGAAGACGCGCCATTTCTTGCGACTCAATTAGATATAGAAGGTGCGGGTGAAACCCAAAAGCTCACTTTCACGACATTGACAGATGATCTTTGTGTGGCAGATAAAGAGCATCCGCTACGTGTGGAGATTGCGCCGCAAACGCAGACTCCATCGCCTTATATTTTGGTGCGGGGTCGGCTTGAGGCGTTAATTGCGCGGCCGGTTTTTTATCGTCTGGTAGATTTATGTGTCGAAGAGCAGATAAACGAGGAAGGTCAGTTCGGGATTTGGAGTTGCGGTGTGTTTTTTCCTATATCGCCTGTAGAAATGCTGGATGTTTAACGCATGTCGCCGATAGAGATTTTAAAAAAAGAAATTCTAAAAAAACAGCTTACTGAGAATATTTTATTTGCTGCCCCCTCGGTTGAGCACCTTGAGTTGGTGGGTGGGCAAACGGGGGATTTTGACCTCAATAAGAATGCGCCAAAGGCTTTGCCTAAAAAAGCTCTCAAGCTTGCGGCGGTTCTTGTGCCGATTATTCCTTATGAGGATGGGGCTAGGGTTTTGTTTATCAGGCGGGCGGAACATTTATCCCGACATTCTGGGCAGATTGCTTTTCCGGGCGGGCGTGTTGACCCGATTGATAAGATGGATGACAAGATGAATGATAGGACGATTGCAAATGCGGCCTTGCGCGAAACCGAAGAAGAGATAGGCATTACGGCAAAATCAATTGAAGTGCTTGGTTATAGTGATGCTTATGAGACCTTTACCGGATATTGTGTAGTGCCGGTTATTGGATTTGTGCAACCCGGCTATCAGCTCACGCTTAACCCTTCTGAGGTCGCCCACGCCTTTGAGGTACCACTGGCTTATTTGATGGACCGCGCTAATCACCTTATTGAAAGTCGCGTCTTTTTTGGTCAGGAGCGTTTTTTCTATAGCATGTCCTATCAAGCGTATTATATTTGGGGGGCCACGGCGGGCATGATCCAAAAGCTGAGTGAAAGGATTTATAAATGATCAGAATGATTTTATTTGGACTGCTGATATTTTTACTTCCCCTTATTGTGGCTCTGTTTTGGATTGCGGTTATTAAGAAGCTCAAACCGAGTGACGCTGATTTGAAAGTCTGGGCGATAGCTGGTTCAGCGGGGCTTATTCTTTTGCTTGGGAGTCTTTTTTGGCTCAGAACTAGCATCGGCGTTTCGACGAACTATCAATATGTGCCGGCTGAAATTCGAGATGGGGAGTTGATTCGCGGCTATTTTGACCCTGTGAATGAGCTCTCTGGTGAGCCAAAAAAATGACTCTGCCCAACGTTCAGTCCAAATGGCTCGCTCTGGCGCAAACACAAAGACTGTTTGATGTGCTAGGAGAGAAACATTTACGCGCTGTGGGCGGCTGTGTTCGAGATAGCCTGCGCAATGTATCTGTCACAGATGTAGATATGGCAACCTCTCTTGGGCCTGAAAAAGTGATGGAAAAGCTACACCATGCGGGCATTAAAGTTATTCCAACAGGGTTAAAATATGGGTCGGTGACAGCGATTTTGGATGGGTTTCATTATGAGATTACGACATTGCGCCAAGATATTGAAACAGATGGTCGCCATGCTACTGTAGGGTTTGGTAGCGATTGGAGTGCTGATGCGACGCGGCGCGATTTCACCATTAACGCATTATATTGCGATAGGAATGGCCGCGTTTATGACCCGCTAGGGCAGGGCGTGGCGGATCTTATGGCTGGAAAAGTAGTTTTTATCGGTGATGGGGATGCACGGATAAAAGAAGATTATCTGCGTGTTTTGAGGTTTTTCCGTTTTCATTATGTGATTGGCAAGGGGGCAGTCGATGGCGTTGGATTTAAGGCTTGCCGCAAGGCGGCGCAGGACGGCACAGGGCTTGCGCAATTATCTGGCGAACGCTTGCAACAAGAATTTTTTAAAATTCTGCTTGGAGAAAATGCGCCCGCCGCCCTTGAAATGATGCAAAAAGCAGGTGTGTTGGCATATATATTGCCTTTTTTACAATCGGGCGCGCCGTTAAGGGATGCGTGTTTTAAACGGCTGGAAACACTTATCAATTTTGAAATGCAGGTTGCCCCGCCCATTGCCCATCTTGGTGTCCATCCCAACGTCTTATTGCGCTTGGCTTGTTTATTGACGAATGATGAGTATCAAATTGACACAATATCTGCTCATCTCAGGCTTTCAAGGAAACAAAAAAAATACCTTCTGGCATTGTTGACCAATTCTTATGTGACAAAAGAAATAACCTCGCAAAACACCAAGCAAGTTGCCTATTGGCTTGGCGGCGATATATGCGCTGATTTGATGATGCTACAACAAGCTATGCGTTTATCGGTGCCGACTCAAATAGATGTTTTTTCAAGCCACATCAAAGAAGTACGCGCATGTTCAGTGCCCGTTTTTCCATATTCAGCAAAAATGATACAAGCTGTCGGCGTCTCGCCCGGACCTGAAATGGGCCGCTTGCTCAAAGCGTTGGAAGGCTGGTGGGTTGAAAATGACTTTCCGTGTGATGAAGGCTTATTGCATATTCAGTTACAACAGCAATTGAACAAATCTAGCTGACAGGCCACTTCACTAAAGGGGGCATGGAAGATAAGATGCTTTCTACGTTACCCCCTGTTTTAAGTCCGAACATAGTGCCGCGGTCATAAAGCAAATTAAACTCGACATAGCGTCCGCGCTGGCTTAATTGCTCGTCTCTATCTGCTTGGGTGAAACTATCATTCATGCGTCGTGCAATAATTTTGGGATATATATTGAGAAACGCGCTTGCGACATCACGGGTAAAAGCGAAATCTTTTTCCCAGTCACCACTATTAAAATGGTCGTAAAAAATACCGCCCGTGCCGCGCGTTTCATTGCGGTGGGGAAGGTAAAAATATTCATCACATGCTTTTTTATAGGTGGGATAGAAATCAGGATCATAGGTTTCACAAGCTTGTTTATAGGCTTGGTGAAAATCTTGTGTGTCTGGATGGCTCGGGCGTCTATCGCGTTTGAGCATTGGCGTTAAATCGCCGCCGCCGCCAAACCAGTTTTTGGTTGTGATAACCATGCGCGTATTCATATGAGCTGTTGGCGCATGGGGGTTTTTGGGATGCGCGATAACAGAAATACCGCTAGCCCAGAATCTTGGGTCTTGGTGTGCGCCTTCAACTGCTGTGCGGAATTGTTCGGAAAATTCGCCATAAACGGTTGAAATATGAACACCTGCTTTTTCAAATACATCGCCTTCAAGCATAGCCATCTCGCCGCCGCCTAAATCCTTATTTGAATCGTGCTGTGTGTTTCGACTCCATTTTTTTTTAACAAATTTTTTACCGTTCGGCTCAAGTGTTTCCAAAGCTGTGCATAACGCATCCCGAAGGCTTTTGAACCAATCAGTGACGCGTTGTTTATTTTCTTCCATGGTTAAGCTCCGAAGGTGATATGGTTCATATTTTGACAGGAAAAATGAAAAATCGTGGAAAATTTGCCGTCTGCGTCATGGTGACACATATTGCCTTAGAGCCCATAGAAGTATTTAACCGAGCGGTCAAATCCTCTATAAGGGGATGGTGCGTGTAGACGCTAAAATGCGAATATGAACAGCCATATTAATGATGGAGTGACCATCTTGAGTGATACAGCAGACAGCAAAAATGGCGACACAAATCGTCGTGAATTTCTTCATTTAGCAACCGGTGCTTTTGCAGCTATTGGCGTGGTCAATGTGGCGTGGCCGTTAATTCATCAGATGAACCCGGATGCCTCTATGCTTGCCCTCGCCTCAATCGAGATTGACCTGAGTGCCATTGAAGTCGGGCAAAGCGTCACAGTGACGTGGCGCGGTAAGCCCGTTTTCATCAGACGCCGCAGCCAAGAAGAAATTACCCAAGCGGCTGATGTGAATCTTGAAATATTGCGTGACCCACAAACAGACATAGAGCGCACCCAAAAGCCTGAATGGTTAATCATGGTTGGTATTTGCACTCATTTGGGGTGTGTGCCACTTGGTCAAGCAGGGGAATTTAATGGCTGGTTTTGTCCTTGCCATGGTTCTCATTATGATACGTCGGGGCGGATTCGAAAAGGGCCTGCGCCGACAAATCTGGAAGTTCCAGAATATCAGTTTGTTTCAGATACCCGCATTAAAATCGGTTAAGCGAGATAGGATTTACACATGAAAGGCGAAAACCCTTATACCCCGCAAAGCGGCTTCGCAAAATGGATGGATGTGCGCTTGCCTTTGATGCGGCTGGCGCAGGATAGTTTTATAGATTATCCAACGCCTAAAAACCTTAATTACTGGTGGACATTTGGCGGCATTTTATCTTTTTGCCTGATGGCACAAATTGTAACGGGAGTCATTTTGTCTATGCATTATACGCCGCATATTGATCTGGCGTTTGACTCTGTTGAGCATATTATGCGCGACGTAAATTACGGCTGGTTAATCCGCTATAGTCATGCGAGCGGCGCGTCGATGTTTTTTCTTGCGGTTTATATTCATATTTTCCGCAGTATGTATTATGGCTCTTACAAGGCACCGCGCGAGGTCTTATGGATCCTTGGCGTGATTATCTATGTTTTGATGATGGCGGCGGGCTTTATGGGATATGTCTTGCCATGGGGACAAATGAGCCTTTGGGGCGCAACTGTTATCACCAATCTTTTTGGAGCTATACCGCTTATTGGCGATAGCATTGTGACTTGGTTATGGGGCGGGTTCTCGATTGATAATCCAACTTTAAATCGCTTCTTTTCTTTGCATTACCTTATTCCTTTCATGATTGCGGGTGTGGTTGTGCTACATATTTGGGCACTGCATGTGACCGGCAACAACAATCCTATCGGTATTTCGGTCAAGTCTAATCAGGACACAGTTCCTTTCCATCCTTACTACACGATTAAGGATAGTTTTGCGCTGGCTTTGTTCATGATTTTGTTTAGCTATTTTATTTTCTTTGCACCGAATGCGCTCGGGCATGCGGATAATTATATTCCGGCGAACCCGCTGGTGACGCCTACGCATATTGTGCCTGAATGGTATCTGCTACCTTTTTATGCGATTTTGCGGGCTGTGCCAGATAAGTTTGGCGGGGTGATTGCGATGGTTGGGGCCATTGGTATTTTATTTGTTCTGCCTTGGTTGGATACATCTAAAGTGCGTTCTGGGCGTTATCGGCCTTTGTTTCGGCAGTTTTTCATCATCTTTGTTGGTATTTGTTTAATGCTTGGATATTTAGGGGCTAAGCCAGCCGAGGGGGTTTATATTATTTTGGCGCGTATCGGGACGATATATTACTTTGCACATTTTCTGATTATTTTGCCAATTCTTGGCTTTGTTGAAAAGCCTAAGGATATTCCACAGAGCATCTCGGCACCTGTTCTTTCAACGACAGCATCGCCTGCAGAATAGGAAAAGAGATATGAGCGTGAATAGAATTTACATATCACTTTTTGTACTCCTGATGGGGATGCTTGTTGTCGCGCCTGTTCAAGCGGCAGGCGATACCAAACGCCCCGCCGCCCAAGATTGGAGTTTTAACGGGCCGTTTGGCACATATGACCGTGACGCGCTTCGGCGCGGGTTTAAGATTTATCAAGAAGTATGTGCTGCGTGCCATGCGATGAAGCAATTGCGGTTTCGCAATTTGGCGCAAGCGGGTGGGCCAGAGTTTTCCGAAGCTGAAGTCAAAGCCATTGCGGGCACCTATACGGTTGAAGATGGCCCTGATGCTTATGGCGATATGTTTGAGCGGGCGGCTCTGCCAAAAGATGGCTTTATTGACCCATATCCGAACGCGAATGCCGCACGGGCCGCCAATGGCGGTGCGTATCCGCCTGATTTATCCTTGATTACCAAGGCACGCGCTTATGGTGCCGATTATATCTATGCTTTGCTGACGGGCTATGAAGCGGTGCCCGAAGGCGTCACGATGGGTAAGGGGCAGTATTATAATCCATATATGGCGGGTCAGATTGCTATGGTTGCGCCTTTGAGCGATGAGATGGTTGATTATGAAGATGGGATGCCCATGACAATCGACCAATATGCGCGTGATGTGACTGTCTTTTTGACTTGGGCCGCCGAGCCAGAACTAGAAGCACGCAAGAAACTAGGCGTGATGGTGATGATTTATCTGTCTATTTTTGCCGCTCTGCTGTTTTTCTCGATGCGTAAAATTTGGGCGAACCAGCATTAATTTCTGAGCGATAGCACACCCTCACAATAGAAACATTACGAAGGAAATATTGCGGGGGTTTTAGCATGAGTTTTATAAAATGCGGCTCGATAAGCGTTTTAGTTTTTAGCCTTTTTCTTAGGTCCATCAGGGGTGATGGACACGCCCTTACTTAAACCTTCCCCCAAGCCTTTACCAATATCGCGGGTTGCTTCATTTGTCGCTTTCACCGAGTCAATAATGCTTGTTGCCGCGTCCACTTCTAAATCGGCGCGTTGCTTGGCTGTTTGTGTGCGGCGCTCTTCTTTAGAAAGAGCTGTTATCTCACGCTGAACCTCTGTTTTTTTGCTCAACAGATTTTTCTTGCGCTCTAGTTCAGAAAGTTCATCTTGATGCCCCGTCTTGGCGTTTTGCAAAAGATTTAAAACAGTCGCGTCAGCTTGATATTTACTGATGAGGCCGGCAATATTTTCTTGTCCTTTAACACAAGCAGATGCCGCATTTGGTTGCACCCGTGTTTCATCTTGCTGGGTTATAAGGACCATTGCGGGACCGGCAGAAAATTCACACATTTTCCCGATTTGCACTGAGTTTAAGATTTGCCCATTTTCCGAATAAAGAATATTAACCCCATCCACCAGAGCTTCAGGACCAGCAACAGCCTCTGCGACTGAACCACCGACAATACCGCCAGCAATGGCACTGTTTGTATTTTCGTTCGCGCCGAGCAGAGCCCCCACTATAAGACCAAAAGTTGCGGCAATTTTTTGATTGGCTGTGTTATCGACTTTCACCTTGCCGGGCTCAAGTGAGAGAATATTGATAAGTTTAGCTTCTTTTCTTGAATTGACCTGCGAGCTGTCAAAAACATTAGCACGATATTGACTGGCTGGATCAATACAAGCCGTCAGTAGTGATGCTAAGACAATTATAGCTAGATATTTTTTTTTCATTTGTCCCTCGGCCACTTTGCCCCTTTGCCCCTTTGCCACTTTGCTGTTTCATTTTTGTTTATATAAAACCCTAGTAATATGCTTAAAACTTGTCAAATTTTAAATGATTAAACCCTAGACATTAAATCTGAATAATATGACATCTCCATCCTGTACCAAATAGTCTTTGCCTTCTTGGCGCAGTTTACCGCCCTCGCGCGCGCCAGCTTCGCCCTGACAAGCCAGATAATCGTCAAAGGCTGTGGTTTCGGCTCTGATAAACCCGCGTTCAAAATCAGTATGAATAACCCCCGCCGCTTGGGGGGCAGTGGAATTATTTTTTATCGTCCATGCGCGGGTTTCTTTAGGCCCGCAGGTGAAATAAGTGACGAGCTTCAAAAGCAGATAACCCTGACGAATAAGCCGATTAAGACCGGGCTCTTCCAGACCGATGGCTTCAAGATATTCAAGCCTTTCATGTGCGCCCAATTGCGCCAGCTCTTCTTCGATGCGGGCCGAAATAATGATGGCTTGGGTTCCCTCACGCGCGGCTTTTTCTTGAACTTTATCAGATAGGCTATTGCCCGTGCCAGCTTTGTCTTCTGCTACATTGCAAACATAAAGCACGGGCTTGGCGGTCAAAAGTTGCAGGTTTTTAAAGTCTTGTTCACGCCCTTTAGGAATAGCGCACCCACGCGCAGGCCGCCCTTTGGACAATTCAGCAAGAGCTAAATCAATCAATTCTAACTCTGCAATAGATTGCTTGTCTTTGGTTGTCGCCTTTTTGCGCAGATTTGCTTCACGTTTTTCAAGGCTTTCAAGATCAGATAACATTAATTCAGTTTCAACCGTTTCAGCATCAGTTAGCGGGTCAATCGTGCCCTCCACATGCGTGATGTCGTCATCTTCAAAACACCGCAGCACATGAGCAATAGCATCCACCTCGCGGATATTTCCAAGAAACTGATTGCCCAGCCCTTCGCCCTTTGAAGCCCCGCGCACCAGCCCCGCAATATCGACAAAACTCAAACGCGCAGGAATAATCTCTTTAGAGCCCGCAATGTCTGCCAGTGATTGCAGACGTGTATCGGGCACAGACACCTCGCCAATATTTGGCTCAATGGTGCAAAATGGGAAATTAGCCGCCTGTGCCGTCGCTGTTTGTGTCAGCGCGTTGAAAAGAGTTGATTTACCAACATTCGGCAATCCTACAATACCGCATTTGAACCCCATAAAACTTACTCCCTTATCTTTTCGTTTGATGTCTTTTTATTTGGTGTCTTTATCATTTGTTTTTATCAATTTTTCTGATGTCATGTGTTCTGCCATAGCTTCATGTATTCGGTTTTGATAGGTCGCCGCCTCGCCCTTGATGAGCAATGCAATATTATCTGCCAGTGCTTGTAAAAAAACGGGTAGCCATTTTTGCTCTGCTTTGGAAAAATCTTTTAGCACATGCCCGATAACTTTGTCCTTATGCCCCGGATGACCAATACCTAGCCTTGCGCGCCGAAAATTTTCTCCCATATGTTGTTTGAGCGAGCGCAATCCATTATGCCCTGCCAGCCCGCCGCCTGTTTTCATGCGTAGTTTACCCGGCGCAAGGTCCAGATCATCATAAAAAATAATGATGTTTTCTAGCCGAAGCCTATAGAGCCGAACAGCTTCGCCAACCGACTTACCACTCTCATTCATGAAGGTCTCAGGCTTTAAAAGCAGGATTTTTTGACCCTCAATAATGGTTTCAGAAAACTGTCCTTGAAATTTTTTCTTAAAAGGCGAAAAACCATAGCCCTTAGCAATCTGGTCAATCGCCATAAAGCCTATATTATGCCGATTATGAGCATATTTTTGACCCGGGTTACCAAGCCCCACAAACAAAAGCATCCGTTTCCTCCCATATAGGTCTTTCCTATATAGGTGCATAGCAAGGATTATTCCTCGCTGTTCTCTTCAGTATCTTCTTGCGTACCCTCGATGCCCTCAATACCGTCTTCGCCCTCAATGTCTTCTTCATCCTCTATATCGTCAGTCAGACCAGCAGGGGCGGCAATGGTTGCCACCGTAAAGTCACGGTCCGTAATGGTTGGGATGATGCCTTCGGGCAATTGAATGTCTGAAATGTGCAAAGAAGTACCAATCTCAGCTTCTGTGAGGTCAAGTTCGATAAATTCAGGGATGCTTTCAGCCGGGCATAAGAGTTCAACTTTATAGCGCACAACATTCAACACACCGCCCTGTTTTAGGCCGGGGCATGTTTCTTCATTGAGGAAGTTCACTTGCACTTCAACAGCAATTTTAGTGCCTTGACCCACCCGCAAGAAATCCGCGTGTAGGATGATGTCTTTCACCGGGTCGAGTTGAATATCACGGGCAATCACACGGCTCGCTTTGCCCTCGACTTCAACTTCGAGCAAGGTCGCCATGATCCGGCCGCTATTATAAACCTTTGTGATATCTTTGCGCTCAAGGCTTACCGGAAGAGATGCCTTTTTATCACCATAGATGACAGCCGGAATTTTACCAGCATTGCGTAACGCCCGAACACTCCCTTTGCCGTTAAGGTCGCGGGGTTCTGCGTTAAGGTGGATAATGTCACTCATTATCTGAACTCCATAAAAAGTTTAATTTCACGGCTCGGTTTTGAAGAGTCTAAGTTATGCGCACCATTGCGCATAGCTTTCAAGCGTGCCGCTTTATAGCCGTAAAGCTGGAATAGAGCAAGTAGAAACACCTAAAATCAGGCGTTTTGCATCTCAATATTCTTATCGCTTAAATATTGGCGCAACTCATCTTCTTCGAACATTTCGCGTATAATATCGCAGCCGCCGATAAATTCACCTTTGACGTAGAGTTGCGGGATAGTCGGCCAATTTGAAAACGCTTTAATGCCTTCGCGCATTTCATCATCATCCAGAACATTCACGCCCTTGAAGGGCACGCCGAGATAGGAAAGAATCTGCACAATTTGTCCCGAAAACCCGCATTGGGGAAATACGGGCGTTCCTTTCATAAACAAAACTACATCTGCGGATTTGGTTTCTGCTTCGATAAGTTTGTGCATTTGCGTCATTTTATTTCTCCTCTGGGATAGCTGTTTGCAGAGCAAGGGCATGCAGTTGGTTTCCCATACTCCCTTGTAGGGCGTCATATACTAATTTGTGCTGCTGGACACGGGTTTTTCCCTTGAATATGCTAGCGGTCACCACGGCAGCATAATGGTCGCCATCGCCGCGCAAATCGGTAATTTCAACCTGCGCATCAGGTATGGCTTGCTTGATCATGTGTACAATGTCGGGTGCATTCATCGGCATGGGGTCATTCCTTTTGCGGGCCTTTTGCGGGCCTTTGGCGGGCCTTTTGCTTTTACTGGGTTAGATTTTAATTTACCCCGCTCATATAGTTTGGGAACCAGTTTTCATGTGCTTGTTTAAGCTCATCTATAGATATGAGAACAGTCTCGTCCAATGTCAACTCATGCCCGCCTGTTTGCCCAAGCTCAGCGATATAAATCCGCTTATTTTTAGCGTTTTCTATGAAAGCCTCTTTTTTGCTTTGTGAGACGCAAACCACATAGCGGGCTTGGTCTTCGCCGAACCAAAAAGCATGCGCTGGCACATTATGTGTCGTAAGATTGCTCATAGAGGCAACGCTAAAGCCAATCTTGCGCGGCAGGGACATTTCAATAAGTGCTATCAGCAAACCGCCATCTGACACATCATGCACGGCTGTGAAATCACCGCGGGCGATACATGCGCGGATAAAATGCCCATGGGTTTTTTCTAAATTCAAATCCACTGGCGGCGGCGCGCCTAGATTTGTAGGTGCGCGCCCAATGACATCACGCAAATAAAGCGAACACCCAAGATGCCCCTTCGTTTCACCCATGACAAATATGCACTCGCCAGCATTTTTGAAAACCGCATCAGTTCGTTTTTCAATATCTGCCAATACGCCAACGCCGCCAATTGCAGGGGTTGGTAAAATGCCTGTTCCATTGGTCTCATTATATAAGGACACATTGCCCGACACGACAGGATAATCAAGCACGCGTCCAGCTTCGCCCATGCCTTCAAGACAACCAACAAGCTGCCCCATAATCTCGGGTCTTTCGGGATTGCCGAAGTTCAGACAATTCGTCATGGCAAGCGGCTTGGCCCCCGTGGCAGAAATATTTCGGTAAGTTTCTGCGACGGCTTGCTTGGTGCCTTCAACGGGGTGAGCATAGCAATAGCGCGGGGTCACATCTGTACTGATAGCCAGCCCTTTTTGCGTGCCATGGACTCTGACCATAGCAGCATCACCGCCGGGGCGCGCGACCGTATCTCCCATCACCATATAATCATATTGCTCCCAAACCCAGCGCCGTGAAGCCAGATCAGGACTAGAGAGCATCATTTTGAGGGTCTTTGCCCAATTTGTCGGGGCGGGCACATTTTTAGCTAAAATATAGTCGCGTTTTGGCGTCGCCGTATAAGGGCGTTCATAGGCGGGCGCACCATCAGCTAATGCACCAAGAGGCATATCCGCTTTAACATCCCCCTCATAAATAACAACCATGCGCTCGGTATCTGTGAGCTTGCCGATAACAGCAAAATCCAATCCCCAACGTTTAAAAATTTCTTCAGCTTCGCTCTCGCGCCCCGGCTTGAGAACCATCAACATACGCTCTTGGCTTTCTGATAAGAGCATTTCATAGGCGGTCATTTTGGTTTCACGACAAGGAACTTTATCAAGATTAAGCTCAATGCCAACGCCGCCCTTATCCGCCATCTCAATCGAAGAAGAGGTCAATCCAGCCGCGCCCATATCCTGAATACTAATAATGGCATCAGAGGCCATTAATTCTAGGCACGCCTCAAGCAGTAGCTTTTCAGTGAATGGATCGCCGACCTGAACAGTCGGGCGTTTTTCTTCAGACGCATCATCAAACGCAGTCGAAGCCATCGTCGCGCCATGGATGCCATCACGCCCCGTCTTAGAGCCAACATAAACCACAGAATTGCCGATGCCAGTGGCTTTGGCATAGAAAATTTTATCAGCCTTTGCCAATCCGACACACATAGCATTGACTAAAATATTGCCATTATAGCTATCATCAAAATTAACTTCACCGCCAATAGTTGGCACGCCAATGCAATTACCATATCCGCCAATGCCAGCGATAACGCCTGCGACTAAATGCTTGGTTTTTGGATGGCTTGGATTGCCAAAACGCAAGGCATTCAGATTTGCTACCGGGCGTGCGCCCATAGTGAAAACATCGCGCATAATACCGCCAACACCTGTCGCCGCACCCTGATAGGGTTCAATAAAAGAGGGGTGGTTGTGGCTTTCCATTTTGAAAACGGCAGCATCACCATCACCAATATCAATAACGCCGGCATTTTCTCCTGGACCCTGAATAACCTGCTTACCGCGCGTTGGCAATTTTGCCAAAAATTTTCGAGAAGATTTATAAGAACAATGCTCCGACCACATGACAGAAAAAACACCCAATTCTGTCATATTGGGAATCCGCCCCATATGCTCAATAATAAGCTGATACTCGCTAGGTGTCAGTCCGTGTTCGCCAATAATCGCGTCAGTCACCCATGTGTCATTTACGGTATCGACTTTATGCTTCATGACGCAAACGCCGCCAAACTGTCAAAAATAGCTTTCCCGTCCGTGCCGCCCAAAGACTTATCAGCCAAGCGTTCAGGGTGAGGCATCATCCCCAGCACATTTCCATGCTCATTCACAATCCCGGCAATATCCATAGATGAGCCATTCGGATTGTCATCTTGGGCATAGCGAAAGGCAATTTTTCCATCGCCGTCAAGTTTTTTCAAAATTTCATCATCGGCAAAATAATTCCCCTCATTATGAGCCACCGGAAGGGTGATTTTATCCCCCTCATTATATTTTTGCGTGAAAGGCGCCGCCGCGCGTTCAACGATTAAGCGGGTATCTCGGCACACAAAATTCAGCCCCTTATTGCGGATTAAAACGCCGGGGAGTAAACCGCATTCGGTTAATATTTGAAAGCCATTGCAAATACCAATGATTGGCACGCCTTGCTCGGCGCGTTTAACGACTTCGGTCATAATTGGACTATTTGCCGCCATTGAGCCGCAGCGCAAATAATCGCCATAGGAAAATCCGCCCGGCAAAATAATGGCGTCCATAGCGGGAAGTTCAGATGCGCCATGCCAGACCATAACCGGCTTTTGTCCGCAAGCTGCTTCGAGACAAATAGCGACATCGCGGTCACAATTTGAGCCCGGAAATACAATGATAGCCGTTTTCATTTTATGACGCCGTTTCTATTTCAATGTCATAATTTTCAATGACCGTGTTCGCCAGAAGCATTTCACACATTTTGGTTAGTTGGTTATGCGCTTTTTGAGCATTGGTTTCAGTTAATTCAACCTCGATTAGCTTGCCTTGTCGAATATCCTCGACGCCGCCGAAACTCAATTGAGTGAGGGCGTTTTTAATGGCTTTTCCTTGCGGGTCAAGGACGCCATTTTTGAGTCTGATTTTGATGGTAGCCTTCATATTATTACCTTTTGATAGACGCGCTATGAGCTTTGTTTGTCACTGAGTAATCCCAATCGTTTTGCGACTTCTCGATAAGCCTCAAGCGCGCCGCCAAGGTCATGGCGGAATCTGTCTTTATCGAGTTTCTCATTGGTTTTGGCATCCCAAAGGCGGCAACTATCAGGGCTAATTTCGTCAGCCAGAATAATTTGATGACCTTCATCAACATAGAGGCGTCCAAATTCGAGTTTGAAATCGACCAGCTTGATTTTAAAAGCTTGGAACATGCCGCACATAAAATCATTAATGCGTAATCCAAGTCCTGTCATTTCTTCAAGCTCGGCTTCTGTCGCCCAGCCAAAGGCGGTGATGTGGTCGGGGCAAACCATCGGGTCGCTCAGGGCATCATCCTTGTAATAAAATTCGACAATCGTGCGCGGGAGCGTCTCGCCTTCGGCGATCCCAAGGCGTTCAGAGAGCGACCCCGCCGCAATGTTGCGAATAACCACTTCAATAGGAATAATTTCCACTTCCCTAATTAATTGTTCGCGCATGTTCAAGGTTTTGATAAAATGAGTGGGAATCCCAAGCTGTGCCAGTTGCATGAAAATATATTCGCAAATGCGTTGGTTAAGAACGCCTTTGCCATCAATGATAGCGTGTTTTTCAGCGTTAAAAGCGGTGGCATCATCTTTGAAGTGCTGAACAAGCAAGCCGTTTTCAGGTCCTTTATAAAGGGTCTTGGCTTTTCCTTCGTAGATTTTTTTACGTGAGGGCATTCAGTTCTCCTAATATCAGTTTTTTTAATAATTGGCTTATTTTAATATGACTCGTTTTAATATGACTCGTTTTAATATGACTCGTTTTAATATGACTCGAGGGCTATGAGTACCGCCGCCATTATGCGTCTTTAAACACACGTTTAAAGATAGTATCGACATGCTTCAAGTGATAATCGAGGTCAAATAAATTCTCTAATTCTTGCGCCGATAGAACGGCTTGAATTTCATCATCTGCTTTAAGTAAATCCAGAAAAACCGCATCGGTGCGCCATACAGGCATGGCATTGCGCTGTACCAGCCTATAGGCATCTTCGCGGGCAAGCCCGGCTTGGGTAAGTGCTAACAAGACACGCTGGGAATGGATTAAACCGCCAAGTTTATCCATATTGGCGCGCATACGCTCGGGATAAATGAGTAGCTTATCAATCACGCCGGTCAAGCGCACAAGAGCGAAATCTAGTGTGACGGTTGCATCTGGCCCGATCATGCGCTCGACAGAGCTGTGCGAAATATCACGTTCGTGCCAGAGGGCAACATTTTCCATTGCGGGCATAACCATGCCTCGGACGAGGCGTGCAAGGCCGGTGAGGTTTTCTGTTAGCACAGGATTGCGCTTATGGGGCATGGCGGAGGAACCTTTTTGCCCTTGGGAAAAATATTCCTCGGCTTCGAGAACTTCTGTACGTTGGAGGTGGCGAATCTCAACGGCAAGGCGTTCAATGGAAGACGCAATAACGCCTAAAACGGCAAAGAACATGGCATGGCGGTCACGGGGGATGACTTGGGTTGAGATAGGTTCAACGGCAAGTCCCATTTGTTTTGCAACATGGGCTTCAATAGATGGGTCAATATTAGCAAATGTGCCAATCGCACCAGATATTGCACAAGTAGCGATTTCTTTACGGGCCGATAGGAGGCGTTGATGATTGCGTTCAAACTCGGCATAGGCTTGGGCGAGTTTAAGTCCAAAAGTTGTTGGTTCAGCATGAATGGCGTGACTGCGTCCAATGGTGACAGTGTCTTTATGCTCAAAGGCGCGTTTTTTAAGGGTGCTGAGTAATTTTTGCAAGTCCTTTAGTAATAAATCAGCGGCGCGGACAAGCTGGACATTTAAACATGTATCCAACACGTCTGAGGACGTCATGCCTTGGTGAACAAAACGCGCTTCTTTGCCGACATGTTCTGATAGGCTGGTTAGGAACGCTATCACATCATGTTTTACCTCGCGCTCAATTTCGTCAATGCGCTCAACATCAAAGCCGCCGCGTGCGCGTACGGCATCTAGAGCCGCTTGGGGAACAATTCCCAAATTGACCATGGCCTCAAGAGCATGTGTCTCAATATCCAGCCAAATACCAAAGCGGCTTTTAGGCGTCCAAATGGAAGCCATTTCTTCTCGCGCATATCTTGGAATCATTAAATATCTCCTGCCTTGCAGATATAACCGAAAAACCCCTGAGTCTCAATATTTGAGTCTCAATATTTGAGTCTCATTACAGTAGGTTTAATAATTTAAAGCTGGCAACTTCTTTGCGCCCGACAACCAAATGATCATGCAAAACAATGCCTAGATTTTCACAAATATCCTTTAAATGTAGGGTCATGTCGATATCGGCTTGCGAGGGCTTTGGGTCGCCGCTGGGGTGGTTGTGGGCAATCACAATGCCGGAGGCACTTAAGCTAATGGCGCGGCGCGCAATTTCACGTGGATATACGGGCGTATGGTCAACTGTACCCTGCGAGATAAGTTCATCTGTGATAATGGCATTGCGTCGGTCCAGAAAAATAACTCTGAATTCCTCAATATCTTTTTCTGCCATTTGTGTGCGGCAATAGGTCTTTAAGTCATCCCAAGAGTTAATAACACTGCGATGCATGATTTTGCTTTGCCCCATTTGTTGTGCCAAGGCTTCGATGAGTTTCAGCACATAAACGGTTTGCTCGCCAATGCCGTCTACCGTCCCTAGCAGGTCAACGCGTGCGCCAAGCACAGCTGAAATATCACCGAAACGCTTGAGCAGATCTTTTGCCATTGGTTTGGTGTCTTTGCGGGCATTGGCAAGAAACAAAACGCTCTCTAGCATTTCATAATCAGCCAAGGCTTGCGGGTTCTTCATAAACCGCGCTTTGAGCCTCTGCCTGTGTCCAGTTTGGTGAGATGCTTCTTTTACATTAGCTTTATTTTTATCTTTATCTTTAGGCGTCATAATTGTTCTTAATTTAGGGCTTATTCTAGCATTTGTTTATGGGGTTCATGTAATCCTTGTGGCGAGAGGGTGAATATCTCATAGCCGTCCTCGCTCACGCCGATTGTATGCTCAAACTGTGCAGATAAGGATCTGTCGCGGGTGACGCTTGTCCAGCCGTCTGGTAATATTTTGACGCCTGCCTTACCAAGATTGAGCATGGGTTCAATGGTGAAAATCATGCCTTGCTGAAGCGCCATGCCTTGGCGGGCGTGTCCGTAATGCAAGATATTGGGCGCATCGTGAAAAATCTGTCCGATGCCATGCCCGCAAAAGTCACGGACAACAGCTAAATGCTGCGCCTTTGCATGGGCTTGGATAGCCGCGCCAATATCGCCGAGCGTCGCGCCGGGGCGTACCGCCTCAATGCCTAACAGCATGGCTTGATAGGTGTGATCCATTAAGCGTTTGGCTTTAATAGGCACATGTCCAACGCCAAACATACGGCTGTGGTCACCATGCCATCCTTCATAAATCAAGGT
Source organism: Parvibaculaceae bacterium (assembly GCA_965243245.1). Classification (GTDB taxonomy): domain Bacteria; phylum Pseudomonadota; class Alphaproteobacteria; order RS24; family RS24; genus JAYQKL01. Next base: position 1,645,857 of record OZ251536.1, read on the forward strand.
CACATCAATATTGAGGATGTCGCCTTCTTTCAAAACCCGCTTCCCCGGAATACCATGACAGACAATATGATTAAGTGAGGTGCAGATTGATTTGGTGAAGCCACGATAATTCAGCGGCGCAGGGACAGCACCATGGTCAAGAATGAACGCATAAGCCAGCTGGTTCAGCTCATCCGTCGTGATGCCCGGTTGCACATGCGGATAAAGCATATCAATACATTCAGCCGCCATGCGTCCCACCACCCGCATGGCTTCAAAGGCTTCGCGCCCATGCAGTTTGACTTGTCCGGTATTGACCAGCGGCGCAGATTTGGCATCAATATAATTCATAGTTTGTTTCTAACATATAAAAGCCTTATCTCGCCAGTTTTAGCACAGCTCGGTTTGTTTTTATATTTTTGTGGGTTTTTAGATTTTGAGACTTGGGAAATTTTTCATCCTTTGCTATAGCAATGTTTCACCGATTGGCCCCCTGGCGGAATTGGTAGACGCAGGAGACTTAAAATCTTCGTCCGTAAGCGGAGTGCCGGTTCAAGTCCGGCGGGGGCCACCACGCTCACGCCTATTTTATTTGCGCCCGCTTATTTTATTTAAAAATGTCCTGCTGGATAAACTCATCAGCATGTGCGGCCGATAATTTTGGCGTGGTTTCCATAGGCATATGTCCCACACCGGGGTAGGTGATGAGTTTTGATGTCAAAATATAAGCATTCATCCGCCGTCCATATTTCACTGGCACATGGCTGTCCTCTTCGCCCCATATAAGGAGGGTGGGCTTGATAATGGCACCGAGATAAATATCCATTGGTTCTTCCATGAATTGTTGGCGCAAGCGTTCGGTGGTGGCGGCGCGATTGCCGACATGTAAAAGCAAGTCATAATAACGCCGAACGCGTTCCGGTGTAACCGCAATTGGTGTGCCATAAGCGTTGAGAACAGCCCTTTCGATGAGCCCATAGGGTGTGATATAGCGCATGAGATTTGAAATACCGGGCGTTTTAGCTATTTTGAATATGAACGGTCTTTCATTTGGGTTATCTGGTTTCAGCCCGCTTGAGCCGATGAGAATCAGCCCGTGCACTTTTTTTGGCTCTTTAAGGGCAATCTTAAGAGCAATTTTGCCGCCCATAGAGTGACCGATAAAAACTGCTTTTTTTACCTTTAGCTGTTCTAGTATTTCCAAAACCGTCTGTGCCATGGCATGGGTTGTGTAGTCGCCCGAAGGCACGGGGCCTGTAATGCCATGTCCCGGTAAATCCAGTCGAATAATGCGGTATTTGTCTTTAAGCTCTGCCGTCCAAGCGTCCCAGCTGTGCAATGAGGCATTGGAGCCGTGCATCATAACCAGCACAGGATGCCCCTTATGCCCTTCATCTTTGAGATGAATAATACTCTGGTCAAAAAGCGGCAGGAAAATTGAGTCTTCATCGGCATATTTGGCGATAATTTCAGCCCGCGATTTATCCGGTACTGTGAAAATCGTTATGGCAAATAACCCCGCGACCGCCAACAGAACAGTCACGCTTATAAGGGTGATGAAAAACCTTTTAAGCCATTTTTTTGCGGTTTTTTTTGCGGTTTTTGTGGATTGTATCAAAAAACTACCCTTATTTACTTTACTTTATTATTGTATCAGATTTTCATCATAATATTAATCAAGGATAAAATACAATCTTACTTATTGGCTTTTGCTATTAGGCAATCAGGCGGGTTTGTTTCAGTTGGCGAAAGATCGCGCCTATATTCATAGACCGTAGAGCAGTAGGGGCAAATAATATTTTCATCCTTGCCCATATCAAGATAAATATGGGGATGATCATGCGGCTCGCTTGCACCTATACACGAAAAGGCCTTAATGCCGAGCTGAATCGTTTTGGCACCTTGGTTATTCTGGAGGTTATTCTGGAGGTTATTTTGGAATTTAGTTTTTCCTTGCTCTGCCATGTGTTATCCCTTGAAGTCTTGCACAAAGCTATATCGCTTGTTGCTCTGGCAATCAAGACCAAGCTTTAAGAGCTCCCACACCTGCTCATTTGTTCGTGTTGGTATTAGGCTCGCTTCTTGGCTAGTTTTGGGGCTAGTTTTGGGACTAGTTTTGGGCTAGTTTTGGGCATTATGCAATTATCTTCTTTTGCCTGAATAAAGAGTTCATGCTTGCGCCTCAATCTGAACCGCTTTAATCTTTATGAATATGCGTAGCTTAGATATGAAGACGAGCTTGAGATTAAACATGACAAATGAGACTATAAAAATTTCACAAACAGTTTCACAAACGGTTTCGCGGGCAGAAGTTTGGGACGCCATTCGTCAGGCGGCGCACAAAATGGTGCTGGCTGAGCCTATGCTGGAAAATTTCCTAAAAGCCAGAATTCTTGAGCAGTCAGATATTGTTAAAGCTGTGGCTTTTGGGGTGGCTGACAAGTTGGCTGATGCTCATGTTTCGTGTGCGGATATTGAAACGGCTATCTTGGGTGCTTTTGCCCATCATGAAGCGATAGAGCAAATAATTTGCGATGATATTATTGCGGTTTATGACCGTGACCCCGCTTGCCAGACTTTTTTGGATCCGATTGTTTTTTTTAAAGGGTTTTTGGCGATACAGGCTTATCGCGGCGCGCATCATTTGCTGAATGAAGGTCAACGCGGGATGGCTCTGTTTATTCAAAATCGCGCTTCAGAAGTATTCGATGCTGATATTCATCCAGCGGCAAAAATCGGGCATGGCATTATGATTGACCACGCCACGGGGGTTGTTATTGGCGAGACGGCGGTTATTGGTAATGATGTTTCCATGTTGCACGGTGTTACACTTGGGGGCAGTGGCAAGGAAGGCGGCGACCGTCATCCTAAAATTGGTAATGGTGTGTTGATTAGTGTGGGGGCAAAAGTGCTGGGTAATATTCATATTGGTGATTGTGCTAAAATTGGCGGCGGCAGTGTGGTATTAACTGATGTTCCGGCTTATTCGACTGCTGTTGGTGTTCCTGCTAAGGTTATTGGTAAAGTTGATACGCCAACGCCGTCGCAGTCAATGGACCATTCTTTGACTTCAATGAAAGATAAGGATGATTAGGGAAAACGCATTTAATGACAGAGCAAGAAATTAAAAAAATTGAAACTTATTTAAGCCAGAAATTCAGGCTTGATACAATTTCGATTAACCGTAGCGCGCGCGCCGACATGTGTGAAGTTGTTGTCGAAGGCGAGTTTATTGGCACCTTAACGCGTGATGATGATGAGGGCGAGGTCAGTTATAATTTTGCCATGGCTATTCTTGATTTTGACCTTGAAGAGGCGGGCTTATAGATGACCTTTTACGCGCTTGAGGATAAACGCCCGACCACACCGCAAAGCGGTAATTGGTGGGCGGCGCCCAATGCTCAGATTATTGGCAATGTTGAGTTCAAAGAAAACGCCAGCGCATGGTTTGGTGTCGTTGCGCGCGGCGATAATGAGCTTATCAGCATTGGCGAGAACTCTAATGTTCAAGATAATTGCGTGCTTCATACTGATCCGGGGTTTCCATTGACCATCGGTAAAGATTGCGTTGTGGGTCATATGGCTATGTTGCATGGCTGTATAATTGACGATAATAGTCTGGTGGGTATAGGGGCGATTATTATGAATGGCGCACGGATTGGAAAAAATTGTTTGATAGGTGCGCAAGCTTTCATCAAAGAAGGGATGGAGATACCCGATAATTCTATGGTTATTGGGCAGCCCGGCAAAATCGTTAAGCAGGTGAGTGATGAAATGGCCGACTTTATCCGTCTTAATGCCGAGGTTTATGTTCACAATTGGCAGCAATTTAAATCAAAAATGACCGTTATTGATTAATCAAGACTTGATTTTTTATTATTGGTTTGCAAAAATTCAATCATCTGGAGGGATTATGTCATACGATTATATCATTATTGGAGCTGGGAGTGCGGGGTGTGTTTTAGCCAACCGCCTGACCGAGGATGCGTCAACGCAAGTTTTGCTGATCGAGGCGGGAGGCAAGGATAGAAATCCTTTTATTCATATGCCCTCTGGCTATGCTCAGATTGTGCCTGAAAAAAACAAAAGTAATTATGGTTTCACCACAGCACCCGTGCCAGAGCTAAACGGACGTGAACTTTACTGGCCGCGAGGCAGGGGTTGGGGCGGTTCGTCTTCGATTAACGCCATGGTCTATACACGAGGTCATGCATGGGATTATGACCATTGGAATCAACTGGGCAATCAGGGCTGGTCTTATGAAAGCGTTTTACCCTATTTCAAACGTGCCGAATGCTTCCAAGGTGATGGAGACCTTGATTATCACGGCAAGTCGGGACCTTTATATGTCAAAAAATCTGACCAAAAAAAGGATCTTCTGCTCGACAAGTTCATTGATGCAGGCGCGCAAGCCGGATTTCCACTAACCAATGATTTTAACGGCAAACAACAAGAAGGTTTTTCAAGATATGAACACACCGTCAAAGGTAATAAACGCAATAGCGCGGCGCGGGCTTATTTGCATCCTGTTTTGAACCGCCCGAATTTGCATACGATGACACATCTTGTAACGAACAAAATCGAGATTGAAAACGGCGTTGCCGTCGCTGTTTTAGCGCGCCGCGGGGGCAAAGAAATACGCCTTGAAGCAAATCGAGAGATCATTTTATCAAGTGGTGCATTAAACAGTCCACAAATTCTGTTGCGCTCTGGTATTGGTCCAGCCGAAGAGATTACCAAACATGGTATTGACGTCGTTCATAATTTGCCCGGCGTTGGGCGTAATCTTCAAGATCATATCGGGGTGCCGTTGCAATATGGCGCGACCCAACCTGTGACGTTGCATGGCTCTACATTGCCGCTTGGACAATTATGGGCAGGTTTGCAGTATTATCTTGCGGGTGTGGGGCCGGCGGCAAAACCGCCGACTCATGGGGGCGCGTTCATCAAATCAACACCAGATAAGGAAATTCCAGACACACAATTTCATTATGTATCCTTAGGATTGATTGATAGTCATGGGCGCGGCGGCAAATTTTCTGAATGTCATGCCTTTTCAGTGATTTCATATTTGTGTCGCCCTGAAAGCCGTGGCCATATTGGTTTGAAATCGGCTAATCCTCTGGACGTGCCTTATATTCAGCCAAACTATTTCCATGAAGCGCAAGATATTGTGGATACCCGCAACGGATTCTTACAGGCGGATAAAATTTTCTCCCAAGCCGCCTTTAGTCCCTATCGCGGCGAGCGGCGCAAGCCGAGACCAAGTGTCGATATGGATAATCCGGCAGAATTAGACGCATGGATTAAGCAAAATTGCGAGACACTTTATCACCCTGTCGGGACCTGTAAAATGGGGCGTGACAAGACCGCTGTTGTGAATGAACATGGGCAGGTGAGCGGTATTGGTAAATTGCGCGTTGTTGATGCTTCCATTATGCCGACATTGATTGGCGGCAACACAAATGCACCAACGATTATGATGGCTGAAAAAATATCCGACCACATTCGAGGACGAAATTTTCTCCCCCCCCAACCCATTCAGTAAAACTTCGGGCAAGATGAAACAGATTGAGTTTTTTTTTGATATTTCCAGTGCTTGGACATATCTTGCTTTTTCTCAAATTGAAGCGGTTGCAGAACGACATCAAGCGACACTTATTTGGAAGCCGGTATTGGTTGGCGGGGTTTTCAATGAGGTCAACCAACAGCTTTATGAGACGCGAGCGACAATGGGCAAGTCAAAAGCTGCTTATCAGATTAAAGACATGCAGGATTGGGCTAAATTTTATGGACTCAGTATAAATTGGCCAGATGTTTTTCCGTTAAATGCGGTCAAATTAATGCGCGGTGCCATTATTGCTCAACGCCAGAATAAGCTCGTTGCGTATACGCGTGCAGGCTTTGCTGCATATTGGGGAGAGGGAATTGATTTGTCTCAAATGAATTTACTGCTTAGGCTTGTTGAAAAAATAGGTATGGATAGGGGGCTTTTTACAGAGCACATTGAGACCAAGCCTATTAAGGATGCGTTGCATATAAACACGCGCGAGTTGATTGCCCGCGGCGGCTTTGGCAGTCCGACTTATTTCATTAATGAGACGGATATGTATTTTGGCAATGATAGGCTTGCTTTGGTTGAGTGTGTCTTGCAGAAAATAGATGCTTAAAATGAACCAAGTGCCTCATGAACCGATTTTGCGTTCACCGCCTATTGTTTTGGGGTTTTGCGTTGGTTTGTTAGCCATTCATGCGGCTATATATGTGTTGCACATTGCTGATTTACATTGGTTACTGTCGGTATTTGCTTTTGTGCCATCTCAATTGGGTGAAGCGTGGAAGGCTCTTATTAATCTTATCACTTATGTTTTTTTACATGGCACTTGGGAGCATGTGATTTTGAATGTGCTGTGGCTTTTGGTGTTTGGCACACCGGTAGCCATAAGGCTTGGGACGCCGTGGCGGTTTATGGGTCTTTTTTTTCTGAGTGCCATTGGTGCGGCATTGACTCACTATATTATTGACCCTGATGCAAGGGCGGCTTTAATTGGTGCCTCTGGGGGGGTCGCGGGGATGTTTGGTGCGGCGGCACGCTTTGCGTTGCCGGGCATGGCTTGGCTTAATTCAGAACAAGCGCGCAGAAAAATGCCTCTCATGCCATTGCGCCAAACTTTTTCTCGGCGCCCCGTGGTGGTGTTTATTCTTGTTTGGCTGGGTTTGAATATTGCTTTTGGCGTTTTGAGTGTCAGTCCAAGCGGCGCGGTTGTTTCGATTGCTTGGCAAGCGCATATTGGCGGGTTTTTTGTTGGGCTTTTGCTGTTGCCGTTGTTTGAAAAACCGCCTATTTCGCCTTCTGGCGGGCCCGGAAATGTGGAATATGGGCATTGGTCTGGATCATAAGTATTTGAAATACATAAATAAAAAAATATTTTTTGATTCTCTTTCTTGCATAAATGGTTTTGTTGTCGCAAAATAGATATCTTAAGGAGGCACAATGACAGTTAAATCTATATTGGATGAAAAAGGCACTGATGTTCGCTCGATTGAGGGCGACCGTCTGCTGATGGATGCCATTAAGCTTTTGGACAAAGGGGGGGTTGGTGCGCTGGTTGTCTCTTTTTCTGATAAGCCCTTGGCGGGTATTTTGTCGGAACGTGATATTGTGCGGGCCTTGTGCCATCATGGGGCGGGGGTGCTTGAGGAAGAGATCTCTAAATATATGACTAAAGAAATTATCACAATTTCGCCTGAAAAGAGCGTTCGGGATGCCATAGAGATTATGACTCAAAGACGCATACGCCACCTTCCAGTGACGCAAGATGAGCGCATGATTGGAATAATTTCAATTGGCGATGTGTTGAAACGGCGTATCAGTAGTACCGAAGCCGAAGCCGAGGCTCTTAAAAACTACATATCAACAGGATGAGCTAGAGCTTGGTTGGGTTGGGTGCATCGCCATAGACATCTGCCGGGTCAAAGACTTTATCATTTTCTTCAAAAACCAGCTCGATCTGGGGTGACACTTTCCCCCCCAGTGGCACCGAGCGATAAAAGCAAGAACGATAACCAACATGGCAACTTGCGCCGTTGCCCGCAACCTTCACCTGCATCCATGCGCAGTCTTGGTCGTCATCAATGCGAAACTCGACAATTTTCTGAACCAAGCCGCTTGTCGCGCCTTTGTGCCATATAGTTTGGCGCGAACGGCTATAGTAATAAGCTTCACCCGTTTCAATGGATTTAACCATGGCTTCTTCGTTCATATAGCCATGCATCAATAAGTCACCTGATGTTGCATCGGTTGTCACGACGGGAATAAGTCCTTTTTCGTCAAATTTGGGGGCGAGTTCGTTGCCTTCTTCGACTTGGGCGACACTGATACGGATGGCAAAGGGGGATGTTTTAGTCATAAGCTTTCACGCGCTTTCACGGGCTGTTCTGTTCGTATTAATCTTAATTGTTAATGAGTGCTAAAAAACGCGCTTCCATGTGCGGGTCTTCGGCAAAGATACCTGTAAATTGAGTCGTGATGGTTGCGACATCAGGTTTTTTAATTCCGCGTGTGGTCATGCATTGATGCTTTGCGTCAATTAAAATTGCCACGCCAGCAGGTTCCAAAACACGTTGAATACAGTCAGCTATCTGTGCGGTCATGGTTTCTTGCGTCTGTAGCCGCTTGGCGAAAATTTCGATCACGCGCGCCAGCTTTGAAATCCCGACAACCTTATCAACAGGCATATAAGCAATATGTACCTTGCCAAGAATGGCCACCATATGATGTTCGCAATGGCTCTCAAGTGAAATGTCGCGGAGCATGACCATATCATCATAGCCGCCGACATCTTCAAAGGTGCGCCCGAGAACCTCTTCCGGGTTTTCCTGATAGCCTGCAAAAAATTCTGTATAAGCGTTGACCACGCGCGCGGGCGTATCTATGAGCCCCTCGCGCGCCGGATTATCTCCCGCCCATGCGATCAGTGTTCTAACTGCGGCCTCGGCTTCTTTTTGTGAAGGTTTTTTCACTTCTAGATCCCGTTCATCTATCTTTCGTTTATCGTCATCAACGCGTGCGTCCATTGTTATTCGAGCCTCTGCAAAAAATAACGTAGAAAAATAATGTTCCTACGATCGCCGGGCCTGCGCCCGTGCTGTAATTTGTTTTACGCATCATCACCTTTTTGCCATGATATTTAGACAGTGACTATGCAAAAATGCGCATAACCATTTGCAAAAACTAATCAAAGACATAAAAATCGTAAACAGGGTATAAGTCCTACTCTATCTGAGGTCAAGGTTTCGCTACTTTCATAGATAGCACAATTTGTGCGTTCTGAAAGAGGCAACGGCTTACCACTCTTGAGGAATGGGTAAAACAAGACTATGTTTTGGCTCATGCAGATAAGATTTTACAATGTTAGTGCCAGAGCAAAACAGGTTTTCGAGCCAGCAAATCCGAAACGGGTGACGATGTATGTATGCGGGCCGACCGTTTATGGGCCTGCTCATATTGGCAATGCGCGCCCGGCCGTTGTTTTTGATGTGTTGGCGAGGCTATTGCGTCATCATTATGGTGCTAGGTCTGTTATCTATGCCCGCAATATCACGGATGTTGACGATAAGATTAATAAAAAGGCGGGTGATGAGGGCGTGGATATTTCTGTTATTACGGCGCGTTATAGAGACCAATATCGTGCTGATATGGATAGGCTCGGCGTTGATTTGCCTTCGCTTGAGCCGCATGCGACGGCGCATATTGGCGAGATCATTGAGATGATTGAAAGCTTGATAGAAAAGGGGTTTGCTTATCAAGCCGAGGGGCATGTGCTTTTTGATGTGACAAAAGACCCTGAATATGGCGCGCTGTCGGGCCGAAAAATGGACGATATGATTGCGGGTGCGCGCGTTGAAATTGCGCCTTATAAGCGCAATCCAGCTGATTTTGTGTTGTGGAAGCCGTCCAGTCATGGTTTGCCGGGGTGGGAGAGCCCGTTTGGTGCGCATAAAGGGCGCGGCAGACCGGGGTGGCATATTGAGTGTTCTGCAATGATTAAGACGCATTTGGGCGAGACCATTGACATTCATGGGGGTGGACAGGATTTAGAGTTCCCACATCATGAAAATGAATGTGCGCAAAGCCGTTGTGTTCATAATAAGCCGCTTGCTCGTTTTTGGTTACATAATGGCATGTTGACGATGTCGGGCGAGAAAATGTCTAAGTCAGGCGGTAATATTAAGTTGGTGGCGGCGTTGCTTGTTGATTACCCAAGCGAGGCTGTGCGTCTTGCTCTGTTACAAGGACATTATCGCCAACCGCTCGACTTTACCGATGCGTTATTAACTCAATGTGTCAAAAACCTTGATAGGCTTTATGGGGCGTTACGCGATGTCGCTGCTATAGAAACTATAAATGCGGCGGCACCGAAAAGTTTTATGGCGGCACTTTGTGACGATTTAAACACGCCAAAAGCAATGGCGGCACTATTTGCTCTGTCCAAGGATTTATCCACGCCAGAGAAAAAATCCGCCTTTATTGCCGCCGGTGCCTTCATGGGGCTATTGCAACAAACAACTGAAAACTGGTTCGGGGGTCGTCTTGGTGATGTCGATGTGACAGCTATTGAAGCCTTGATTGGGGTGCGCACGAAAGCCCGCGCCGCTAAGGATTTTGTGCGCGCGGATGCTGCCCGTGATAAGCTGGCGCAAATGGGTGTGGTGATTGAGGATAAGGCGGAGGGAACAACATGGCGTCTTGCGCGTTAATCTTTTTTGGTTGGGTTCTCAGATATGGTGAATAGGCTATATAATAAACGGATTTTAGAGTTAGCGGGTCATATTAATTTTATCGGCAGACTTGCCTCGCCTGATGCGACGGCGTCGGCGGTGTCAAAATTATGCGGCTCGAAGGTCTGCGTTGATTTGTGTGTCGGCGATGGTGTGGTGACGCATTTTGCCCATGAGGTTGAAGCTTGCGCTTTGGGTCAGGCGTCTGCCAGCGTCATGGCGCGCGAGATTATTGGCTGTATGCCTGACGAGTTGCGCGCTGTTGGGAGGCAGATGCGGGCGATGCTAAAAAAAGACGGGGCAGCACCGACAGGTAAATGGCAAGATTTGGAAGTGCTGGAAACAGTGCGCGATTATAAAAACCGCCATGCTTCAACGCTGCTGACTTTTGATGCTGTTGAGGATTGTTTAAACCAATTGGGGGTTTAATCACTCCATGCATATTTTCAGCGAGGTGTTGGCTGTATCGCCTTCTGAGAGTTTTTCAGACGTTCTGATTTTTTTGTTCAATAAAAGAAAAAAAGTCGGCTCGCGCGTACTAGGGAAAATAGAGCTTTCCCAAGCACTTTCGCCAATTTGAGCAATCACTTTAAGTGATTTAAACCCGCGATGTATATGTGAGGTGAAATGGCGAATATGCGCACTTATATCACTGGGCAGAGCAAGGTAGAAATAATCAGCCCTTTTGCCTTGCATCACTGCAACCTTGCTCTTGAAATCATAGTCGATATAATCGCAGCTAGCTTGCGCTCTATCAGTCATGGGGGCAGTCATGGGGGCAGTCATGTCAGTCATGGGGGCAGTCATGTCAGTCATGGGGGCAGTCATGTCAGTCATGGGGGCGCAAAAATTTAGCGGCGAGATAAATATAGCTAATGGCGAAAATCACCGCCCAAATTTTCCAGCCCACCCTCAAAAGTTCTGGTATGAGCGTGACCAGTATTAAGGCAAAAGCAAAGACGCATATTTTTAATATGCCAATATCAAGCCAGTTCATGCGTTGAATGCGTTTTTCTATCCAATTTACCAAAAACATAATTTCACCTTTGGTTGTTATTTTGCTTACTGTTATACTATAGCTTAATGTCTGGATTTTTCAAAATTTTAGCACTTTTGCCTATCTGGGGCTATCGGCTATTTGTATCGCCTTTTACCCCGCCTCATTGCCGGTTTCAGCCGACTTGTTCTGCCTATATGGCGCAAGCTATCAAAAGGCACGGGGCTTGGGCGGGGATGATACTTGGCATAAGACGGATTAGCAGATGTCATCCGTTTGAAAAGTTGGGGGCATTTGAAAAATTAGGGGCGTTTAAAAAATTGGGGGTGTTAAAAAAATTAAGGGCAAATCACGGATATGACCCTGTGCCGCTTGAGATTTTGCCCATAGCTTGGTATGCCCCTTGGAGAATCGTTTCTTCGGCTTCAACCACGGATGAAAAACCATGATAACTCTGACCTTGCCAGATGGCGCAACGCGTGAATTTGATGCCCCGCTTGATGGGTTCATGTTTGCTAAGTCTATTTCGAATTCACTGGCGAAAAAAGCACTGGCGTTAAAAGTGAATGGCACGCTGGTGGATTTGACAACGATGCTGGATAAAAGCTGTGATGTTGCGGTAATCACGGCGGCTGATGCGCAAGGCGTTGAGCTTATCCGCCATGATGCGGCGCATATTATGGCTGAGGCGGTTCAAGAATTGTTTCCCGGAACACAAGTGACAATTGGGCCGATTATTGAGAACGGTTTTTATTATGATTTTGCCCGTAAAACGCCTTTTAGTTTGGCTGACCTTGAAAAAATTGAAGCTAAAATGCACGAGATTGTTCAGCGTGACGCGCCGATTACGCGTGAGGTTTGGGAGCGCACCGAAGCGATTGCGCATTTTTTGGAAATTGGCGAGAAATACAAAGCTGAAATTATTGAGTCTATTCCCGGCGCCGAGCCGATCACGGTCTATCGTCAAGGGCAATGGAAGGATTTGTGCCGTGGACCGCATTTGCCTTCAACGGGCAAGCTTGGTAAGGCGTTCAAGCTGACTAAATTGGCGGGTGCTTATTGGCGCGGCGATAGCAAAAATGAAATGCTACAACGTATTTATGGCACGGCGTGGGGGCATGAAAAAGATCTCAAAGCCTATCTGCATATGGTCGAGGAAGCCAAAAAGCGCGACCATCGCCGTTTGGGGCGTGAGATGGATTTATTCCATTTACAAGAAGCGGCTCAAGGCTCGGTTTTTTGGCATCATAAAGGTTACATTATCTGGCAGGTGCTGGAACAATATATCCGCCGCCGCTTGGATGACAACGGCTATGAAGAAGTGAAAACCCCGCAATTACTAGACCGCCGCTTCTGGGAGCAATCGGGGCATTGGGATAAGTTTCGTGAGAACATGTTTGTCGTGCCAGATGAAATTCCCTCAACCCAAGCGGGCGCGGCTGTGTTGTCTGGTGATGCAGAGCTCATGTCTCTTAAACCGATGAACTGTCCGGCGCATGTGCAGATTTTCAAACAGGGTATTAAAAGCTATCGTGATTTGCCAATTCGTATGGCTGAGTTTGGCTGTTGTCATCGCAATGAACCCCATGGCGCGTTACACGGATTGATGCGGGTGCGCCAGATGACGCAAGATGACGCTCATATTTTTTGCCGAGAAGATCAAATTATTAGTGAAACTGTGAGTTTTTGCGAATTGGTGAAGCAGATCTATACAGATCTTGGTTTTGAAGATGTCTCGGTGAAACTGGCTTTGCGCCCAGAGCTACGCGTGGGCGATGACGCTGTTTGGGACAGGGCGGAAAATAGGTTACGCGAAGCCTTGCAAGCGGCGGGGCTAAACTGGGAAGAGCTTCCCAATGAGGGGGCTTTTTATGGCCCGAAAATTGAATATCATTTGCGTGATGCGATCGGGCGAACTTGGCAATGCGGAACATTGCAGCTTGATTTTGTTTTACCTGAACGCCTTGATGCGGCTTATGTTGGGGAAGATGGCAACAAGCATCGCCCTGTGATGCTTCACCGCGCTGTGCTTGGCACGTTGGAGCGTTTTATTGGCATAATGCTGGAAAGTTATGCGGGTAAATTGCCTTTATGGTTAGCCCCTCAGCAAGTGATGGTCTGCCCGATTACCACAGAGGCAAATGACTATGCTAATGAGGTGGTTGAGGTGCTCAAGCAAAATGGGTTGCGGGTGCGCGCTGATTTACGCAATGAAAAAATTAATTATAAAGTGCGTGAACATTCTGTTGCTAAAGTGCCTGTTATACTTGCTGTTGGTGCGCGTGAGGCAGCTTCCCAAACTGTTTCTATGCGCCGGCTTGGCTCAAAGGATTCGATGATTTTGGGGCTGGCTGAGGTTAGCGCGCAACTCAAAAATGAAGCGTGCGCGCCAGACCTTAGACCAAACCTTAGACCAGACCTTAGACCAAACCTTAGACCAAACCTTAAATAAGTGTCAGTATTTTAGTTGGATACCAATTGCCACTGATGTCTCGCGTGGTCGTTCGGATAAAACGCGTTCATGTCCGATTTTAGAAATAATTTTGACATTTTTTGTGAGCGGCACCCCAAGCTCGGCAAACCAGAAATGCTCGTTAAATTCTGTTTCTCCCCAAAAACGCCCATCAAGGCGTTCATAAGCGAGATGAAAATTACGATATTCTAATTGCAAGCGGCTAATGGCTTTAACGCCCTGATTTGAGTTGTCATCTCTTTGATAGTTTAAAGAAAACTCGCCAAAAAAGGTCAATGGGTTTTTATGCGTGGTTTCGATTTTATCACTCCCGCTCAATTGCCCGATAAAATAAAACTTATCCTCACGCGGTACATGCCCGAGCCCCAGATCAAAGCTGGCATTGGAATATACTTTGATTTTTTCAGGTGATAATTTTTTCCATAAAGGCTTAATCCCTAACGGAATTAATCTCATGCTTTTGACAGATAACGGATTGCGTAAAGTTATTTCATAAAGCTCTACCTGCGTTTCTTCAGCCCCTAACCCTGTGCCACTGCGCCCGTTTAAATATTTACCAGTAATGGTTAAATCTTTATGCCACCCATATTCGCCATAAATTTGCTTGGTATCGCGGATATATTTATTTTCAACCCCTTGAAAAAAACTCGAATGTTCCGAGGTAACTTCCTCATAATGAACCTCAAGCGTATTAACGGGCTGAAGCCACGCCGCCGCCTTTATCAGAGTGGGCATCAAAATGGATAAGATAAAAATAACGCCCCATGCCAGTTTTATATTAATATGATGTGTTAACATTTTCTTTTTTATTATGTTCTGTCTATCTAATATACTAACTATATCTGACATAAGAACAATCCTCTCAAAATTCTCTCAAGTGCAATGAGAAATGGGCGTCTATTCGTAAAAAGCCTCTTGTAGAAAAAACCCCTTTTTAAAAATAGCCGCTTTTAGAAATAGCCCCTTTTAGAAAATAGCCCCTTTTAGAAAATAGCCCCTTTTAGAAAATAGAAAGCAAAGCTGATGTCTTCCGAAATACTTTCATTTCTCAAATCGCGGCGGTCAGTTCTGGCGCGCCAGCTGACGTCTCCCGGCCCCGATGAGGCACAACTTCAAACATTACTCCAAATTGGTGCGCGTGTGCCAGATCACGGTAAGCTAGTGCCGTGGCGATTTATTGTGTTTCAGGGTGCGGCGCGTCATGGCTTTGATAAAAAGCTGAAAGAGATTTATAAGCGTCAAAACCTTGCCGCCGCGCCAGAAGAAATTGAATTGGCAACGAGGTGTTTTTCGCGGGCACCTTTAGTGATTAGTGTGATCTCAAGCTTTAAGGAACATTCGAAAGTGTCGCAATGGGAGCAGCAATTATCGGCGGGTGCGGTTTGTCAGAACATTCTTATTGCGGCTCAATCTATGGGTTTTGCGGCGCAATGGCTGACCCAGTGGTATGCCTATGATGAGGCGGTGAATGCGCTGCTTGGCTTGACAGATAATGAGCGCGTGGCGGGTTTCATTTATATTGGAACCGCCATGGACGCGCCAAAAGAGCGGGCACGCCCCGTCATTTTTGATATTACCACAAACTGGAACGGCTAATGTCATCAAGTTCACTATTAAAAATGCCATTTGGTTTGTGGCAGGAAACAAAATCTCTGCTGGGGCTTGCTTGGCCGGTTATTCTGAGCCGCGCGGGCATGTTTAGTCTGTCTGTGGTTGATACAATTATGGTGGGTCAGTATGCGGCTTCTGAGCTAGCTTATCTCAGCGTGGGGCAGGTGCCTATCGGGATTTGTATTTTGCTATCGGTTGGCTTGCTGATCGGCACAATGGTTTTGTCGGCTAATCATTTTGGGGCGGGGCAATATGAACAATGTAGTGTTGTTTGGTGGCGTTCTTTGCCGCTTGCTTTGCTGATCGGGTTTTCGGGCTTGATCATTTGTTTGTTTAGTGAGTTTTTTCTCAGTTTTTTTGGTCAACCCCCCGATATTGCCCAAAATGGCGGGCGCATATCACTTATCCTTGGGCTTAGTTTGCCATTGGTTGTTTTAAATATCACCACAAGTTTCTTTTTGGAAAGCATTAACAAAGTGAAGCCGGGCATGGTGATTATGATAATTGCCAATGTTTTGAATGTGTTGCTTAATAATATCCTCATCAATGGCGGCATGGGGATTGAGCCAATGGGCGCGCAAGGGTCGGCATGGTCAACTTTACTTGTTCGGTTGGTCCAGCTTTTACTCATTCTCGGCTTTGTTTGGACTATGCATGATTGGCAAAAATTTGGCGTACGCAAGCGTCCGTCTTTGGCTTGGCGCCATAGTGCACGCCAGCGAGAAATAGGATATGCCGCAGGACTAAGTATAGGAGTTGCAAATATTTCTTTTAGTACGCTTATTTTATTTGCTGGTATTATTAGCACAATTGCTGTTGCTGGTTTCTCGATCACATTTAACGTGTTTACCTTGTGCTTTATGCTTGGACTAGGGGTTGGCACGGCGACTTCTGTTAAGATTGGCAACGCTTATGGTGCGCGCAATATGCCATTAGTGCGCCAGAGAGGATGGATTGGACTTGGCGTGCAACTTTGCCTCATGTTGCCGATTACTTTTGCTGTTTTTGTTTTTGCCCCCTTCCTTGTCTCGGTTTATACCAATGATGTTCAAGTGGCTTATTTGGCAACTGTGCTTTTGAAATATGCCGTGCTTGCGGTGGCACTTGATGCGGGGCAGGCGTTAATGGCGCAAGCCTTGCGGGCACGTCAAGATATTTGGGCGTCCACATTGATTCAGTTTTTTAGCTTCAGTCTCATTATGATACCACTGGCCTATTTGTCTGCCTTCATTTGGGGCAGAGGCGTCATAGGTTTAATTGATGGCTGGGTGGTTGGTACTTTCATGGCGATTATTCTTGGGGTTGTTCGGTTTGTTTATCTTGCAAAACAGGATGAAACAAAAGCGATTATGGGTCATTTGTGATAAGTTTTTTGTATGAGTCATCTTGATGAAAAAATATACCGAAAATTGCTTGAAGCGCGCGCCGTTGAATTGCATGAGTTAAATGAAGTAACGCAGGCAAATGCGAGTCCCGTTAAGCTAGACCAAGCAGCTATTGGGCGTTTATCCAGAATGGATGCCATGCAGCAACAAGCCATGTCAGAAGAAACGCGGCGGCGGCGCAGGCGTGAGCTAATTTTAATAGATGCCGCGCTCATGCGGATTGAGGAAGGCGAATATGGGTATTGCTTAAGGTGCGGTGAAGAAATTCCCGAAGCAAGATTGAAGTTTGACCCTGCCGTGGCACATTGTATTAAGCATGCGACGTCTTAAATGAGTTATTTGAAACTTACGGCAGAAATTGCTCGCGCAAAATACGTTCATCCAGATTATGGTCACCATCAAACAACATATTGAGGCGGCGCGTTTTATCTTGAGAAATCTCAACTTTGACCACGTGATTGAAGAAAATATGATCTGCTACTGCATTAACCGGGCGTTTATTTGCTTCCAGTGTTTGGATGGTTACTTTCGCTGTTTCAGGCAATAATGCGCCGCGCCACCGTCTGGGGCGGAAAGCGGATATGGGGGTGAGTGCCATGAGTTGCGCTTCAATAGGTAAAATCGGGCCATGCGCCGAGAGATTATAGGCGGTGCTACCAGCAGGCGTAGCAACCAATACGCCGTCACAGATAAGCTCTTCCATGCGCGTTTTGCCGTCAACATCAATTTTGAGCCGTGCGGCTTGGGCTGTATGGCGGGTCAAAGAGACCTCATTAATGGCGAGGGCTTCATGGGGTTGGTCATTTTCATCGACGGCCATCATTTTGAGAGGGTGGATTGCTGTAAGGTGAGCTGCTTCAAGGCGTTCCATGAGCCCTTCGGTGCTGAAATTATTCATCAAAAAGCCTACCGAGCCGCAATGCATGCCAAAAATAGCTTGGCCTGTATCCATTGATTTGTGAAGACACTGCAACATCAAGCCATCGCCGCCAAGCGGAATGATGATATCGGCCTTATCCATCGACACGCTTGGATAGGCGGCCTCTAAAGAGGCTTTAGCCTCAAGGGCGTTTGGTTGCTCGGTTGCAACAATGGCAATTTTTTTATCCGACATTATGACCTCATGGTAAATCACTCAAAAACGCTGTTTTTTTCAAGCCATTTTATTTGTAAGGTAAAAACAATGATTTGTAGAGGGCAATCTATGGAGGACAGTATGAAAAATCAAAAGAAATTAAATTACGCGTTATTTTTACTCTTGACTATTTTTATAGTGGCAAGTTTCCCTTCATTTGCTGGAGACATTATTCAAGTGCGCCAATTGCGCTTTAAACAAAGCGCAGAGGCATTGCAGACTATGTTCAAGCACGATGCGCCGGCTGAAAATTATCAGGCCTTGAAGCAAAAAGAAGCTTTGTCGAATTTTAATTTTTAATAATAAAGCTTCCAATTTCCCGCCGTATAGGTAATGTTGACGCAGTGAGAGTATTGTTTTGTATCAACGCGTAATTAAATTTCTGTCTTTTTTAGGTTATGCTGGCCATATGGTCGGCGAAGCTTTGTGGCTTGGGCTGTTTGGAAGACGCTATAATCAACCGATTCGTATTCATCAAATTTCAGAAGAAATCATCGAAACAGGCATTAAAGCGTTGCCGATTGTTTGTTTAATGGCGGCATCGCTTGGCGTCATGCTGACCATTCAAGGTATCAACTCGCTTCGTGTATTTGGCGCAGAGAGCCGCGTCATATATGCGATTGCGCTTTCCATTCCCCAAGAGTTCGCGCCCTTAATCACAGGGATTATTGTTGCGGGACGCTCTGGCTCGGCGCTGACCTCACGGGTTGGGTCTATGCAGCTTAATGGCGAAATTGATGCCTTGAGCGTCATGGGTATTGCCCCTGCACGGTTTATTGTCGCGCCTTGTTTGCTGGGTTTGTTAATCGGGATGCCTATTCTGGTCTGTTTTGCCAATTTGGCGAGCCTTGCTACGGCAGGCTTTTATATCGATTTAGTGTTGGGGATCGGCCCGCAAGCCTATTGGCCAGAAATCATTGATATTGTTTCGCTCAATGATTTCACTTTTGGCATTGCGAAATCCTTCGTTTTTGCCTTTTTGATAGCTCTTATCGGTATTTCTGTCGGCATGCGTGTCTCGGGCGGCGCAGAGGTTCTAGGGCGCGCCACCACAACATCCGTTGTTGCGTGCATATCGTCGATTTTGCTGGCAGACGCCTTTTTCTCGATTGTCAGGTAAGCCAGAAACGATGCGTGATATGTTACTTGAAACAGTGAATTTAACAGGCGGCTATAATGGCACGGCGGTTATTCATGATTGCTCGCTTAAAATTCAAAAGGGTGAGATTGTTGTTATTATGGGAGGGTCGGGCTCTGGGAAGTCGACTTTTTTACGCCATCTTATCGGTTTAAAAAAGCCAATGGCGGGGACGGTGTTTTTAAGCGGCAAAAATGTTTACGATATTTCTCAATTTGAGAAATACCAGCTTTTGAAGTCTATCGGCGTGGCTTTTCAGTCTGGTGCTTTGTTGTCTTCTATGACGCTTGCAGAAAATGTTGCTCTGCCGTTGCGAGAACATTCGCGCCTTGATGAAGAAATGATCGCAATTGTAACCCGCATGAAGCTTGATCAGGTGGATTTACTGGGCCAAGAAAAATTGTTTCCTGACGCGCTTTCTGGCGGCATGGTGAAGCGTGCATCTGTTGCGCGTGCGCTTGCGCTTGATCCAAAATTACTGTTTTTTGATGAGCCATCTGCGGGTCTTGATCCGGTGATTGCGGCTTCTTTGGATGATTTAATTATCAAAATTAAACAGGCTTTGAATATCTCGATAATTGTTGTGACGCATGAGCTGGAGAGCGCGTTTAAAATTGCTGACCGCATTGTGATGTTAGACAGGGGATATATTATATTTGACGGGTCGGTGCTTGAGATTAAAGCGTCCAAGAACGAAAGAATTCAAAATTTGATTAATCGTGTTGCCGAAAAAGAGGAATTTAATCCCGAGCAGCATTTAAGGCGTCTCATGGGAGCTGAATATGAATAGGGATAAAAACATTCAGGCTGGTATTTTTATTATCATTGGCGTGGTTTTGCTTACCGGGTTGATAATTATTTTTAGAGGCTATGAAGGTTCAACGGATGATTACCACCTTTATTTTGACAATGTATCGGGGCTACGCGAGGGTGCCTCGGTTACTTATGAGGGCTATGTTATGGGGCGTGTGAACGCCATCACGCCAGAGGCGAGGGGCGAGAACATGCGGTTTCGGATTGATCTGAGTGCGCAAAGAGGCTGGAAAATACCTGCCTTATCGGTAGCTTCGGTTGGCGCGGATAGTTTGCTTTCGGCCAAGGGGGTTGTGCTCATTGAAGGCTCTGGGGCGGCGCTGAAAGCGGGCTCAGAGATTAGAACAGGCGTGACGGGCATGGATTTAACCGATTTTAGCAAAGCTGCTGACGACATAGTAACGATCGCCAAAGAAAGCCTCGCCCCGATGTTAAACACGATGACACATGTGATGGACCATGAGGGGCGTAAAGCTTTGGGCGGGCTTGCGGGGTTTGCGCTCGAGCTTTCTCATGCGGCCCCGCGCCTTATCAGCAAAACAGAAAGCACGCTTGATCAGTTAAACAAGGCGTTGAATGATAAAAACCTGATGGTCTTGGAAGCCTCTTTGGTAAATATCGAAAAGGCGAGTGCCAATGCTAATGCGGTTTTAAAAAGTGCTGATGGGGCGATTAATCCAAAAACATTTAATGATCTGGGGGCTGCCGTTTCAGATATGAAAGAAGCGGCCGCATCTGTTCGGCGTGTGACCGATGCGGTTGCGCCGCAAGCTGCCTTTGCGGGGCGCGAGGCGTTTGACCGTCTGTCGTCAATCTCAGACCGGCTTGACCGCGCGGCTTTGAACATTGAAGAAATGAGCGCAACCTTGCGCAAAAGCCCGCAGGTTTTAATCACTGGAACACAATAGGAGAGCGAAAATGAAGAAATATTATGCAGTTGTAATTTTGCTATTTTACGGTTTGCTTGTCGCTTGTGTAGGTGCGCCGCACCAAACGCCGCACACTCATTATGGTCTGGAGGCACGCCTAACGTCGCAAGTGCGTTATGGGGTCGAGGGGCTTGTGCTGGTTGAGCGGGTGCAGGCCGAAGGCATTGTTGCGGGGCGTCCTTTGCTGAAAAAAATTGCTACTCAGCCGCTGCAATTGCGCGAAACGCAAGGTCATTTATGGCGCACCGCGCCGAGTGCTCTTGTGCAGGAAGCTGTCGTTAGGACACTGGATGGCGGCTCGGCTGATTTGCGCTTTTTGCCTGCTGGAATAGGTGTTTTGCGCGGGGATTATGTTTTGCGGCTGGCCCTTACAAGCTTTTATTGGGATGCCTCTTCAAAGCTGGCTGAGGTTGATATTTACGCCAATGTTAGGCGTTTAAAAGATGATAAGCTGCTGCTCTCAAAAGCGTATCGCCGCATTGGCGTTGCAGGATATTCGCCCCCCGCAGGTGCTAAAGGTCTCGGCGATACTTTGGGCTTGGTTTTGGATGATTTTTCTAAAGATTTCTCTAAAAGTTTGGCAAAATATATGTAAGAATTAAGTTTAAGAAAAATATATTTAGGGGACTAAAAAATGGATTTTAAATTAATCGGTGCGCCTTTATCGCCATTTGTGCGCAAAACCAGAATGCTTTTGATAAAAAAGGGTATTGAATATACCCTTGATGCGAGTGTCGCCCCGCTTGCTATGCCAGATGATTATGAGCGCGTGCATCCTTTAAAAAAGATACCGGCTATGATTGTAACGCATAATGGCAAGGAAACGGTGATACCGGATAGCTCGCCGATTTGTGCTATGCTTGAAAAGCTCAACCCTGACCCATCCTTTTATCCTGAAGACCCGATTGATTATGCGCAGGCTCTATGGCTTGAAGAATATGCTGATACGGAAATTGCCGCGAAGGGAACAAGTCAATTTTTCCGCACGATTTTCTTTGCGTTTGCGACAGGTCAACCGCCAGATATGAGCCATGTAGAAAAAGGCTTTATCGATATTGATAGAATTTCTCAATATCTTGGCGAGGTGTTGGATAATAAGGAATGGCTTGTTGGCTCTCAAATGAGTCTTGCTGATATTTCTGTTGTCAGCCATTTTGTGAGCATTCAGCACGCCGGCTATAGGTTAACCGAGGCTGATGGTGCGGGGCTATATGGTTTGGTCAATAGAGTCATGGCTGACCCTGTTATGGCTCAATTGATTGAAAAAGAACAAGCTGCCATGACCAAAATGAATTTTGAAAGACCTGATCTGAACGCCTATCGCAAAGAGAAGGGGCTATAGATTTTTGATAATTTTTTACGGAAAGTAAATAGGCGTATCCCCATCAACCCATAAAGGGTATTTTTCCATAATATTGGCGAGTCGTTTTGAGTTTAAAAAATTATCTAACCATTTTTGCACATATTGCCACTGCGTTTGGTCATCAAACCAGTTCGGGGCGGCAATACGAAACTGACGAACAAATGGCAAAATAGCAAAATCTGCCAGTTTTGGATGTTCGCCAAACAACCAAGGTTTACCATTTAAATAATGATTAAGTTTTTCTATTTGTTCACAGCATCGCGCACGGTGCTTTAAGGCATCGGCGGCTTCATACTGGCTGGCATATTTATAGCGGTCCAAATTATATTTGAAAGTGCCATCCATAGTCGCGATCAGCTCCGAAGCCGTTGCCTCTTGAGTGCCGTTATAGGTCAATAATCCTTCAGGGTCATTTTCTTCTAACGCCCACTGCATCACTTCCATGCTCTCATCTATCACTTTGCCTGAACTTAGCCACAGCACGGGGACAGTTCCTTTTGACGATAAAACCAGCATGTGAGCTGGTTTGTTGCGTAAAATGATTTCACGCAATTCACATTTTGTATGACTGCTGGCTAAAGCGAGCCGCGTGCGCATGGCATAGGGGCAGCGCCGAAAGCTATAAAGGATAGGTGGGTTTGGTCCTGTTTTCATGTATTTTGTTTATGTGCGCGGTGCTGACGGGCTTGAGTGCCGATATGTGTTTGGCCGCGCTGGTTGGCTAATTCGACTTGTTTTTGACGCTCGCAAAAGCGTTTTAATTGTTCAGGCCTATGCGTGCCATGGCATTTTGGACAACTCACGCCGGGGCGATAATATTTATGGTTTTTTTCTTCTGCCGTCATTGGCATACGACAAGCATGGCACATATCATATTCGCCTTGGCGCAGTCCATGCCCGACAGAGACACGTTGGTCAAAGACAAAACATTGCCCGTTCCATTTGCTTTTTTCTTCTGGGATTTGTTCAAGATATTTCAAAATGCCGCCTTTGAGATGGTAGACATTTTCAAAACCTTCTTGGCGTAAATAGCTTGTTGATTTTTCGCAGCGAATACCGCCGGTGCAGAACATGGCAATTTTTTTAGATTTATCGCCGCCGAGCATGGGTTTGAGTTTATTTTCTACATAGTCGGCAAATTGGCGAAAATTTGTTGTCGCTGGATTGATGGCATTTTCAAATGTGCCAATGGCGATTTCATAATCATTGCGTGTATCAATAATAATTGTGTTGGGGTCGCAAATAAATTCGTTCCAGTCTTTGGGCGAGATATAGGTGCCGACTGTATTAGTCGGGTCAATGGTTGGCATCCCAAGATTTACAATCTCTTTTTTCAAGCGAACTTTCATTCGGTGAAAGGGTCGCTCATGGGCAAAGGAATATTTAACGTCTAGATCGGTAAATTTTGGCTGGCTTTGCAAATAGGATATAAGTTGCGCCATTGCCTCATGGGTACCGGCTACCGTGCCATTAATGCCTTCATGGGCGAGCAGGAGCGTGCCGTAAATATCGGCTTTTTTGCAGATGAGTTTAAGATGCGGTTGGAGCTCTTTAAAATTTGGCAGGGCAACAAATTTATATAAAGCGGCAACGACATAAGGCGTATCTTCTTTATGCACTTGAAGCTGTGGTATTTTTGTTTTTTTATCCGTGTTGGTCATTAAAATATCACTAGGTTAAAATTAGCCCATTATATGCCGTTATATAACAAATACTAGCTTTGGACGGGTAATTTGCGTTTGTATTTTTTGCGTTCATGCTCGAACAAATATCTTTTCCGCAAGCGCAGGCTTAAAGGTGTGACTTCCAGCAACTCATCGGTTTCGACATAAGCCATCATTTCTTCCAAAGACAAACGCCGCGGCGGTGTCAAAGCGACCGCTTCGTCTGTTCCGGAGGCTCTCACATTGGTTAATTTTTTACCTTTAAGGACATTGATTTCCAGATCATTTTCGCGGCTATGTTCGCCGACAATCATGCCCTGATAGACCGGCGTTTGTGGGTTGATGAACATCACGCCGCGCTCTTGTAAGTTGAAAATCGCATAAGCGACAGCCGTGCCGGTTTCAGAGGCGATAAGCGCGCCGTTTCGCCGCCCGGCAATATCGCCCTTATAGGCGCCATAGCTATGGAATAATCTGTTCAGCACGCCGGTGCCGCGCGTATCGGTGAGGAATTTGCTTTGATAGCCGATAAGCCCGCGCGAGGGGGCATGAAAGGTCAAGCGTGTTTTGCCTGCGCCAGAGGGGCGCATATCCATCATGACGGCTTTGCGGCGGTTCATGCTGTCAACTATGGTGGAGCTATATTGCTCATCTACATCAATGATGACCTCTTCAATTGGTTCAAACTTATCGGTGCCCTCATGGCGGATAAGCACCCGTGGGCGCGAAACGGTAAGCTCAAAGCCCTCGCGGCGCATCATTTCGATAAGCACCCCAAGTTGTAGCTCGCCGCGCCCGCCAATTTCAAATGCGTCCTTGTTTTCGCCCTCATTAAAGGTGATGGCGACATTGGTTTCAGCCTCGGCCAGCAGACGCTCACGAATAAGGGTGGAGGTCACTTTTTTGCCTTCTTTTCCTGCGAAAGGCGAGTCATTAACCGTAATGGTGATAGACATAGTCGGCGGGTCAATCGGGGTAGAGGCAAGCGGCTGGCTCACTTCGGGCGCGCAAATTGTATCGGCAACAGAAGCCTTGGTAAGCCCGGCAATACAAATCAGATCGCCAGCATGAACCTCATCGACTGGCACGCATTGTGTGCCTTCAAAGCGCAATAATTTTGTCAGGCGACCTGTTTCGACAACCTCGCCCGTAAGATTAAGTGCGCGCACAACGGCGTTCACGCGCGCCGTTCCTTGTGCAACGCGCCCGGTTAAGCAGCGTCCTAAATAAGGGTCACTGTCAAGCAAAGTAGATAGCATAGCAAAAGGCTTATCAGGGTCTACTTGCGGTGCGGGAACATGTTCAATGACCAAATCCAATAAAGGGTGAAGGTTTTCGCGTCTGTCGGTTAATTCTTTAATGCACCAGCCATCGCGGCCAGAGGCATAAAGAATAGGAAAATCCAATTGCGCGTCATTGGCGTCGAGTGAGACGAACAAGTCAAACAACTCATCTACGACTTCGTCGGGGCGTCCATCGGGGCGGTCGACTTTGTTGATGATAACAATGGGTTGCAAGCCTTGAGCGAGTGCTTTACCCAGAACAAATTTAGTTTGTGGCATGGGTCCTTCGGACGCATCGGTTAGCAACACGACGCCATCTGCCATGTCCAGAACGCGTTCAACCTCGCCGCCAAAATCGGCGTGGCCGGGCGTGTCGATAATATTGATACGCATATCGCCATATTGCACGGAGGTCGGTTTGGCAAGAATGGTAATGCCGCGTTCTTTTTCTAGGTCGCCGCTATCCATGAGGCGTTCCTCGAGCTGCTGATTATCACGGAACAGCCCGGTTTGTTTCATGATGGAGTCGATCAAGGTTGTTTTGCCGTGGTCGACATGGGCGATGATGGCAATATTACGCAGTTGCTGGGTCATTTTGTACCTTGTGGATGGTTCTGTCTATTTTGGGTTTGGCGGGTGTTCAGGGCTTTCGTTTTATGGTTTAGGGGGCTTTATGGTTTAGGGGAAGCGTTTTTTATGGTTTGCAAGATTGTGTTTTTGGCTTGGGTTATTTTGATGGGTTATTTTGAGTTGTTTCAAGGTGATTGGTTTCAAGGTGATTGGTTTCAAGGTGATGTTATTGTGTTTCATTGTTAGAGAAACTTTGTTTGGGTGTTAGAAAAGTTGTTTTGAGTTAAAAAAGCCCTTTTTTTTGGCCTCTAAGATGGGTATAAGACGGCTACTTGAGTTGCGGATATTTGAGGATATTTGAGTATTTTTAGCCGGTATAGCTCAGTTGGTAGAGCATCTGATTTGTAATCAGAGGGTCGCGAGTTCAAATCTTGCTGCCGGCACCATTCTCCAGTTTTAGCACATTCTGCTATAACATCAAACGGCTTAGCCATTGTATATTCAAGGTTTTTCCCATTCATTCTTAGGTTCTGGAATACGTAATTCAGCAATTCACGTTTTTTGTCTAAACCAGAACCCCTGAATTCTTTCAATGCTCCAGAAGCTAATTCTATCATATAATTCAGCTTGTTAGAAAATTCATCATCGGTAACGTCATACGCGTGTAATAAATCCGTAATTTCATATTGTCGGGTCTTTAACCGTTGTTTTTGGGTTGAGAATTCCTCTTTGGTCAGCTCACCGTCCAAACGCAAGTCGGTCAGACGTTCAAGTTTGCGCTCTAAATCTGTGTGTTCACGCTTCAATTTTGAGGTATGTTCTTTGTGATGCTGCTTCTTTCCATCATTGGACAAGCGCATATAAGAAATCGCATCTTTTAGCATATCATCCTGCATCGTCAGAGTATCGAGAGCTGCCTCAACCTGAGCCAAAACATCGTCCTCTTTAGTGTAATAAATCTTTTTGGAGTCATTAGCATCATGTGAAATAACATAGGTGAATGATGCAGAGCCACCATTTTTATAATTTTTTGTATGCTTTTGAGCCGTGCAGAGCTGCCCACTATTTGCACATGTCAGAATCCCATGAAATAGGAATTCCTTTTTGCCATAGCGAGAATGCGGCCTGCTTCGACCAGAAAGCACTTCTTGGCATTTATCAAACAGCGATTTTGGAATCACCGTTTCATAGCGATGTGGATATTCTTCGCCTGTTTTCTTCACACGCATAACTCCGTGATAAAATGGATTCTGCACAAGTTCGTGGACATGACTTTTTGATAAATAGCCTTGATTGCCACGACTATTTGTCAGACCAATTTCTTTTGCAAACTTCACCAGCTGAGATATGGAATAACAGCCTGTTGCATATTTTTCAAAAAGCTGCCTGACAAGCGGCGCTCTCACCTTATCAATAATTACAGATGCTTTACCGCGACCATCACGCTTACTGTTATTGTCACGTTTGTTGAGATATCCAATTGGAGCTTGTGATATCCACTCTCCATTGCGAAGTTTTTGCTCAATAGCTCGCTTCACATTATCACGCAAACTATCGGTGTAGTTCTGCGCCAAAGCAACGCTGATATTCCACATGAATAAATCCTTGACAGGAGATTCTTTGTGAATCACGCAATTATCACTGCTGAAATGATACTCCAACAAACCCTTCTTGATGCTCGTGTGTTTCATAGATAAATTTGCGCCGTTTAATAACACCTCTTTCTATGAAACGAAGAGGAAGCCAAACGCAAGTACGCAGCAAGCCGTTCTCTATGGCATAGAATATATCTTCCTGAGAAACTCCCCAATTTTCCTGCAAACTTCGTAGTTTATTATATTCTCTTGTGGGAAACGCCATCGTTATCTCGTATATTATATTTCGTGCCTTTTCTGGCATATGCTCGAAAGCAAATCTTATAATCCCCGCATTGCAAAATTACAACCTATAAGATGCAATTGCTCACATCAAAACACGCAATGGTTGATTTAACTTGAATTTCCCAGTTTTTTGCCCATTTGCCAAAATGTGAGGCGCAACCATAGTGTTGTAGCTAAAAAGATGTTCGAACACTTCTTGCTTTTTCTACCAATTCCACTATTTTCTCTATTCATGCAAAACTACCCACCACTTGGAGAGGCGCAAATGGACGATGACATACTGACGGTTAAGGAGTTAGCCGCTTGGCTGAAACTCAATGAGAAGACAGCCTATAAGTTGGTATTGCAGGGAAAAATCCCCGGCTTCAAGGTCGGTGGATCGTGGCGAATCACTAGAGGTGAAATTAAAAAATGGATTGAAAAACAGCAGGAAAAGGCAAGCAAAGAATAATATGAATAATCTGGCGCAACATAATATTGATACGGAAGCGAGGCAGCAACAGGCTGCAGCGGTTACGCCGTATCATGCAAAATATTATGCGTATGAATTAACTGCAAAGCGTTCCTCTGCGGTGGTAGATCGTTTGACGACTTCGCTTTTTGATGCCCATGTTGATTTAAACCCCCACCAGATTGAGGCAGCTTTATTTGCCTTGCGCTCTCCGCTTTCCAAAGGTGTGATTCTGGCTGATGAGGTTGGACTTGGTAAAACCATCGAGGCTGGCATTTTGCTATGCCAATATTGGGCGGAGCATAAGAAGCAGTTGTTGGTGGTATGCCCTGCCAGTTTGCGCCGCCAATGGTCGATTGAGCTGGAGGAGAAATTCAACCTATCCAGCATCATTCTTGAAAACGACACCTACAAGGCGCGTAGCAAAAACAAGGATAAGCACCCGCTACGGCATGACGGTGTTATTATCATGTCCTACCAATTCGCCAATCGCCTGAAAGATGAGATGCACAAAGTGCCATGGGATTTAGTGGTGATTGACGAAGCCCATAAGCTGCGGAATTTATATCGCAACGACAATAAAATGGGAAAAAACATTCAGTATGCGCTTGAGGGCTTCAAGAAGGTTCTGCTTACAGCAACGCCGTTGCAAAACTCCCTGATGGAGCTATATGGCCTTGCCTCGCTGATTGATGATCGTATTTTTGGCAGCGTTGAATCTTTCCGAAGTCGCTATGCCAGTGGCGATCCGCCACTTGAAGAGCTGAAGGAACGCATGAAGCCTTTCGTCCACCGGACGCTGCGTTCTCAGGTGTTGGAATATATTAACTACACCCGCCGTGAGGCAATCACGCAGCCATTTACACCTACTGAAAAAGAGCAAGAGCTGTATGACCGTGTGTCTGACTTTCTGTTGGAGCAGGATACCTACGCCATACCATGGGCGCAGCGCAAACTGGTGGTGCTGATTATCCGAAAACTCATGGCATCCTCTGCATTTGCTTTGGTTGGAACATTGCAAACTATCAAAGCGCGGCTGGAAGATATCAAGCGTACCGGCAAAGAAAAAGAGCTGAATATCCGTAAAAATCTGATCGGCGAAAACGATATGGATACGGATTTCATTGAAGAAGCAAATGGCGACAAAAAGCCAGCCCATAAAGGCAGGCCAATCAATTTCCAGAAACTAGAATATGAGATTGAACAGGTGGAGCAATTTGAGGTATTGGCGCGTTCCATTAAAGTGGAATCGAAAGCCAAGGAGCTATTGAAGGCGCTAGATATCGGCTTCAAGCGTATGAGTGATCTGGGTGGCAAGCGTAAGGCACTCATATTTACCGAGTCCAGCCGCACGCAACGCTACTTGAAAGAGTTCTTAAGCGAGAACGGCTTCAAGGGCAAAATCGTCACTTTCAACGGCCAGAATAGTGATGAGCTGGCACGCTCCATCTATCGTAAATGGGCTGACCAAGAAAAAGACACCGGGCGCATTACCGGAACGTTGAACGTGGATGTACGGATGTCATTGGTGGATTTCTTCCGCGATGAAGGTGAGATTATGATTGCCACCGAAGCCGCCGCAGAGGGTATCAACCTGCAATTCTGCTCAATGGTTGTGAATTATGATCTGCCGTGGAATCCGCAACGTGTTGAGCAGCGCATTGGCCGTGTCCATCGTTATGGGCAGAAACATGATGTGGTGGTGATAAATTTCTTGAATAAAACAAACTGGGCCGATCAGCGCATTTACCAACTACTCAAAGAGAAATTCCAACTATTTGATGGTGTGTTTGGTGCGTCCGATGAAATTTTAGGGAGCATTGAATCTGGTGTAGATTTTGAGAAGCGCATCTATGATATTTTTGACACTTGCCGCAAACCAGAGGAAATTGAGCAGGCTTTCACCGAGCTGCAAAGCGAACTGGATGAGCCGATACAGGCGAAGCTCACCGAAGCGCGTCACATGCTTTTTGAGCATTTTGATGAGGATGTCCACCAGAAGCTAAAATTCCGTATGGAAAGCACGCAAAAACGCATGGATGATGTCACGCGCATGTTCTGGGCGCTTACGAAATATATCTATTTAATCCAGCATCAAAAAAGCACCGCCTACCATAACAGTGAATATTTTTTCAATGATAAAACGCTGATTTTTGGCACGGATGAAGAGTTTATCCGCCAAGGTGAAAGACCGGAAGAGCATAAAGATGTGCCGATCTATTACTATTTGGATATGGTCGCACCGACTCAAGAGCAAAAAGAAACTGAATATGAGGAAACCAAAAAACGCAGCAGGGCTTTACGGCGTAGTGGTAAGCTGAAAAATCCAATGCAAGGAAGCCCACATCGCCTTTCTAATATACAAGGCGAGATGGTATTGAAAAACGGCAAAGAGATGGAGATTACACCATCCACCCTCACTTTTAAACTATCTGAATACCCCCACCGCATTGCCATGCTCGATGAATATGTGGGGACATCCGGCTGGCTTTTCCTGAACAGAATTACCATTGATACATTTGAAGAAGTGGAGCATCTGCTCTTCACTGTCTGCAACGATGATGGCGACACGTTAAAAGCTGAAATTGGCGAGAAGCTATTTTTGCTGCCAGCCGATATTCAGGAAGGTGCTTATACAGAATGTCCCTATATGGCAGAAGTTGGCGGGAATGTTCGTTACCACACCAGCGAATTATTGAAGAGTTCGGAATTTGATAACCACACCTATTTTAACGAGGAGCTGGATAAGCTCGACCGCTGGGCCGATGATCTGAAGAACGGCCTAGAGCTGGAGCTAAAGAAGATCGACAAAGACATCCGCGAGCTATCGCGTCAATCCAAGCAGATGGTGAGTTTGCAGGAAAAGTTGGAATTTCAAAAGCAGAAAGCCACGTTGGAAAAACGCCGTACCAAGAAACGGCATGAGCTTTATGATTCGCAAGATGAAATAGACAAAAAGCGCGATATGCTAATCAAACAAATTGAAAAGCAAATACAGGACACCAGCCACAGCGTGGAAGAATTGTTCCGTGTGCAATGGAGGCTGGCAGGATGAAAATATCAGGTTCTGCAATTGATGTTCTAACCCATATTATCACTGGAGAAAGTGATAAAGAGGTTCATGGCTATAGGAGTGGCCCTGACCTGATTAATTTCTTCTATGGTTTTGGTTCAACAGATATCTATTCATCAGGCTTTCCGTCACGCAAGGATTACACAGCTGAAAAACTGAAAGAGTATAATTCTACGGATGCTATGGCGGGTATTATTCGTGAAGCATTGGATCACGTTCATTTTGCCGATGAAAAAACTAATAGTGAAGCCGCTGGTACACTTAATAAGCACCTGAGAAAAGATGGTTATCAAATTGTTCCTGAAAGAATTGACTGTATAACCGATGAAACAGGCTGGAACACACATGGTGATTTCTTGATATTTGATGTCCAGCCTATTGGTGACAAAACAATTACAACAGATGGAGTTATAAAACTAAACCACCAGTTCATTAATGATCAGATTAGAAAAGCTAACGAGAAACTTGCCAAAGGTGATTATGATGGTGCAATTACTAACGCACGATCATTGGTAGAGGCATTTCAGGAAGAAATAATCCGCAAAGCTGGTGCAGAAGTACCTAAATATGATGGTGATCTTCAGAAGCTCTATAAAGTGACAAAAAAAGCATTGAATCTTAATCCTTCACAAAAAGACCTTTCGGATACGTTGAAGCAAATACTATCAGGGCTAAATAGCCTAGTTTCAGGCATTAGCGGATTAAGCAATAAAATGGCTGACCGCCATTCCAGATCATACAAACCATCGCGTCACCATGCAAAGCTAGCAGTGAATGTGGCATTTACATTCTGTGAATTCTTACTCGACAGTTATGAGTATCAACAGAATCAGAAGACAAAAAAGGAGTAAGAAGCAGCATGAAGAAGAAACAAAAATTAGAGCTGACATGGATCGGAAAGGAGAAAACGCCGAAGCTAGAACCGCGCATTCTGCTGGAAGAGCCAGAGAAGTCCTACCACGCCGCCGAGCGCGTGAGTGAGAATGATATTTTCGACAATAAGCTAATCTTTGGTGACAACCTACTCGCGCTGAAAAGTCTGGAGCAAGAATATGCGGGTAAAGTGAAATGCATCTATATTGACCCACCGTACAATACAGGCAATGCCTTTGAGCAATATGATGATGGTATAGAACACTCCATCTGGCTTGGGCTGATGCGCGATCGGCTGGAGCTTTTAAAGCGCCTTATGTCGGATGATGGCTCACTCTGGATTACCATCGATGATAATGAGGCACATTACTTAAAAGTTCTGTGTGATGAGGTGTTTGGGAGAGATAACTTTATAACCAATGTGATATGGCAAAAGAAATATACTGTCGCAAATGATGCTAAATTTTTTAGTGACACCCATGATCACATACTTGTTTATTCCAAAAATAGAAGCCTATTCAAGCTGAATAAGCTTGAGCGCCCATCATCCATGAATGATAGATATAAAAACCCAGATAAGCATCCGAAAGGGCCGTGGAAAGCCACGCCACTACATGCAAAAAGTGGCTCGAAAACTGCTGAACCTTTTAAATACACCTTCAATAATGGGGTTGTTTTTTCTCCTCCGTCTGGAACTTATCCTAGATACTCTAAAGACTCATTTCTTAGAATGGATGAGGGCAATGAAATATGGTTTGGAAAAGACGGAACAGCCATTCCATCAAGAAAAACTTTCTTGTGTGATTTAAAAGATCAAGGAGTCACCCCGACAACGCTGTGGTTGCACGAAGATGTTGGACATAATCATCAAGCAAAAGAAGAGGTAAAGCCTTTTAACAGCAGCGATGTATTTGATACCCCAAAGCCTGAAAAATTGATGCAGCGTATCGTGCATCTAGCCTCCAACCCGGGTGACATCGTCCTTGACTCCTTCGCCGGCTCTGGTAGCACCGCTGCTGCGGCTCACAAAATGGGGCGTAAGTGGATCATGGTGGAATTGGGCGAGCATTGCCACACCCATATTGTTCCACGCTTGCAAAAGGTGATTGATGGAACGGATCAGGGGGGCATTTCCAAAGCCGTAAATTGGAAAGGTGGCGGTGGATTCCGCTATTACCACCTTGCGCCAAGCCTGCTGGAAAAAGACCGCTGGGGACGTTTGGTCATCAATGACGAATTCAATCCCGCGATGCTAGCCGAAGCCATGTGCAAGATGATGGGCTTTGCCTACGCGCCAAGTGAAAAGCATTATTGGGCGCATGGACATTCCACCGAGAGCGACTTCATCTATGTGACCACGCAAACCCTAGACCAAACCCAATTGCAGGCCATATCCGAAGAAGTTGGCGAGAAACGTTCATTGCTGGTGTGTTGCTCTGCCTTCCGCGCCAAGCAGAATGTTTACGCCAACCTTACGCTTAAAAAAATTCCCAATTCCGTTTTGAAAAAATGCGAATGGGGCAAGGATGATTATTCCCTCAATGTGCAAAACCTACCCGCCTCAACCCAAGAAGAAAAAGAAACCAATCTATTCGGAGAGAAAGTATAGTCATGGATGAACATACGAGTATGAAACATATAAACGCTATTTCAAACCGCCTCTCTCTTCGCATTCCACAGCGGGAATCTCTTGAGATTCTTGCGCGTCTAACCGAGATTATACCTCTGTTGAAAGACCGTGATTTGGTGAAAGACCTAAAGGTCATTGCCGCCGAATATCCATCTGTGAAAGATTTTGAACGCGACTTCCCATCACTCTGTTTTGCGCTTGCAACAGGTGTTGGTAAAACCCGCCTGATGGGTGCGTTTATCTCGTATCTGCATATTTCCAAGGGCATCAAGCATTTCTTCGTGCTGGCGCCGAACTTGACCATCTATAATAAGCTGATTGCTGATTTCACACCGGGAACGCCGAAATATGTGTTTCAGGGCATTTCAGAATTCGCCATGACCCCACCAGATATCATCACAGGTGATAACTACGAGAGTGGCCGTGGTATTCGTGGTGTTGACTTGCTGGGTCAGGCCGATGGCATCCACATCAACATTTTCAACATCTCGAAGATTAATAGCGAAGTGCGCGGTGGTAAATCCCCGCGCATCAAGCGTCTGTCCGAATATATCGGTGAGAGTTATTTTGACTATCTATCCGGACTGGATGATCTGGTGCTACTCATGGATGAATCCCACCGCTATCGTGCAAGCGCGGGTGTGAAGGCTATTAATGAGCTGAAACCGATTCTTGGGTTGGAGCTTACGGCAACACCACAGGTGGAATCCGGCAAGAAAATCGCCACACCATTTAAAAATGTGATCTATAGCTACCCACTCTATAAGGCCATGGAAGATGGTTATGTGAAAGAACCGGCAGTGGCCACGCGGGAAAACTTCAACGCCAAGAATTACACCGAAGAACAGTTGGAGCAGTTAAAGCTGGAAGATGGTATCCGCATTCATGAAACGGTAAAAACCGAGCTGAAAGTCTATGCTGACAATCATGATAAGCCTCGTGTGAAGCCGTTTATGCTCGTGGTGGCGCAAGATACCACCCATGCAGAAAATATCATGCAGCTGATCAAAAGCGATGAGTTTTTCGAGGGGCGCTATCGTGACCGTGTGATTACCGTTCACTCCGCCCAACGTGGCGAGGAAAAAGACGAAACGGTGGAGCGCCTGCTTGCTGTTGAAGAACCGAATGAGCCAACCGAGATCGTGGTTCACGTTAATATGCTGAAGGAAGGCTGGGACGTTACCAACCTTTACACCATCGTACCATTGCGTGCTGCAAACTCCCGCACGCTGGTGGAGCAGTCCATCGGGCGTGGTCTGCGGCTACCATATGGCAAGCGCACAGGCATCCCTGCCGTGGATCGCCTGACCATCGTGGCGCATGACCGCTTCGATGATATTATTGCTGAAGCCAACGACACAAAATCTATCATTCGTACTGGTATCGTCATTGGTAAAGATATCGACTTTAAGCCTAAAAAGGCGTTGGAGATTCACTCCAACCTTGAATCCATCATCACTGGCACGCCAGCCGTACCTGATGCAGAAATTTTTTTCGAGCCAGCGATGGTTCAATCAGATGCACCAAAGCCAGCAGAGCAAGCACCGCTTTTCCGTGAAGAAGAAAAAGAGGTGGCGTTTACGGCGATGGAAGTCATCAAAGAGTTTGAGCGTCTACCAAGTTCCAAAAAGCTGAAAGATGCAGATATTCAGCAGGAAATGGTCAAGCGCATCGAAGAGAAAATAAAACCGAAGCAGGCGCAGTTAGATGTCATCATCGAAAAACCAAACGTAGAAAAAGTGCTTAAGAAGGTAACGCAAGCTTACATCGAAAACACCATCGATATTCCGCGTATTATCCTAACGCCAAAGGATTCGCAGAATTATACGTTTGAGAAATTTACACTTGATACGTCTGGAGTCGGTCGTTTCAATCCAGTGGAACAGCAGATTCTTATCCAGCACCTTCGAACTGCAGAGCGTGAGCAATTGCAAAGTGAGCAGATTGTTTTCAAGGAAGAGCGTCCGGAGGATTATATCGTCTCCGTGTTAATCGACTTTAACGACATCTCTTACGATGACCATGCCGATATTTTGTATGATCTCGCCGGGCAGATGGTGGCTTATTTACAGTCATATTTAAGTGAAGAAGATGAGATTCTCAACGTCCTGCAATATTACCGTGAAAAGCTGGCTAATGTGATCCATGCCCAAATGCAGATGCATTACAAGCGTGGTTACACCGAATATGAAGTGACGGTAACACGAGGCTTTGAACGCCCTAAAATGGCAAGCGTATCTTATGATGCACAGGAAAAGGCACGTTATTTCCGCAATGATGTGGAAGAGCGCTCTATGATTCGCGGCATGCTATTTCAAGGTTTTAGGAAATGTATCTATCCGGTGCAAAAATTCCACTCCGATACGGAACGCAAATTTGCAGTGCTTCTTGAGGATGAAAAAGAGGTGTTGAAATGGTTCAAATCAGCGCGTGAGGATTTCAGAATCTTCTATGCTACGGATCGCACCTATGAGCCTGATTTTGTTGTGGAGACTGAAACACATAAGTTGCTGTGTGAGCCAAAGATGGAAAAAGAGGTTAATACCGATGAGGTGCAGGAAAAAGCCAGAGCTGCCGAAGAATGGTGCGAAAGAGCCAGCGAACATGAGTTGCAGAATGATGGCAAGCCATGGAAATACGTCCTCGTCCCACACAACGTAATCCAACCAAGCGCAACACTGGCTGGGCTGGTTTCACGTTTTAGTAAGGGGTCGGCGTGAAACAAAAAATCCCACTCGCAATAGCCTATGATTTTGACGGAACGCTTGCTCCGGGCAATATGCAGGAGCATTCTTTTATACCTGAGCTGGGAGTGTCAAAAGAAGAGTTTTGGCATGAATCCAGAGATATTTATGCGCCCACAAAGGACATGGATGAGATATTGGCGTATATGTACCTGCTCATGTCCAAGGCAGAGCCTAACGGCGGCATTACCCGCGCAGTGCTTGAAAAACACGCCAGTGACCTAAGTTTCTTCCTCGGCGTTGAGGAGTGGTTCTCTCGCATCAATACTTTTGCTGATAAGCTGGGAATTGAGCTGAAGCACTACATCATCTCATCTGGTTTGCGAGAGATGATACAGGCCAGCAAGATTGGCAGTGAGTTTGAATATATCTGGGCTTCTGGTTTTATGTATGACGATGACGGCAAGGCTATATGGCCAGCACTGGCGATCAATTACACCACTAAAACTCAATATTTATTCCGCATCAATAAGGGCGTTCTGAATTCCTTTGAGAATGATCGAATAAACAGCTTCACGCCAGATCACAAGCGAGCTGTGCCGTTCACTAATATGATTTATTTGGGTGATGGTGATACCGATGTGCCAAGCATGAAAATGATGATCCACCAAGGCGGCAAATCCATCGCCGTATATGATCCAGAGCAAAAAGAAACAAAGCAACCAGCCTGCAAACGCCTGCAGCTACAAAGCCGCGTAAATTACTACGCCGAGGCCGATTACAGCGATGGTAGTGAGCTGGATTTAATAATTAAGGACATCCTCCAGCACACCGCTGAGAGTTATTGAGGGGAAAGGAATGCTATGAAAATATTTAAACATCTTACAGCAAATGCAATTAATTTAGTACCTTTTGATTTTCTTCGTGAATTATCAATGGAAGCATATCTGATTGAAAATGAGGCTGTGCTTGCTTTAGATAATGAAGGATTTGAAGAAGTAACTATTCTAGCAGATGAGTTGTCCATATTGTCGGCTAGAAAATCTCAAGCATCCGATGGCAGAATTGATCTTGTAGCTTATTATAGCTCTTCAAATACGCTTGCTGTAATTGAGCTTAAAAAAGGTACAATAAGTTGCGATAATATCGAACAATTAACAGATTACTTAAAAGAACGAGAGCAGATTCTTGCAAAAATTCAAGAAAATAACCCCGAAATTACTGACCCAAACTGGATTGGTATTTTAGCAGGCACTTCAATTTCTAGCGACTTAATCAAGCATATAGAGGATGGCGGGAAATTAAATATAGATGATACTGAAATTCCAGTTTCCGCTTTGACCATAAAACGATATAAAAGTGATGATGGGCAGTTCTTTATAGCCACCGATACATATCAAAACACTATTAGCACGAGCAACAAAGATTACACAAAATATTCATTTAATTCAAATGAGTATGGAAAAGGACGTTTGGTTTTGGCAGTGCTACAAAAACATGCACAAGATAATCCAACACTAACATTTGCAGAATTTAAGAGCATTTTTCCTGATAAAATTCAAGGTTCTCACGGTGTTTTTGATTCAAAAGAAAATGCCGATAAAAGAAATAGCTCTGGCCGTGTTCGTTATTTTATCAAAGCAGATGAGCTAATACAATTGAGTGATGCAGTTATTGCTGTTTCTAGTCAATGGGGCACACGAAATATTAATAAAGCAATAAAGACATTTAGGGGGATTGGATATGAAATCACCTAAATTTATGCGATTAAAACCACGACTACAAAGCTATATAAATCATTACAGCGATGGCGGGGAGCTAGATTTAACAATTAAGGATATTCTCCAGCACGCTGTTGAGAGTTATTGAGGTAAAAATGGAATCAATCTTAAAAAACACAGAAGATAATGAACGGTTAGATACAGAGGCTGGTGCGCTTCAAAACATCGTAACATGGTCTGTAGATAGACCTATGTGGCAGCGTGACGCGTTGAGAAGGCTGTGCAATAAAAATTCGCTTGATGAAGATGATTATGAGGCATTGCTGGTAATTGCTAAGGGTGATGAATCTGCTGCCAAGCCCCTAAAAGAGGAGCATGTGCCGTCACCAGATGCTGCCTACAAAACTATAAATCTTAAGTCGATACGTGATACTGCTCACGTCAATGCATTGAAGCCGGGTGAGTGCCTGAGTTTTGAGAAAGGAAGCGGTATAACTGTAATTTATGGTGATAACGGTTCTGGAAAATCTGGATATGCTCGCATTCTTAAAAGTGCTTGCCGTGCTAGGATGAAAGATAGACAAATTATCCGCCCTAATATTTATTCCCAGAATCCGGGTACACCACAGGCCAATATACATTTCTCCACGAACGATCAAAACCAAACGGCAGCATGGATGCAGGGTAGAGAAACAGATTTGGAGCTTTCTGCTATCAGTGTGTTTGATTCCAACACAGCTAATGTTCACGTAGATGAGAAAAACGAAGATTGATTCCGATTGCTTCAAAGAAGCAGTGGAAAGAATTAAAAAAAATGGCGCATCTTTGCCACAATAGAGAGGAAAATAAATCTCATTGAAGTTTGGTTAGAGATATGCAAGCATGAGACAGAAAAAAGGATCTGAGGTAAATCTAGCAAGGTAGTTATGGACAAAGAAAAACATTTAGAGCTAATTCAAAATGTCATCACCCGGATGGCACAGAATTCCTTTGCCTATAAGGGCTGGATGCTCACCATCCTCACGGGGGTTTTGGCACTCTCAATCAAAAAATTAAACGGTGGAATACACTATATCAGCATAATTCCGATACTCGGTTTTTGGGGATTGGATGCCTATTATCTAAGGCAGGAGCGTTTATTTAGAAAGCTCTATGATCATGTGCGGGTAGCAAAGAAGATTGATTTTTCCATGAACACAGCACCCTTTAATGAAAAAGTTTCCCGCTGGGGAGCAATATTATTTTCAAAAACCATATTTTGGCTTTATGGCCCAGCGCTCATTCTAACATTAACAATAAACTATCTAAGGTAACATTATGGCAAGACGAGCATTTTTCAGTTTTCACTATGACCATGTTTGGAGGGTCAACCAGATGCGCAGCATCCCCAATGTCACAGGAACAGCCGCAGCTGGGTTTCAGGATGCGTCACTATGGGAAGAATCGAAGGGAAAAGGAGATGTAGCGATTAAGCGGATGATTGATAATGCCTTGCAAAATACTTCTGTCACCGTGGTATGTGTCACTCGCGGCGCAGCGGAGCGTAAATTTATCAAATATGAAATTGACCAATCCCTAGCGCGTGGCAATGGTCTGGTAGCTGTGCAGATCCATGAGTTCAAAGATCGATTTGGTAATGCTGCCGGTGCTGGTGCTATCCCTCGGCAAATTGAGGCCAATGGTTTTAAAGCCTATAAATATACCACGGCTAATTCCCTGGCTAAGTGGATAGAAGAAGCGGCAAAGTTGGCGGAAAAATAACTTAGATTAAATATAGCGCTGCTTCCTCAGTGCGGCGGCGAACTAATCCACGCAAACGTCTTCCACCAGCCCATACCCAGCGTATGAATTGTTCCGGCACTTCTTCATGCTCCTCACGGTTCACTTTGCGGCGCAGTGTAGAGCGTTGGAGAGCGCCAGAGCCGAGATTGAAGGTAAAGGATGCCAGCGCATCAAATTGACCGTCTGTGAGCGGCACACGGACTAATCGCAAAACGGCACATTCAGCAGATAATACATCTTTGATAAGCAGTGCTTCGCCTGCTTCAGGGCTGATTCCATTTTTGAACATTTCAGCCTCACCGGAGCGCAGCAAATGGCCATAGCCAATAGTCAGTAGGCCAGCAGCATCAAGGTATATTTGAGATTCAAAACCCTCGAAGCGCTTTATCAGTTTGATGCCATCTTTTGTTATATGTCTCATGATTTTTCTGATTTTGATTGTTAAATTGAAATATTGTTCATATTATCCTCCGTATCAGAGGTATAAATTATGACGACATTAGGTAAATTAGAGCGCGTTGAGCTGCGGGATATCTGGGCAACGGAAGATAGGGACTTTACTCCTTGGCTTGCTCAAGAAGAACATCTTGAGCTATTAGGTGATACTATTGGTATAGAACTTGAGCTGGAGGCTCAGGAGAAAGAGGTTGGGCCATTTCGCGCAGATATTTTATGCAAAAGCGTAGATGACGATTCTTGGGTTTTAATCGAAAATCAGATTGAGCGCACCGATCATAAACACCTTGGGCAGCTCCTAACCTATGCTGCAGGGTTGCAAGCCGTTACTATTGTTTGGGTCGCTTCCAAGTTTACAGAAGAACATAGAGCAACGCTTGATTGGCTAAATAAAATTACCGATGATAATTTTTGCTTCTTTGGTTTGGAAGTCGAGCTTTGGAAAATTGATGATTCTCAAGCAGCACCAAAATTTAATATTATTTCACAACCAAATAATTGGAGTAAATCTATTACTCAGGCTGCAAAACGACTTAGCGAACAACCCACCACAAAAATCAAAGAGTTGCAGTATCATTATTGGCAGACATTATTAAGCCACCTTCAAGAAGCGGGATCACGGTTGCGCTTGCAAAAGCCGTTGCCACAGCATTGGCAGACATTCTCTATCGGACGAAGTCATTTTCATATAGCCGCACTGTTAAATACCCGTGATAACCGAATCGGTGTTGAGCTGTGTATTACAGATACTGAGTATGCAAAAAATTTCTTCCATATACTTGCAGAAGATAAAATTGCTATAGAAAAGGAAATTGGTACTGAGCTTGACTGGCGAGAATTGCCTGAAAAAGCTTCCTCCAAAATTATACAATTTAAAGATGCCAACCCAACTGATGAAGTTGATTGGTCAGAACAACACGCATGGTTCAAAGATAGGATTGAAGCCTTTGATAAGGTTTTTAGGCAAAGAGTTCGTAATCTTGATCCAGAGCAATGGAATCCTGATCAAGAAGTGGCCTAATACGTTATGAGCAAACAATTTCAGCGTTTAAAAGAAACAGGTTTCAAACTGGCAGGTTCGTGGGAACTTAAAAACGAGTGTATCTCTCCCGAAATACATAGCTTTGGAGAAGAAAGAGATGCTTTGTATGCTTTTATCGTCATGGAAGAAGTTAAATATGTTGGCAAAACCTCACGTCTTTTGAAAGAAAGGCTTAAGATGTACAGAAAGCCGGGG
Source organism: Parvibaculaceae bacterium (assembly GCA_965243245.1). Lineage (GTDB taxonomy): Bacteria > Pseudomonadota > Alphaproteobacteria > RS24 > RS24 > JAYQKL01. Next base: position 1,687,265 of record OZ251536.1, read on the forward strand.
AAAACCCAGCCGACAAACATCCGAAACAATGCCCATATAAAGCGGGTTTTATCTTCCGGAGGTGATGTTTTAATTTATGCATTGATCAATGATAACAAGGAATACAAAGGCTTTAAGCTATCTCTACCGGCGGCTCTTGAAGATAGCATTATTGATGTGATTAAGCCTGAATGGAATGTCCGAAAATAGCTGTTTAATCCTTCTCTAGCGTACCAATTACCTTCAGTTTCTTACTGCCATATTCAAAAGTTCCCCACCATTGTTCCTGATCGTGGACTTTGCGGCGCTCTATCATCAGAGTGAAGCGATAACCTGCACGCCACTGCGGTGCAAATTTATAAACAGGCAGACCAAAACCAGGCATAGTCTGAACATAAGCCTCTTCCAGCTCAATTTCTGTTGAACCATGGTGGTCAGCAATAGCTGCCGTCATACTGCCATAAAACTTATCATCCACATTAGCTGAAAAGTTAAGCTCTGTATGATCAACTTTTATTCCTTCATCGCCTCTTTCTCCTTCTTCACCAATGGCAAAGCCGGCAATTTCATTCTCACTCTGTGATCGGAACGCCAGTCTCTCACTGCACCTTGTAGATTGACCCAGGCTTTCATGAGGTTGCGTCTCAGGTAAATATCTTCATCCGCATTTTTTTGCTTTTTCCAAGTGGACAACCCCCACAATGCTGTGCAGAAAATGCCAAGGGTGGCGAAGTCCCCAACCCCATTAATGATGATGTTGCTAATTCCGATACAAGTCATTTTATTATTCCATTTTTTAAACTATTGCCTAATTTAGGCTAAGCGTACTATAGCCAGAGTTAGACTTAAAAGTTAGAGTTAAAGATAAAGTTTAAATTACTTAGAGAAAAGTGGAGATTAAAATGGGACGCGTTGCAGAAAAAATAGCGATTGTTACAGGCGGGGCTTCGGGCATTGGGCTGGCAGATGCCAAAGCTCTTGCAAGCGAAGGCGCGACGGTCATTATAACAGATATTAATGACCGCTTAGGCGAGCAAGTGGTTAAAGAGATTGGTCCGGGTGCGGTTTATAAGAATCTGGATGTGACCGATGAGACGGCATGGGTGAACATGGCGCAATATATTGAAAAAACCTATGGGCGGGTTGATATATTGGTCAATAATGCGGGTATTTTAATAGCCGGCACGATTGAAGATTGTAGTTTAGAGCAGTTTCGCACACTTAATGCGGTGATGAATGAAGGCGTTTTTCTTGGCATTAAATATATGTTGCCTTTGTTAAGTAAAAGCCGTGCTGCCTCGATTATCAATATGTCATCTCTTTCATCGCATTTAGGCTATCCGCCATTTTTTGCTTATGCCGTGGCAAAGGGCGCGGTGCGAACAATGACGAAAAATATCGCCATTCATTGCCAAGAAAATGAACTGCCTATAAGATGTAATTCTATTCATGCGGGGGGGATTGCAACGCCGTTGCTTCAATTGCGCCCCGAAGACGAAGTGCAAGAAGTGCCGCAAGGCATTTTGCCGACATTTTCTTTGGGCGCACCAGAAGATGTCGCAAATATGGTTTTATATCTCGCATCAGACGAGGCAAGATACGTAACGGGTTCAGAGTTTATGGTAGATAATGGTATTCATATACGTCCCGCTAACCTATCGGTGGCTCAAGAAGTTTCGGCTGATTAATAAAAAAGGTGAGAAGAATTATGGCGTTTTATGAAAATCACATTTTACCACATTTAATTAATCTTGCTTGTGGCAGTAAACCTATCCTCAAACAAAGGCAGAAGCTTGTGCCTCATTGTGAGGGGCGTGTCTTAGAGGTGGGCATGGGCAGCGGACATAATTTGGCTTTTTATGACCCCGCCAAAATTGAGATGGTGTTCGCGCTAGAGCCATCTGCGGCGATGGTCAAACGCGCCCGCCCTATGGCTGAAAAAATGCCGTTTCGCGTTGAATTTATAAATTTACCGGGCGAGGAAATCCCGCTTGAAGATAATAGCGTTGATACGGTTTTACTCACCTATACGCTGTGTACGATACCCGATACGCTCAAGGCTTTGCAAAATATGCGCCGTGTTCTTAAACCAAACGGCAAGCTGTTATTTTGCGAACATGGCGTTGCGCCCGATGAAGCTGTGCGCAAATGGCAAAATCGGTTAAATGGTATCTGGGGCAAAATTGGCGGCGGATGCAACATTAATAGAAATATTCCAAGCTTAATTGAGGCAGGCGGCTTTAATATCATTGAGCAACAAAGCATGTATCTTCCCTCAACGCCGCGCGTCTTTAGTTTCAACTATTGGGGGGCGGCGGCGTAGAACGCCATATTCTGATGAAAACGTTTTCAGTTAAATCTTATGAAGATGTTGCAAGTGTTCACCAATCTACGGACGTGATTGTTTGCGGCTTTGGCGGCGCGGGCGGCATGTCGGTTGGCGATGCCACATTTTTCGGCCGTCGCAAGGTATCAGTGCCGCACCCGCCAAATAATCAAACACTCGCTTTGAATATTCCTCTTTTTTGAGGTAGGAAAAGATAATGTCAGATAATTTAAAAGGGGCTTTCATTACAAGTCTCACAGCTCTTTCTTTTGCTCTTAATGATGCGTTGATGAAATTCATTGTTGTTGATATGTCGCTTTATCAGGCGATTTTTTTGCGCGCGCTGATTGTTCTGCCGCTGGTTTTGGCGATGGCATATTATTTCAAGCAACTCTATGTGAGCTTAAACGCGACCGATAGAGCGATGCTTATTCAACGGTCTTTATTGGAAACGGCTTTGACGTTTTTGTTTGTCAATGCACTGGCGACTTTACCGCTGGCGGTTGTTGTCGTGGTGATGCAAGCCACCCCGTTATGTCTGACTGTTGGGGCTGTCTTTGTTTTTCAAGAACAAGTTGGCTGGCGCAGATGGCTGGCAACGCTGATAGGTTTTATCGGCGTTATAATTATCGTGAAGCCGGGGACAGAAGGCTTTGATGCAAATATTCTTTATGCCATTGCCTCTGTCATTTGCTTGATGATGAGAGATTTACTAACGCGCAAAATGTCAGATGAAGTGCCGCCCGTTTTTACGGTTCTGTGGACGGCCATCGCAACGTGCTTTTTTGCGGGGCTATTTATGCCTTTTACGAGTTGGACGCCACTTGATAATATGGCATATTTCTTTTTGATTATGGTGAGTTTCACCATTATGTCGGCTTATTTTTTAAGCATTTTCATGATGCGCATAGGTGATGTTGGCTTTGTTTCTCAGTTCCGTTATACGGGCATATTATGGGCTATTTTGCTTGGTGCTTTTTTGTTTGATGAAAAGCCAGATATGTCAACCTTGCTGGGTGCCTCGCTGATTGCGGCGGCAGGCATTTATTCGATCTCGCGCGAGCGGCAAAAGTCACAATTTAAGCCGCGCAATTTAAGCCAATGACTCCATAAGCGTAACTTGAGTTTAGCGGGGGATTAAGTATAGATTAAGTATAAAAGAGAGAATATTGTTGTGGTTATAGATTTTTTATTACTTGGGTATTTACTATTAGGTATTGTTTTAGGTTATATAAATGCTGGCTTAAAAGCCTTTATCAAATCGGTTTCTCTTTTACTGCCATTGCTTGTTATCGCTTATTTCATAGATGATGCTATTTTGCTTGGGCAAGAAATTTTGTCGTTTGTTTTATCGAAAGAAAAACAAGCACTGGGTTTTTGGGGCGGTTTTGCGGCTTTTATCGGGGCGGGGAGTGCGGTTTTGCTTATTCGGCTTTTGGTTGGCTTGGGCGCAGTGGCACTACCAAAACGTAACCCCAAAACAGCTGAACGGATTGGTGGTGCTTTGATTGGTCTGGCGACAAATTTTTTTCTTATACTTGTTCTTTTGCAGTCGGCTTTATTTTTGCTGCCTGTCACGACAAAGAACATGCTTGCCCCGACCGCGAGTGCTGGATTATTTCTGCCAATTTCTGAATATTTTCAGCCCGCGTTTGATGATATTATGTCTTTGCGTATGGCGCGGGTGGCGGAGGCTTTTTTGACGAGTCCATTATTGCTTAAACAAGGCGCAGGCGCGCAACAAAACGCGAAAAGCCTGCTTAGCGGTGAAGATATACAAGGCTATATTCGCCAAATTGACGCGCTTCCCCAAGCAGATAAAGCGGTGCTGTTTGAACGCTTAAAGAATATTGATTTAGAGCAATTGCGCGCCGTGCTTGATGAAGGAATTCGCTAAGGTAGCTGATAAAAGCCAAGCATTTAGGGCTAATTCTTATAAGGATGTGGCATCATATTTGTAAATTTTTCCCATATGCGCGCTTAAAGCATGAGGGAAAAAATGAGCTAATTTGTAAAGTATATTTCTTTGCAGGCGGCGCACTGGGCTTTGGGCATGGAATAGACGCGTATTGGTTTGAACCATTTTATATATTTGCGTTACGCGGGCGCGGCGTTGGTTTTGAAACTTTTTTAACCCTTCAGCAATATCATCTGTATTGGTTATCATTTGAGCAAGCCTATAGCCATCTTCGATTGCCAGCGCACCCCCTTGAGCCATAAAAGGTAACATGGGGTGGCTTGCATCGCCGATTAAAATGGCTCTTCTCTTGACCGTATTTTTCAAAGGCGGGCGGTCAAAGAGTCCCCATAAATGGGTTTTCTCGCAAGCCCCTAAAAGCGTCACAAGGGCAGGGTCCCAGCCCGAAAAAGCTTCTCGTAAAACCGTTATATCGCCTTCTACTTGCCAGTTTTCTTCTGCCCATTCAGCCATTTTCCCAACTTCTTTAACGGCAACGAAATTTATCATTTTCCCCCCGCAAATATAATAGGCGACAAAGTGCTGCCCCGCGCCGACCCAAATATTTGCATGAGGCGCAATCGTATGTGGCGCAATAGACGCGCTTGGCACAATACCGCGCCATGCTGTTTGACCCGTAAAATGTGGGGCTTGTGTGTGTTGTGTTCCAAATAAGTGGCGCCGAACATGCGAGTGAATACCGTCCGCACCGATAAGAATGTCGGCCATAAATCTTGTGCCGTTCATTGTTTTTAGCTGAACATTTTTATCAGTGTTGATGATATGTTTGGTGTCTTCGCCGGTTTTGATAATGACGCCTTCTTGGAGGTTCGCCTTGAGCAAAGAGCGAATGAGGTCTTGGCGGTGAATGTGCAAATAGGGTGCGCCATATTCAGGCGAGGGCGGCGTGTTAAGGGGCAGTGAGAAATATGGTTTACCCGTTTTAAAATGGCGCGTTGTTGCGGCGAGGGGGGCGCAGGCGGTTTTTTCGAGGTCTTTGTCGAGTTTAAGGGCTTGGATGATTTTCATGGCATTGGGGCTGAGTTGGATAGCTGCGCCTATCGCCTCATTAGTTTTGTTTTTTTCAAGGACAGTGACTCTGGTTCCCTTTTTGGCGAAGGATAAGGCGGCGGTTAATCCTGCAATTCCGGCGCCTATGATTAGAATATTTTTCATAACATGGTCACTTTTTATCTTGCCCCTATTTTATTGGGTCCTGCGATGAGGGTTGGAAGTGGTGCTGCCGGCGAGAATTGAACTCGCGGCCTCTCCCTTACCAAGGGAGTGCTCTACCCCTGAGCTACGGCAGCTTGTGTTTGGGATGGTGTGTTTGGGGTGGGTTTTTTTTTGGCATAGTAACAGCTGTGTGGCAAGGAAGAATTTATTTCTCTTTATGTTAATTTCTGTTAAATGCTTTATCAAGCTGGTGTAGCTCAGTTGGTAGAGCAACGCATTCGTAATGCGTAGGTCGTAGGTTCAAATCCTATCACCAGCACCAGTTTTCTAGTTCTAGAACAATATTAAAATCCATCGCTCTGCTATTTCCACGGCGGATTGCAACCATTCACCAATTTTAGGCATAATTATTTTTCCTTTTTATTATGCGAAAAACATTCAGATAAACTCACAAGCCATCTGCGCCAAGGGCCGAACAGTTTTCGCCATCACCGCCGCACGCTCACTCGAGGCATTGCCATCAATAAGACGCTTCTTGATGCCTTGCACAATCGACGCCATGCGGAAAAAGCTAAACACCATATAAAAATTCCAATTCGGAATATCGCTCATACCGCGTTTGGCGCAATAGCTGGCGATATACTCTTCATCGCTCGGCAAACCTAGTCTTTTGCGGTCAATTCCCTTCAAGCCCGGCACAATGCCATCCTTATCCATGTGCCATTGCATACACTGATAAGCAACATCCGCGATCGGATTGCCAAGCGTCGAGAGTTCCCAATCGAGCACCCCAATAACGCGATTTTCTGTAGCGTGAAACATCATATTATCTAGGCGGTAATCACCATGAACAAGTGTCGTAACGCCGTCATCTTTTGGCATATTATCGCCAAGCCATTGCATGAGAAATTCCATTTCCTCAACCGTTTCGGTTTCTGAGGCGCGATACTGCTTTGACCAACGCCCCACTTGACGCTCAAAATAATTGCCCGGCCGTCCATAGTCAGATAAACCCTGCTTTTTGATATCCACATTATGTAAAGCCGCTAGAACGCGGTTCATTTCTTGATAAATTTCGGTGCGCGCTTGGGCCGAAAGATCCGGCAATTGGGCATTCCAAAGAATCCGCCCGTCAAGTTTTTCCATAATATAAAAGCTACTACCAATAACATCATCATCCTCGCAAAGAACAAAGGTTTTTGGCACAGGCACATCCGTTCCTTGCAAGGCGCTGATGACCCGAAACTCGCGGTCGACCGCATGCGCTGATTTCAAAAGGACGCCCGGCGGCTTGCGCCGAAGAACATAGTGCCCATTTTTCGCAGAGAGAGAAAATGTCGGATTCGATTGACCTCCCGTAAATTTTTCAGCCGTAATAGGTCCTTCAAATCCGTCAATCTTGTCTTTCAGGTAATCTGCTAGACGCGCGGTATCAAACTCAAATTTTGACATATTATTCCCTCCGATTATGCGCAAGTTTAGGCTAATGTTTAGTGATTATCATCTGTTTTTTTTAGCTGAAGCCTATATGATGCTTCAAGGGAGACTTAAAATGATAATATGCGAAACTCTTATCATCGGCACAGGCTTTTCAGGACTTTGCATGGCGGCAAAATTAAACCAAGCCGGCATGAAAGATTTCATCATCCTTGAAAAGGCAACCAAATTAGGCGGAACATGGCGCGAAAACACTTATCTTGGCGCAGAATGCGATATTCCTTCTGCTCTTTATAGTTACTCTTTTTGGCCAAACCCGACTTGGGATTTCAAATGGGCCAAGCAAAAACAAATCCTCAAATATATGAACGACTTTGCAAAGGCTCATAATATTGGCAAGCATATTCACTTCGATGCCCATGTACGGCAAGCCACATATCGGCACGCTTCGCAAAAATGGCAGCTCAAAACCGCCAATGGAAAAATCTATCAATGCCAGAATTTTGTTCCCGCAATCGGACAATTGCACCACCCCTATCAACCAGAATTTCCCAAGCTTGAGGATTATCAAGGGGTTCATTTTCATTCGGCAAAATGGCGCGATGAGGTGGCTTTGAAAAATAAGCGCGTGGCGGTTGTCGGTAATGCGGCCAGTGCCGTTCAGCTCATACCAGAAGTTGCGCAACTGGCTAAAGAGCTAACCATTTATCAGCGTTCCCCAAACTGGGTCATCAATAAAGGAGACAGACCCTACACAAATTTTGAAAAAGCAGTGTCAAAATATTTCCCCGTTCTGGCGAAGCTTTATCGGCTGGGTTTATGGATGCTTGGCGAATATGGAATTTATCCAGTGATAAAAGGCAATCGGTTATTTTCGGCAATTGGCCGCGCGGCCTGTCTGTATGAAATGAAAAAATTCATTAAAGACCCCGAAATGATCAAAAAACTAACGCCAGATTACCCCATCGGTGCCAAGCGAATTTTATTCTCTGACAAATATTATGCCACTTTGGTAAAAGACAACGTCACTCTGGTGACAGACAGCCTGAGCGAATTTACGCCGAAAGGTATTCGGAGCGATAAAAATATTGAACGCGCCCATGATGTCGTGATTTTTGCGACAGGGTTTATCACCAATCCTTTTTTCAAGTTTATTAAGGTGCGCGGGCAAGCAGGGCTTGACCTTCAAGAGCATTGGAAAGACGGCGCACAGGCCTATCAGGGGATTATGACACATGGTTTCCCAAATATGTTTATGCTTTATGGCCCCAACACCAATACGGGACACACGTCGATAATTTATAAGATTGAAGCGCAAGTAGGTTATATTGTGCAACTCATCAAGCGGGGGCAATATGTCAATGTGAAAAAAGAGGCCGAAGCCCGCTTTAACGACCGCTTACAAAAACGATTGCGCAAACTTGCTTGGAGTAAGGTTGAGGCGAGTTGGTATAAGTCTGGCGAGCGGGTGACGTTAAATTGGGCGGGCTCTGCAATCGAATTTAAGCGGATGCTTAAAAGCTACAAGGCTGATGATTTTGAAATTGTTAAAAAATAAAACATGAGGGGTAGATATATCACCCATTTTTTGATAACTGAGAAAGAGAAACTTTAGAAGAAGGGTTCCACAACATGAACGGTGCATATATTATTGATACAACACGCACACCTCGAAGTGCAGGCAAAGTTGGCAAAGGGAAACTGGCTGAACAACATCCTCACCTTTTGCTGAGTACTTCTTTAAAAGCACTATCAGACCGCAATAGCTTTAACACGGCTGATGTAGATGATGTGATTATTGGTTGTGGAAGCCAACGGGGGACACAGGGCTATTGTATTGGGCGCATGGGTGCGCTGGATGCTGGCTGGGATAATGATGCAACGGGTATTTCAGTTGACCGTTTTTGTGGCTCGGGCTTGACGTCTGTAAACCTTGCGGCGATGGGGATTATGTCTGGGATGCAAGAGCTCACAGTTGGCGGCGGTGTTGAGATGATGTCTCTGGCACCGACATTTATTGATGCGCCTAATCTGGTTGATTCAAACAATATGCATTTGCGTGACATTCACCCCCAACCCCACCAAGGTATTTGTGCTGATGTGGTTGCTTCTCTTGAGGGTATCACCCGTGCGGATGCGGATGCTTTTGGGGCGCAGAGTCAGCGCCGCGCCGCGATGGCTATAGAGGGCGGTCATTTTGACAAGAGTCTTGTTGCGGTTAAGGACCGTGATGGCAATCTTGTGCTTGATAAAGAAGATTTTGTGCGCCCCGACACGACAGTTGAGGCTCTTAGTGAGTTGAGCCCTTCATTTATTGGCATGTATGATTACCCGATGGGTCCAGAAGACAATAAAATGTCTTGCCGTGAAATGATTGAGAAATGCTATCCGGATGTTAAGGTTGAGCATATTCACCATGCGGGTAATTCTTCGGGTGTTGTTGATGGGGCGGGGGCTATTTTGTTGTCCTCTAAAGAATATGCTGATGCGCATGGTTTGAAGCCACGGGCGCGTATTGTTGCGATGGCGAATGCGGCTTGTGAGCCTGAACTGATGTTGAATGCGCCTGTTCCGGCGGCGCGGCGCGCGCTTGAAAAAGCGGGCATGAGCACGGATGACATTGACTTATTTGAGATTAATGAAGCTTTTGCGGTTGTGGCTTTGAAATTTATCCGTGACCTTAATTTGGACACGGATATTGTTAATGTTAATGGCGGCGCGATTGCACTGGGTCATCCGATTGGCGCGACGGGTTCTATGTTGGTGAGCACATTGCTTGACGAGTTAGAACGCCGTGATTTATCGACGGGTCTTGTTACAATGTGTACGGGCGGCGGCATGGCACCGGCGCTTATTATTGAGCGTGTTTAGTATATTTAATCTCAAAGATTTAGTCTCAAATCCATTTTCGCACACGTGCCTTATAATCAAGATAGGCTTTGCCGAATTGTTTTTCCAGTTGGGTTTCTTCGAAATTAATCCAAAGATTATTGACCAAAGCCATAAATACCGGAACAACTGTAAGGCTGATTAAGGCACCATTGACGCAAACGACTCCCAAAAGAGCGATAACCATAAACAGATAAATTGGGTTGCGGCTATAGCTATAAATACCATCCATCATTAAATGGCGGGGTGTGGCATTGGGCAAAATTGGTGTTTCATTTTTACGAAATTTAAAAATGAGCCCCATAATGCCCGTCATTCCAATAGCGATAAGACTCCAACCGATGAAGAAAACCGCTATATGCTTATAAACAACGCCCAATTGTCCAGTCCCCAATTGTGCCGCGTGCGCTAATAGATAAACGAGCACCATGCTCAAAGCCAATAAAATGGGCGGAAAAGGTTTCATATTTGCCTCCTAAAAGTGATGTGAGATAGACCTATCATATCTTAAAAATGGTAAATTTAAACACCGCGGCTGATTTTTCTCTTAGGTTTCTTTTTTGTCGCGGCGCGTTTGCCCGTAGCTTCGGTTAATTTCTCTTCAACCTGACTTTGCCGCGCAAGCGGGTCATCAGCGATAATAAGTTCGGTTTCTTGTAGCCTTTTTATTTCATCTCTGAGGCGTGCGGCGGTTTCAAATTCGAGATTTTCGGCAGCTTCTTGCATTTTCTTTTCAAGCCCCTCAATGTGCTGGCGCATATTATGACCATGTATAACAGGCACGTTATCCTCTGCCATGCCGCCCTGAATTTGATAAGGGCCAACGGCACTTGCTACAGTATCACTAATATTTTCAAGAATATCGCCGATATTTTTCCGAATACTTTCAGGCGTGATCTTATGTTTCAGATTGTGGTTTTGCTGTTTTTTGCGCCTTCGGTTGGTTGTCGATAAGGCGCGTTCTAGCGAGCCCGTCATTTTGTCTGCATAGAGCAAGACGCGCCCCTCGACATTGCGCGCCGCCCGCCCGATAGTCTGAATAAGCGATGTGTCCGAGCGCAAAAAGCCTTCCTTATCCGCATCAAGAATGGCAACGAGGGTACATTCGGGAATATCCAACCCCTCACGCAGCAGGTTAATGCCGATAAGAATATCATAAGCCCCTAGGCGTAAATCTCGAACAATTTCGATGCGCTCTAATGTGTCAATATCAGAATGCATATAGCGTACACGCAGACCTTGCTCGTGCATATATTCGGTTAGATCTTCGGCCATGCGCTTGGTCAGAGTCGTGACCAATGCGCGTTGACCTTTTTTGCTAATGATGTGACATTCGCCAATCAGGTCATCAACTTGCGAGCAAGCAGGGCGTACTTCGCATACAGGGTCAACCAATCCCGTTGGACGGATTATTTGCTCAGTGAACACACCGCCCGTACGCGCCATCTCCCACGCGCCCGGAGTCGCAGATACATGAATTGTCTGGGGGCGCATCGCATCCCATTCCTCAAACCGTAAAGGGCGGTTATCAGCGCAGCTAGGAAGCCGAAAACCATGCTCTGCTAAAGTTGATTTGCGCTTGAAGTCGCCTTTGAACATCGCCCCAATTTGCGGCACACTCACATGGCTTTCATCGGTAAATAAGAGACAATTATCTGGAATATATTCAAACAAGGTCGGCGGCGGCTCGCCGGGTTTGCGCGCGGTGAGGTAACGTGAATAATTTTCAATACCCTGACAGCTCCCCGTCGCGGTTAGCATTTCAATATCAAATAAGGTGCGCTGTTCAATGCGCTGTGCTTCCAATAGGCGGCCGGCTTTTTCAAACGTCTTAATGCGAATTTTCAACTCTTTTTTGATGCTTTCAACCGCCTGCTGAAGCGTTGGACGCGGCGTAACATAATGACTATTAGCATAGACGCGGATATTGTCGAGCGTGGCTGTTTTATGTCCTGTCAGCGGATCAAATTCGGTGATAGTGTCGACTTCATCGCCAAATAATTCAATACGCCAAGCGCGGTCCTCATAGTGAGCGGGGAAAATTTCAACAACATCTCCACGTACCCTAAAACTCCCTCTAGCAAAAGCAAGGTCATTGCGCGTGTATTGCAGAGTAACAAAACCAGCAAGTAATTGGTCGCGTGGTTGCTTGTTGCCAACGCCAATATCGACTGTCATCTGTGTATAGGTCTCGACCGAGCCGATACCGTAAATACAAGACACAGATGAGACAATAATGACGTCATCGCGTTCTAATAAGGCGCGTGTGGCTGAATGGCGCAAGCGATCAATCTGTTCGTTGATGCTACTTTCTTTTTCAATATAGGTGTCGGTGCGCGGCACATAGGCTTCGGGCTGGTAGTAATCATAATAAGAGACAAAATATTCTACGGCATTATTGGGAAAGAACGACTTGAACTCACCATAAAGCTGGGCGGCAAGGGTCTTGTTTGGCGCGAGTATCAGCGCAGAACGCTGGGTGTTTTGGATGATATTTGCCATCGTAAAAGTTTTACCCGAACCCGTAACGCCGAGCAAAACCTGATCTTTTTCTTGTTCTTGAAGTCCCGCATAGAGCTCTTTAATGGCTGCGGGCTGGTCGCCAGATGGGGTAAAATCTGCGACTAGTTCAAACTTCTTACCGCCTTCCATTTTCTGAGGACGTAGAGGACGGTGCGGCACAAAGGTTTCCGCCATCCCTCCACGCATCCCCGGCTCGGCAATTGGGGCGAGCGGTTTTCGGCCCGTAAGGCTTTCATGCTTATCTGACATAATGTGAATATAGGCGTAGCTTGGGTTTTTTCTAAGACGTTTTTACAAATTTCTTAAAAAACCCGAGGCACACATGATTTATTAAAGATTTATGCTGCAAAGTGTGTATTCTACTTGCTTCGGTCGGCACTTAACAGTATTTTCGCACTGAATTTTCCTGCGCTAGAGACTCTCATGGCTTTTCTTTCTGATACACTTGCCCGTGTTAAACCTTCTGCGACTGTTGCGGTTACGGATAAGGCGCGCCAATTAAAAGCGGCGGGGCGTGATATTATTGGTCTTGGGGCAGGTGAGCCAGATTTCGACACACCCGACAATATCAAAAAAGTCGCTATAGATGCGATTGCGCGTGGTGAGACGAAATATACGGCTGTGGATGGAATCCTTGAGTTGAAGCAAGCTATTTGCGCTAAATTCAAGCGCGATAATGGTCTTGATTATACGCCGTCCCAGTGTTTTGTTGCGCCCGGCGGAAAGCCCGTTATTTATGATGCGATGATGGCGACATTAAACCGTGGTGATGAGGTGATTATTCCAGCGCCCTATTGGGTTAGTTATCCAGATATGGTGAACCTTGCCGGCGGTACGGCTATCTGCATTGAGACGCGCCAAAGTGATGCTTTCAAATTGCAGCCAGAAGATTTAGAAGCGGCGATTACGGATAAGACGAAATGGTTTATCTTTAATTCACCGTGCAACCCAACGGGTGCGGCATATACGCTTGAAGAATTGAAGAAATTGACAGATGTGCTTGTCCAATATCCTCATATATGGATTCTCAGCGATGATATGTATGAACATATTATTTATGATGGTTTTAAGTTTGCGACTCCAGCTGAAATTGAGCCCCAGCTTTATGAGCGCACATTGACGATGAACGGGGTTTCCAAAGCCTATGCGATGACGGGCTGGCGCATTGGCTATTGTGCGGGGCCTGTCGAATTGATTGCTGCCATGCGGAAAATTCAGTCACAATCGACTTCCAACCCAACTTCAATTAGCCAATGGGCGGCTGTGGAAGCGTTAAACGGGCCGCAGGATTTTATTGCTGAACGCAATGCTGTGTTTAAGGTGCGCCGTGATTTAGTTGTTGAAATGCTCAATGGCGCAGACGGTATTGAGTGCTTGTTGCCTGAGGGTACATTTTATGTTTATCCAAGCTGTGCGGGGGTGATTGGTAAGAGCACACCAGAGGGTAAAAAAATCGAGACTGACGAGGACTTTGCGACCGCGCTTTTAGAAACCGAAGGTGTTGCTGTTGTGCATGGGGCGGCTTTTGGTCTGTCGCCTTTTTTTCGCATTTCCTATGCGACATCTGATGAGCTCTTGAAAGAAGCTTGTAGGCGTATTGCGCGTTTTACGGCGCGGTTATCTTAAGGTTTTATTCAGCTGCTTTGATATTTGTTGTGGTATCTGTTTCGATATTTGTTTCGGCAAGAAATTTTTCAGCCTCCAGTGCCGCCATACAGCCCATGCCCGCCGCCGTGACAGCTTGGCGATAAATATCGTCAGTTACATCGCCGGCCGCAAACACCCCCGCAATTGAAGTGCGCGTGCTATCTGGCGCGGTGATGAGATAGCCCTCTTGTTTGGTTTGCAATTGCTTGGTGAATAATTCGGTTGACGGCGCATGACCAATAGCAATAAAAATGCCATCCGTTTTGAGCTTGCGCAACGCGCCCGTTTTTGTGTCTTTAAGCATGGCACCTGTGACACTCAGTGGGTTTTCATCACCCAGCACTTCGGCAAGTGTGCTATTCCACGCCAGTTCAATTTTCTCATTCTTGTAGAGGCGGTTTTCTAAAATTTTCTCACAGCGCAAAGCCTCACGTCGGTGAACCAGCGTGACCTTTGAGGCAAATTTGGTCAAGAACAAAGCTTCCTCAACAGCCGTGTTGCCTCCCCCGACAACCAGAACTTCTTTGTCACGATAAAAGAATCCATCGCAGGTCGCACAAGCAGAGACACCAAAGCCTTGAAACTTGGTTTCAGTTTCCAAGCCAAGCCATTTGGCTTGTGCGCCAGTTGCAATCACCACCGTATCGGCAGTGTAAATTGTGCCGCTATCGCCACTACATCGGAAAGGGCGTAAGCTTAAATCAGCTTTGGTGATGATGTCGGAAATGATCTCTGTGCCAACATTTGCGGCTTGTGCTTCTATTTGTTCCATGAGCCATGGACCTTGTACGGCATCGGCAAAGCCCGGATAGTTCTCGACATCTGTGGTAATTGTGAGTTGGCCACCGGGCTGAATACCGCGCACCATAACGGGATTTAGCATCGCCCGCGCCGCATAAATAGCGGCGCTATAGCCAGCAGGTCCAGAACCAATAATAAGAATTTTAGTGTGTTTTTCTGGCATTTTTAGAATCCGAACATATGGTCAAGGCAAAAACTTTTATCATCTTGTAAAAGCCCATGGAATCCAAACAATCGACAAGACGTATCGCGGATTAGGGCATAACCGCTTTTGCCTGTTTTTTTCAATTCAGCGGCGGAAAATAATTCAGACAGAAGAAAAAACGCAGAGCCGCCACAAGTAATTTCAAGCCTTTGTTCTGCCACCATGTCACCCATTTCACCAATCAGTTGAATCACGGTGCTTGATTTTTGGTGCCATGGCAAAGAAGCGGGATAAATTAATTTGCACATGGTTTCCAGTCCCATATGGTAGCCGATACGTAAAAAGAGCCGTGTCGTCAATCCGGGCGGAAAATTAATGTAGCTTTGCGGCTCGTCCTTATAAATTACTGGCGTGTTGAAAATATGCGCCCCAAAAATGGTCTCTGCGCGATGACCAGAGGCCTTTTGTTCGATACGCGCAAGGGCGTGCAACCAGCCATTACCATGTCCGCCATCACGGAAATCATAAAGCAACTCAACATGGCCATGTCCTGCGCTCAAGCTAATGTTTTCCTCAGCCATCCAGTCTTGCACATCAAGCCTGACATGGTCATTGCGGGCAATATTGCCAAGAAATTTTTCAGATTTTTCCAAGCCATCAGCATCAATCAGTAAAGCCTTTACCGGCAGGCTCGCCTCATCGCGCGCCATAGGCGTGGGAAGCATAATTGTTTCAAAGCGATCAGTCGGCAACACAGGCAACGGCATAATATAACCTTTCCCCATGGTTTTGCTAAGATTAGGAATATTCATATCAGGTTTTAAATCTGTGCGCTCAACATTAGCATGGGCAATGCGGCGCTGGCGACCGGCGCGCTTGACTTCATAGCGTGGGCGCACAAAATACCGCCCAGCTGTAATCTCAATTTGGGCAGGAAACTTAGCTTGCGTTAGCAATGTGCCAACATTAATCATGGCTGTCGCAAATGGCGCAATCGGCTGGTCATAAGTAACCAACTCATCATAGCCAATGCGCCCAAAACCAATAACGCCAGCAGGGATTTCCATTGGATGCGAGTTTTGAATAAATAAATTTAATATTTCATCGCTATCGGGTGCCGGCATCCCAGCATAATAATCTGCCGGCCAAGCATTCGCATCATGGTTGCAAGAAAGCGCCGCCCCCGCCTCGCCATAAATGTCTAGCGCGTATTTAATAACGTCATGTCCCTTAATACGAACGGCATGAATGTAAAGCGAGCCAGAAAAATCTGGCAAATTAAATCGTGTGCGAATATCTCGGCTATCCAAAATGACGGGAGCATTGGCTGCGGGAAGTTTTTCTTCCCATTCCATCAAAACAGTGCCGTTCTCATCAATCAGGCAGAGCCAAAGAGCCGGATCTGGTGCGCCATGAAAGCTCCAATAATTTGCCGTGGTGATTTTTGTGTGTAACCCGTCTTGATTATTTTGCGTATTGGTAATATCGCGGAACAAAGCAAAATTAGTCGCAAAATTAAGCGGGTCCAAATAGTGCCGCGGGTTTGAAAGCAAAGCATCATCAATGCGAATTTCGTCTAGGCTAATCCAGTCGATTTGCTCAAAAATTGCGGCGAGCGGTGCTAAAATATGGTCTGCATCAAACAATAAGACCAGTATTTTATCAGCCCCGCAATTGGCGATCTCTGTGAGTGGGCGTGCATTATGCCCCATAAATTCTGAGCCAAGGTCTTCAACACGCTGAACAAAATAGCCCGCCAAATCAAGCTGGCTTAGATCATAATAAGTATGAAAATTATTAATCATGCCCGTTGGGTCATAGATTGCAACTTTTTGGCTTTGTGCCAAACCAACCATCAAGCCTTGCGCGCGTTGTGCTGTTTGGGGGTGACCCAATGCCTTAAACAGACTTTGCCCGCCCGCATTATTTCCCGGCCGCCACCCTTGGGATAAATCCGCATTTGAAAATGTTTTGATTTCAAGTGACATGCACTACAAACTCCAGCCCAGCAGTCAGGTTTTATTTCTGTTTAAGGCACTAAGGGGATTCAGCTTTTTGATAAAGGCAGAAAACCTATGTCGTCTTTGTTCATGCGTTACGACTTTTTCATCTGTTACCCAATTCATCTGAACGGCACGGCGGATACCCTCAAACGGCTCATGCCCATGCCATGAATGATTGCACCGCTTAAACACAAGCAAAGTGCCTTGATTGGGATTTATTTCCTCAATCATATTATTGAGGTCATGTGGGTCACGCAGGATTCGCAATCGCCCGCCATCGGACTGCCAAGCGGTATCATTTAAATAGAGCAAAACCGTGATGAGTTTGGTTTCGCTATCATTATGAATTTTGCCATTATGGAGCGCACATTTTCCGCGCACCGTGAACATAGTGGGATAGTCTTTGAGCTTCATGTTAAACTTTTTTTCAATGAGTTTGCGAAAAGCATCGGCGTCCATTTCTGCGAGCAGTTCGGCAAAAGTGCCTTTAATGTCTAATGCGCCGGGCGGAAATGAACCCGATTTCTCAATATAAGGAAAATCGGTGGTGATTTGCTTAAAGGCTGTTTCATTGATAAAATTCTCAACAACAAGATAGTCATAAGGATCTGTTTTTAAGGCTGTCGTATCAAGGGCTGTTAAATTTAGGTGGTTTGTCTGCCTAGACATGGTGATTTCCTGATGATTCACTATCTTATTTAAGTCTCTTATAGACTGTTTTTTTCTCTTTTGCGAATGGCATCTATAATTTTATCTGCAATTTTTGGGGTGGCGTTAATGCCTTTCACCAATGGCACTGATAGGGAAGAATTAGAAGTAAGCGTAGTCAAAACTTTAGCGTCCAAAGGGGCGGCATGGGTTGTGTCATAAACGCCCTTGTGGAAACGCTCAAACCGTTTTGAGCCGCCGTGCAATGGATAAACATAAACCGCCGCGCCGCTCACGCAGGCTTCACCCACCATATTAACGCTATCACAGGTCACGATAAGTGCATTTGCTAGCCCTAATATCCCGCGATAAGGGTTTGGGGTGCCTGTTTTTGGACTCCATAAAAAATAATCGCGCCCTGAAAGATTTTTAACTAAGGCTTGCTCCAAGCCTTTAGGTGTTCGCTGTGAAAGGCTTATCATCAGATAATGCCCAGCGTCAGCAAGCGTCCGCAAAGCATGCAATAGGGCTTTTATATCTTTATTGCTGAAGGGGTAAATCTTGTTGGCACCGCCAATCAGCACGCCGATTAACTTACCCGTTAGCCTATCAGTGCGGTTTTGATTATCTATGGGCGGTGCTAAGAGCTTAGGTTTCCACTGTTTTGCGGCTTGGGCAAGATTGTCAGTTGTCAGACCATGCGGCGATAACAGAGTCGTATAGACGTTCTCGCCTTTTAAAAGGTCATGCGCAGGGCTCCAGACAAAATCAAAATGGTGAGGGCTAATATGCGGGTTCTGCAACACAATCGTAAAGCATTTATCGGCACTGGCACGCTTTATATGGCGGGCAAGTGGAATTGATTTTCGCCCCGAAGCGATCAGTATATCCGGATAGGGCGGCATGCAGTCGGCAGGTTGGTGAGCTGGTCCATAAGGTGCGAGTAACCGATACGGCAGTGCAAGCGAGATGGTTTTGCGCGTGATGCTGTTTGGGGGGGGCTTAAGTTTTTGAGCCAATTCAGTCGCAATGGCATTGGTTTGGATTTCAAAACCTGCCATGCCATTTGTCAAAGTCCAGATGGCGTTTGTGGATATGTTGTTCATTTTGGTCAATTTCTGGCTACTGAATGAAAGGCATCTTAAGAGAAAAAACACCTAGCGAATAGTGAAATATATTGCGTATATGAGTAATAATGTTACCTTTATGGGGCTTAATGTTACACTAATCGCCTTTCTAAGGGGTAGAGATGCGTAAAAAAAGGCTTGACCAAACAGATATTAAAATCATTGCGACTTTGCTTGCTGAAGGTCGGATAACGAATAAGGCTCTTGCGGACAGGGTTGACATTTCGGCGCCGCCTTGTTTGCGGCGTGTGCGCGCGCTTGAAAAGGCGGGCTATATTATTGGCTATCATGCAGAGGTCGATGCGGCTTTACTTGGGTATACGGTGACTGTGTTTGCGATGGTTGGGCTGGAAAGCCAAGCTGAGGCAGATTTGCAAGCGTTTGAGGCACTGGTCGGGAGTTGGCAAGAAGTGCGTGAATGTCATATGCTGAATGGTGATATTGATTTTATTTTAAAAATTGTTGCCACGGATCTGACGAGCTTCCAGACTTTTTTGACTCAAAAATTGACGTCGGCGCCAAATGTAGCCAATGTCAAAACTTCCATGACCATACGCCAATCGAAAAAACAGGCTGGCGTGCCAGTGGTGTAACCACTGGTGTGTCACGAAATAGAGCTTAAAAATAGATTTTAAATATATTGAACGTTCATAATTTCGTAAAACTTGCTACCGCCCGGCGTGCGCACCTCGACGCTGTCGCCGGTTTCTTTGCCAATCAAGCCGCGTGCAATCGGCGATGCAATCGAAATTTTACCATCTTCGACATTTGCCTCATATTCACCGACAATCTGATATGTCATTTTTTTTTCTGTATCCTCGTCGATTAAATCAACCGTCGCGCCAAACTGTACCCGAGAACTGCCCACCAAGACTTTAATGTCGATCACCTCGGCACGATTAATCATGTCCTCAAGTTCTTTAATGCGCCCCTCATTGTGGCTCTGTTGTTCTTTAGCGGCATGATATTCGGCATTTTCGGATAAATCGCCATGCGCACGCGCTTCGGCAATCGCCGCAATAATCTGCTGACGCTCTGGGCCTTTTAAGGTTTTAATTTCTTGATCCAGAGCTTCATAGCTATCAGGAGTCATCGGAACTGTATCCATTGCGTATAACCTTTACATTACAAGCTTATGTTGTGAAAAAATAACGCACAGGTCAATAGAGGTTTTAAAAGATATCTTCCTGTTTTTGTTTTTTAGCGTAATTTTGTAATGAGCAGACTTCAAAACGTGACGCTTTTTGGCGCATGGTGATAGCTGCGCTCGCCGCTTCGGCACCTGCAAGGGTCGTGTAATAAGGTATTTTATTTATCAAAGCTGTGCGGCGGATGGACTTGCTGTCAAACAGCGATTGCTCGCCCTCGGTTGTGTTGATGACGAGCTGGACATCATCATTTTTAATCGCATCAACAATATGCGGGTGCCCTTCCTGCACTTTATTGATCGGCGTAACCGTGACATTGTTTTTCGCCAAGAAAGATGCCGTGCCATGTGTCGCAAGCAGTGAAAAACCAATTTTCTCAAGTTTTTGGGCAATCCCAAGAGCGCGTTGCTTATCCATATCACGCACTGAAATAAAAGCTGTTCCGCTGACCGGCAGTTGCGTGCCGCTACCGAGCTGGCTCTTATCAAAAGCTGTCGCAAAATCCATCGCCAGTCCCATGACTTCGCCAGTTGAGCGCATTTCAGGCCCGAGCACCGTGTCAACACCTTGGAAACGGGCAAATGGGAAAACCGCCTCCTTGACCGCAATATGCTTGAGCTTTTGAGTGACTAAATTAAAATCACGCAAAGGCTGGCCTGCCATTAGCCGTGCCGCGATATTGGCAATCGGTAGGCCCAGCACTTTGGCAACAAAAGGAACAGTACGGCTGGCACGTGGGTTCACCTCAAGCACATAAATAGTGCTTCCTTGAACGGCGAACTGCACATTCATCAATCCAATAACCTTTAAAGCAATCGCCATTTTAGAGGCTTGGCGTCCTAATTCGTCAATCGTGTCTTGCGCCAAAGAATGAGGCGGCATAGAACAAGCACTATCGCCTGAATGTACGCCGGCCTCTTCAATATGTTCCAAAATGCCAGCGACAAAAACTTGAGTGCCATCACTAAGCACATCGACATCAACTTCTATGGCTTCGCGTAAATAACCATCAATAAGCACCGGACTGTTGCCAGACACAATCACGGCTTGGCGCATATAACGCTCAAGTTGACCATCCGTGTGGACGATTTCCATCGCCCGTCCGCCAAGCACATAACTTGGACGAATGACAACCGGGAAACCAATTTTTTTAACAATCTTGCGCGCTTCGTGCGCACTGCGCGCAATTCCGTTAGGCGGTTGTTTCAGCTTCAATGTGTCGAGTAAATCTTTAAATCTGTCGCGGTCTTCGGCTAAGTCAATGGCATCGGGGTTTGTTCCAAGAATCGCAATTCCGTTTTCCTCCAATGCTTGAGAAAGTTTAAGCGGCGTCTGACCCCCAAACTGTACAATCACGCCCATAAGTTCGCCCTTAGCACTCTCGCAAGCCAGTAGCTCCAGCACATCTTCTTGTGTTAATGGCTCAAAATAAAGCCGATCGGAAGTATCATAATCGGTTGAAACGGTCTCAGGATTGCAATTGACCATGATGCTTTCAACATCAATATCACGAAGCGCATAAGCGGCATGGCAACAACAATAGTCAAACTCAATGCCTTGACCAATTCGATTAGGGCCGCCGCCAAGAATAACCGCTTTTTTGCGCCCTGTCGGTGCGGCTTCATTCTGGTTTGCAAAGGGTGAGGGCGTATCATAGCTTGAATAAAGATAGGGTGTCTTGGCAGCAAATTCGGCGGCGCATGTGTCAATGCGCCGATAAAAAGGGCGCACATCCAAATCATGGCGAAGCTGGCGGACTTGTTTTTCGGTTGCATTGCTTAAAGTCGCCAGACGCATATCTGAAAAGCCCATTTTCTTCAAATGTCTGAAATTGGGTGCATCTTTTGGCAGACCATATTCGCGCAGTTTGGCTTCGATCTCGACAATCCCCTTAAGTTGTTCAATAAACCATGGGTTAAAACCCGATAGCGCGGCAATTTCTTTTTCGCTCATACCAAAGCGTAACGCATCGCCAATATGGAGTAAGCGTTGCGGCGTTGGTGTTTTGAGTGCATGGCGCAATTTAGTGATGGCGGTCTCGTCATTAGCTTGTAAATCGGTCAATTGCTCATCCATGCCGGTAAGTCCGATTTCAAGCGAACGTAGAGCCTTTTGCAGGCTTTCTTGAAAACTGCGTCCAATTGCCATGCTTTCGCCAACCGATTTCATGGCGGTGGTCAGGCGCGGCTCAGAGCCGGGGAATTTCTCAAACGCAAAGCGCGGAATTTTAGTCACGACATAATCAATTGTTGGCTCAAAGCTAGCTGGTGTTACGCCTGTAATGTCATTGGTGAGTTCATCGAGCGTATAACCGACGGCTAATTTAGCGGCGATTTTCGCAATCGGGAAGCCTGTCGCCTTTGACGCCAATGCTGAGGAACGCGACACCCGCGGGTTCATTTCGATAATGACCAAACGCCCGTCGACAGGGTTGACGGCAAACTGAACATTTGAGCCGCCTGTTTCTACGCCAATTTCGCGCAAAACAGCGATCGACGCGTTGCGCATGATCTGGTATTCGCGGTCGGTGAGTGTCAATGCCGGAGCTACCGTGATGCTGTCGCCAGTATGGACGCCCATCGGATCGACATTCTCGATAGAGCAAATAATAATGCAGTTATCCTTGCTATCGCGCACGACCTCCATTTCATATTCTTTCCAGCCGATAATGCTTTCTTCAATGAGCACTTCTGCAACCGGTGATGCTTCCAGCCCGCTTGTGACAATATCAATAAATTCTTCTTTATTATATGCGACCCCGCCGCCTGTGCCGCCCATGGTGAAAGAGGGGCGAATAATGGTTGGTAAGCCGACATAGTCAAGCGCGTCCAATGCTTCTTCAAGTGTTTTCACAACACGCGAGCGCGCACTTTCAAGATTAATTTTATCCATAGCTTGGCGGAATAAAAGCCTGTTTTCAGCTTTGTTGATAGCCTCAAGGTCAGCCCCGATCATTTTTACATTATGTTTTTCCAGCACACCATTTTCAGCCAGCGCAATCGCCGTATTCAATGCCGTCTGCCCGCCCATAGTCGGAAGAAGTGCATCCGGTTTTTCAATCTCAATAATACGCGTCACCGCTTCTAGCGTAATCGGTTCAATATAAGTTGCGTCCGCCAATTCGGGGTCTGTCATAATCGTTGCGGGGTTGGAGTTGATTAAAATCACGCGGTAGCCCTCTTCTTTGAGAGCTTTACAGGCTTGTGTGCCTGAATAATCAAACTCACATGCCTGACCAATAATAATCGGGCCGGCGCCAATCATGAGGATGCTTTTAATATCGGTGCGCTTAGGCATTTGCGTTATAGCCCCCCCAACATGTCGTCAGGCTTATTGGTAATGGGGTTTATGAGAGGTGGTAACTTTGGATAGCGACCAGAAAAATAATCTTCCACAGAAAAAATCTGCATTTTTGGGTATTTTGCACCTAAAATTTCTATAGTTTCTTGTGCTGCAGCACTGCGCATGGACTTGGTGATAACACTGTTATCCATGACTACAAAAACACCAAGAGCCGCCCCTTCATTTGTCATTGTGCCTACGAAATCGCGTATATCTGCTGGTTTAAGGTTTTTACCGCCTTTGACCTGCGCCAGAACCCTCTCTGGCTCATCAGATTGCCCTGAGATAACATAACCGCGCCCATCTACGCCTCGGTCGCCAGTTTGTTTCTGATTAGGGGTGAGCCTTGCAACTTTTGCCACTGCCCAAGCCTCAAATTGAAAAGGGTCGCGGTTAAACAAATTACGCGCCGATGCCATATCTTCAGGCGCACCTCGTACCCGAAGCTGGTCGCCGAATTTTGTTTTATAGTCATTTTCAACAATGGCGATGGATATGTGGGTAATATCAATCCCAACAAATTGTCGCCTATCATCACTGCCGTTTCTCTTGCCTTCAACATCACGGCAGACGCGAACGGTTGTGCCACACCCGCAATAGGGATCAAGTACCACATCGTTAGGGTTAGAACTGGCTTTGATAAATTGTCGAATCAGGGCTTCTGGTTTTTGCGTATCATATCCAAGATATTCGCCGCTGCTGCTGTAATTGGTAAAACCAGTGGGTGATAAAATGAGATTTTGGGGAGCGTTGTTCGTATCTGCATCGGCATAACGTTTTAACCCTGGCCATTTACCATCTTTTGGGTGATGTATAAGTCCTGCTCCATCCAGTGCCTCAAGACGGTCGTGAATACCATCAATATCATCATAACTGGGAATGAAATTTTCCTTAATATAATCAGCATATTTTCCTCTGCCAACTTTCGGTACAGACCAGCAACGCCCCATGGCGAATACATCATAATTGCGCCATGGTTTGCTACTTGGCGTATCTTTAGACTGGCCATGTAAAGGACCTGTTAAATTTTCCGCTCGATATCGCCCTTGTTCATCCTTAGATGGATAGCTTTCTTTCAGTTTTGCCGACGTTTTTTTAATCGCAATGTCTTCACCATTCCATGTATAAGTGTCACTTTTTGTATAGAATAAAACATAGTCGGTGATGCGCCCAAAACGTCTTGCGTCATTGTGAGCCGTCGCGCGTCGCCAGATAATTGTGTTTTTATAATTTTGTGGTTGAAATACGGCATCCAATAAAATTTTGATATAATGCCCCGATGTATCGTCACAATGTAAATAAAGTGAGCCCGTTTCTTTGAGCAGTCGGCGCATGTGGTGTAGACGTGGGGCGAGGTGGCATAAATAAGCCAGCATTGGGGTTTCAGGGAGCATACGACAAAAACTGTCTATCGTGGGGGCGAGTGTACCCCCAAGGCTACGAGCATTATCTCTGTCTTGCACGGCAGTTTCACCCCAAAACCATGTATCATCATAAGCTTTAACTTGAGCCCCTGTGCCGAAAATCATATTGTAATCAGCGTTGGAATTGAAAGGGGGGTCAAGATAAATGAGATCAACGCTTTCATCCGACCATTTTTCCATCCAGCCAAGATTATCGCCAAAATAAAGCGTGTTGGTTTTGAAAGATGCTGTCGTCATGATAATTCTCTTTTTATATGTTGCTAACGAGTGGTACTATGGTTTTCCATCATATCCACAAAAGCATCAAACAAATAGTGGCTGTCTTGGGGGCCGGGGGACGCTTCGGGGTGATATTGTACCGAAAACACCGGACGGTTCTTTAGCTTAAGACCGCAATTGCTTCCATCAAATAGGCTGATATGGGTTTCTTCGACCTCTGGCGGAAAACTGTCACGGTTCACTGTGAAGCCGTGATTCATGGATGTAATTTCGACTTTACCCGTGGCGAGGTCTTTAACGGGGTGATTGGCGCCGTGGTGTCCTTGTTGCATTTTTTCAGTTTTAGCCCCTAAAGCCAGTGCCAGCATTTGATGACCAAGGCAGATGCCAAAGACAGGCTTGCCGCTATCTATCAGTTTAGAAATTTCAGGCATGGCATATGCGCCCGTTGCTGCCGGGTCGCCGGGGCCATTGGATAAAAAAACGCCGTCCGGGTTAAGAGCTAACACTTCTTGTGCCAAAGTGTTGCCCGGAACAGTAATGACCTCGCATCCTGCCGTTGCAAGACAGCGCAGAATATTATGTTTAATGCCAAAATCAAGCGCGACAACTTTTTTACTCAGCAAAGGCGAGGTATCAAATTCTGTTTTCCACGCCCAGCACCCTTGCGTCCAATTATATGCTTTGGCGGTGGTCACGCGCGCGGCTAAATCCAATCCCTCTAAACCGGGGAAATCGCACGCTTTTTGTTTCAGCCCAGCATAGTCGAAATGCCCCTCAGGGTCATGCGCGATGGCGGCGTTAAACATACCGTTTTCACGAATGTGAATGGTCAGCGCACGGGTGTCAATATTTGCCAAACCAATGAGATCGCGTTGTTTCAGCCATTGGTCAAGATGCTCAAAGGCACGGTAATTGGCAGGGTTTGTGATGTCTTCTTTGATGATAATACCTTGAGCGGTGCCGCCTTGGGTTTTAAGATTAGCGGCGTTTGATGTTTCGCTGTCACTCTGGTTGGTGCCAACATTACCGATATGAGGAAAGGTGAAGGTAATAATTTGCCCCGCATAAGAAGGGTCGGTGATAATTTCTTGATAGCCTGTCATTGCCGTATTGAAGCAGACTTCACCCACGCCATGACCTGTTGCGCCAATGCCTGTGCCTTTTATGACGGTTCCATCTTTGAGCATGAGGAGGCCTGTCGCTTTATTTTTAGTCCACCCGGTTTTCATCTAAGCTCTTTCATTTAAATTTTTGCCTCACTCGCAAAATTATGGCGCAAAATTGGCGCAAAACTGTTGCGCTTATACACATGTGTAAAGGTGCCAAATTGACGGGAAATTATATAAAAGTAACACTTTGGTCAAGGCTGGTTTTATGATTTTCAAAAATTAAAAGAATCATAATTAAATCAGTATCTTGTGATGTTATTTTTCATTTTATTTGCCGTTTATTTTACCTCTAGGGTCAGCTTATCTGATTCTTGTTTTTGATTCTGAGAAGAAAGCCCGCATTCAAGAAAAACTGGATTGGCTACTTATTTCATTTGCAACCTTTTGCAGTTTGGCGTATTTTTCTGCGTCCATGTTGATTATGGTCTGCCGCTGGTATATTTTCTGATAACAAATTAGGGATTGACTTTCATGCGTGACAGAATCGATCAAGCTTTGAAAGAAGCTATTAAATCTCAAGACAAGCGGCGTCTGTCAACGTTGCGGCTCATGAATGCGGCGATTAAAGACCGCGACATTGCCGCGCGTGGGGCAGATAAGGTGGAGGGGGTCTCGGATGATGAGATTCTTGAAATTTTAGCCAAAATGGTCAAGCAGCGGATTGATGCGGCGCAGACCTATAAGGATGCCGCACGCGCCGATCTCGAAGCACAGGAGCTTGAAGAGATTAAAATCATTCAAGAGTTTCTGCCTCGTCAATTAAGCGAAGAAGAAGCCCGTGAGGTGACGGCGACCATTATCGCCGAAATTAAGGCATCGGGCCTTAAAGATATGGGCAAAGTCATGGGTGAATTAAAATCTCGTTACACGGGGCAAATGGATTTTGGCAAGGCGAGTGGATGGGTTAAGCAGTTTTTGGGTTAATTGTCCACAAATTTTCCACAAATTTTCGATAAGTGTTTTTATTTTTTTACTTTTGGCTTACCTTTGAGCTGACGATAGGCTCATTGATGTGTAAGTTAAACATATGTCATTGTCGCGCAGTTTTCTTGAAGAGATTAAAAACCGAATTCCGGTTTCGGATATTGTCGGGCGTAAAGTTAAGCTTACGCGGCGTGGACGCGAGTTTGTCGGTCTAAGCCCGTTCAAAAACGAGCGGACGCCTTCTTTTACGGTGAATGATGAAAAGCAATTTTATCATTGCTTTGCCACGAGTAAGCATGGCTCTGTGTTTGATTTTCTCATGGAAACAGAAGGGCTGTCCTTCATTGAGGCGGTTGAGCGTCTTGCGTCTGAGGCTCATTTGTCAATGCCGGCGCGCGATCCGCAAATGGCTGAAAAGGAAAAGAAAAAATTAGCACTAGGCGATGTAACACAAGCGGCGGCGATATGGTTTTGCGCCCAGCTCAAGGGCGCAAGCGGGCGCGAGGCGTTAGCTTATCTTGAAAAGCGCGGGCTTTCTTATGAGTTAATTAAATCATTTGGGATTGGTTATGCGCCGGGGCAAAAAAATGCGCTGAATCGTTTTTTGCGCGAAAAGGGATTTTCTCAAGAGCAGATTATTGAAAGCGGCATGGCACTTACCCTTGAGCATGATGATGCAAACAGGCGCGATGTCATTGACCGTTTCCGCGACCGCGTTATGTTTCCTATTGCCGATATAAGGGGCAGAATTATCGCCTTTGGCGGGCGGGCATTAAGCGCTAACGCCAAAGCCAAATATCTTAATTCCCCCGAAACGCCTTTATTTCATAAAGGGCATATATTATTCAATTTTGATAAAGCGCGTCAATTCGCCTATGAAGAAAAGGCGGTTCTTGTCTGCGAAGGCTATATGGATGTTATAGGGCTGGCGCGTGGGGGGTTTCATCATGCGGTGGCACCTTTGGGAACGGCCGTCACGGAACAACAAATTGACTTATTATGGCGTTTGGCACCCGAACCTATCATGTGCCTTGATGGAGATGAGGCGGGCTTGCGGGCAGCTTATCGTGTCATAGACCGCGTGCTGCCTATGTTAAAGCCGGGGTTTTCTCTCAGATTTGTCGTTCTGCCATCTGGCAAGGACCCGGATGACATTGTTCATGAGGGCGGGCGTGGCATGATGGCAGACTTACTTGGTAAAGCTGCACCTCTTGTTGATATGCTTTGGGAGAGAGAACTTTCTTTTGCGCCTCATGATACGCCAGAGCGGCGTGCCGCTTTGACTCAAAGATTGCGCACAACCGTGCGCCAGATTCAAAATTCTGATGTGCGTAAATTCTATGATGAAGATATTAAACAGCGGATTAATGCTCTTTTTGCGCCTCACAAACAATTTCAATTGGGCAAAACGCAACGCGGTAATGCGGGGTTTTTCAAAGATAAGCAGCGCAGGTATAGCACCAGTCAACATGCGAGTATCGAGGCGCGCCGTTCAGCCTTGGCACGCGGCACAGATAGGTTGGCGCCCCGAGAAGCAATGCTGGTTTTAACCGTTTTGCGCCATCCCAAAGCCCTTCTAAAAGAACTCGACAGGTTTGAAAGTATTAAATTTGTGACAAGCTCTCTTGATAAGCTCCGTTTTGCTCTTAGCGATGCGATAAATAATCAAAATTTGCTTGACACAGAGGCTTTGAAGACCCATCTACATAGTGTTGGACATAGCGATCTCATCACGCGGCTGGAGAAATTACCCGATGCGCGTCTGCTGGGCTTTGTTCGAGAAGATAGTAATCCTGACGATGTTCGTCGTGGCTGGCTTGATGTTCTTGAACTTCAGCATAAGCTTACGGTTCTTGCTGCCGAGAGGCGGGAGATCGAAAGAGATTTAGGCACGCAAACAACTCAGGAAAATTTTGAACGCTTAACAGCAATTAAAAGAGAATTGGCTGAACTTGAGAATTATCAAATCCAAGACGCCTAATTGTCGTTTTATAGCCGTTTTATAAAGGATAGTGGAATGGTGAAAAATAAAACAATAGTCAAAAAAAGTAAAGAATCTGAAGCTGAAAGTAATAATGAAGCCGAAGCACCCTTAATCGATAATGAGGCTGTGCTTAAAGCGATGATAAAAAAAGCCACAAAACAGGGCTATATTACGCATCAACAGCGCGATGCTGTTTTGAACTCAGATAATTACACAACCGAGCAGATTGAGGACATCATGTCGCAACTTTCTGAGATGGGTATTAATGTCATTGAGCATGATGAAGATGCTGATGAGGAGGTTCATGAGGGTGAAAGCGAGGCGCTGACGGTTAGCTCTTCGACGGCGGTTGCCAAAGCAGCAAAGATCACCAGTAGCGGTGACAGAACGGATGACCCTGTGCGTATGTATTTGCGTGAAATGGGGTCGGTTGAATTGCTTTCTCGTGATGGTGAGATTGCAATTGCCAAGCGTATTGAGGCCGGGCGTGAGAGGGTGATTGCGGGACTTTGTGAAAATCCGTTGACAGTTCAGGCCATTATCATCTGGCATGGTGAGCTTAATGAGAGCAAGGTTTTGTTACGCGATATTATTGATCTGGATGCAACTTTTGCCGGGCCCGATGCCAAGAAAATTGACCGCAGTGCCGAAGGCGCCGCGCCGCCGCCCTCGGGTGCGCCAACCGGTGAGGCCGAAGGTGAGCCATCAGAAGATGAAGCTGATGATGAAAGCAATATGTCATTGTCAGCAATGGAAAGCGAGCTTAAGCCTAAAGTTCTTGGGACATTTGAGGCTATTACCAAAACCTATCAAAAGCTTCGTTTGGTGCAAGAGCAAAGCGTTGAATTGCAGGCTAAGGGCAAAGAGCTTTCCACGGCCAAGAAAAACCGCCGAAAAAAGCTGAGCGGCGAAATTATTGAATATGTCAAAAGCCTATCGCTCAATAATGCGCGGATTGAAGCCTTGGTTAAGCAGCTTTATATGATTAATAAGGATTTGATTCTTCTTGAGAACCAGATTTGGCGTATGGCGGATAAATCTAATGTGGCGCGTGAAGAGTTTATTAAACATTATCAAGCTAACGAATATGAAACCAACTGGCTTCGGCGGGTTTCGCGTTTAAGTGGCAAGGGCTGGAAAGAATTTGTCGGCGACCACCGCGATACGATTAGCGATTTACGAGATCAAATTCAAACGATTGCGGGTAAAACGGGTCTTGATGTGTTGGACTTTCGCAATATTGTCCGCATGGTCCAAAAGGGCGAACGTGAAGCACAAATCGCTAAAAAAGAAATGGTGGAAGCCAATTTACGATTGGTCATTTCTATTGCCAAAAAATATACCAATCGCGGTTTGCAGTTCCTTGATTTGATTCAAGAAGGTAATATTGGGCTGATGAAGGCAGTTGATAAATTTGAATATCGGCGCGGGTATAAGTTTTCAACCTATGCGACATGGTGGATAAGGCAAGCTATTACCCGCTCTATTGCCGACCAAGCGCGCACCATCCGTATTCCGGTGCATATGATTGAAACCATCAACAAGCTCGTGCGCACATCGCGCCAGATGCTACATGAGATCGGACGTGAGCCAACCCCAGAAGAATTGTCTGAAAAGCTTTCAATGCCTCTGGAAAAGGTACGCAAAGTGCTGAAAATTGCCAAAGAGCCGATTAGTCTTGAAACGCCGATTGGCGATGAAGAGGATAGTCATTTGGGTGACTTTATTGAAGATAAAAATGCGATTTTGCCAGTCGATTCAGCTATTCAGTCTAATTTGCGCGAAACGACAACACGGGTGCTGGCGAGCCTGACGCCGCGTGAGGAGCGGGTTTTACGGATGCGGTTTGGGATTGGGATGAATAGGGACCATACTCTGGAAGAGGTAGGGCAACAGTTTTCTGTAACGCGTGAGCGGATACGCCAGATCGAAGCAAAAGCATTGCGTAAACTGAAACATCCGTCACGTTCGCGTAAATTACGGAGTTTTCTTGACAATTAAGCTAGAAAATAGCAATAAGCGCATAAGAGTAGGTTCATGGGGACAATCATGCAATTAACGATGATGAAAGCAAAAATACACCGCGCTAAAGTCACGCAATGTGATATGCACTATGAAGGGTCCATATCGATCGACCGTGACTGGCTGGACGAGGTTGGTATCTTGGCGCATGAACAAGTTGATGTGCTGAACATTAATACGGGTGCGCGTTTTACGACATATGCTATCGAAGCGCCGCGTGCCTCGCAGATAATAGGTATTAATGGTGCCGCCGCCCGTCTGGCTCAAACTGGCGATTTGGTGATTATTGTGGCTTATGCCTTTATGGATGAGGCGCAGGCGAAAGATTACCAACCCCGTATCCTTAAACTGACGCCGTATGCTTGATTTTTCTAAGGAGTCTATCGTAAATTTGGAGGGCCTGTAGCTCAGTTGGTTAGAGCGAACCGCTCATAACGGTTTGGTCACAGGTTCGAGTCCTGTCGGGCCCACCACTTTCCTTCATTGGCGATTAAATGAGAGATAAATGTCTGTTTTTTTTGAAAAATCAGAAAACAAATTTATAGGCACAGCTGATGCCCGAAGTCCGTGGGATGAAAATGCTCTTAATGGCGTTCTTATTGCGGGCTTGTTTGGATATTTGTTTGAACAGCAGGTTGACTTTAATATTATGAATCCCGGGCGGGTGACGATTGATATTTTGCGCCCTGTGCCACGCGAGGTCGAAACCGATGTGCGGGTCGTGCGCGGCGGCAAAAAGGTTCAGATGTTAGAGGCCAGTTTGCATCAGCAGGGCGAGGTTTATGCGCGGGCTTTTTTTACTTGTATTCGAAAAGCTAAGATGCCTGTCTTTACATCGCCGGGGCAACAGCCATTTAATTTTCCTCTGCCTTCTGATGATAGGTTAAAGCTAACAACACTCAATTTTATCATCGCCCCATCAGTCTATGTCAAACCTGTCATCAACGCGTTTGAAATTCCGGGGCATGGTGTGATCTGGCTAAATTTTCATTATGATTTGTTTGAAGGGGCGCCGCTTACACCATTTGTTCGCGCTTGCATGTTGTCTGATATGGGACACGGAACAGCAAGGGCACTGGATGCGCGCAAATGGCTGTATGTCAATGTTGACATTAATATTATTTTTACCCGTATGCCAGAAACCAAATGGCTGTTGGTGGATGCGCGGATGGAAAGTGAAGGCAAAGGCAGTGCGCTGGCGTATAGTCAATTTGCCGATGAAAAAGGCTTTTATGCTATGGGAACGCAAACCTTATTTATTGATAAACGCTAGACCTATTGCGTGTGATGCTTTTTTTGCCTAATCTGCCTCAAGAACTTTAAAGGAGCGAGTATGAACAGTTTTATCTCAATTCAAAGTCAGGATGGTTTTTCTTTATCTGCTTATCAGGCATTACCAGAAGGCACCCCAAAAGGCGCCATTATGGTCATCCAAGAGATTTTCGGAGTCAATCAGCACATTCAAGAGGTGGCAGACAGTTATGCGAAAAAAGGCTATGCGGTTCTGGCGCCGGCCATATTTGACCGTATCAGACCAAATATTGAACTTGGATATGAAGAGCCTGATACGGCGGAAGGCTTTGGATACGCTTTTGAACAGCTTGACCACGCACGCACTTTAGAAGATTTAGCTGCAACGGTTGAAAATCTGAAGCAATATGGCAAAGTTGGTGTCGTTGGCTACTGCTTTGGTGGCTTGATGGCTTTTTTGAGTACCCTTCATATCGCTTCGCTTGATTGCGCTGTCGCCTATTATGGTGGGGGGATTGCAAATAATTTGCAGACACTTCCTAAAGTGCCGGTCATGTTCCATTTTGGCGACCGTGATGAATTCATTCCGCCAGAGCAGGTGGAAGCCATCAAAGCGGCGATGCCCAAAGCACCAGCTTTTATTTATGAAGCGAACCATGGTTTTAATTGTGATCATCGCGCCGCTTATGACGGCGCAAGCGCAGAGCAAGCGCGGGCGCGAACATTGGATTTTTTTGCAAGCCACATTGGCTAAAGCATGGTTAGCAGTCTTTGGGGCCGTAAAATTGGGCCGTAAAATTGGGCCGTAAAATGGAATCGTAAAATGATTATGTATTTAAAATTACGTAGCGTGAGTTAGCATGAAAAGGGTCAGATTTACTTATTATAAAGTGCCTTTTTTGGTCTCTATTTTGCGGGTCTTTGCAAATGCGATTGCGCTTATGCTTGGGTGGAAAATCATCGGAGACCTCAAGCGTTATGATAAATGCGTCTTAATTGGTGTGCCTCATACGAGTAATTGGGACTATATGATTTTTCTTTGGGGTATTCTTGCGCTGCGGCTGAATATTAATGTACTCATGAAAAACACTCTCCTTCGCTGGCCGTTTGGTTATTTCTTTATGTTTTTTGGCGGCGTGCCAGTGGATCGTTCCAAGCGAACAAGTGCCGTGGAGCAAGGAATTGATTTCTTGAAAAGCGTGGATAAAACCATTTTATTACTCACACCAGAAGGAACGCGCGCCTATAATGAAAATTGGAAATCTGGTTTTTATTATATGGCTTATGGTGCTAACGTACCTTTGGTGCTGGCTAAGTTGGATTGCCAAAACAAGACGGTTTATGTTGGCGAGGAATTTCTGATGACGGGCGATTATGAAAAAGACATAATTGTGCTAAAAAGTTATTTTTCGGATGCAACAGGCCTTAGAGTTCAAAATCAGGACGTTTAAAAAAAATAAAAGGAGATTTTAATGACAAATGAATTTTTACAACCAGTTATCATCATGGCAGCATGGACATTTATCGTCATGGTGTGGATGTTTGTGACACGGATTCGTACGTTTAATGCCGCCAAAATTGACCCGCAAGAGGGCAAACATACATCTGAGTTGGCAGACAAGTTACCTACTAAGGTTCGCGCCATTGGCGACAATTACAATCATTTACACGAGCAACCGACCATTTTTTATGCTGTAGCCCTAATCATTGCGGTAGCAGGTCATGCGGATGTTTTATTTGTGCAACTGGCATGGGCTTTTGTTGTTTTGCGTATTGTGCATTCACTCATTCAAAATACCTATAACCACGTCATGCACCGTTTTGGTGTGTTTGTTATTTCATGGTTAGTTTTGGGCGTGATGCTTGCTTGTGAGATATGTAACCTTTTTTAAGCATTTAAGTATTTGAGTTAAAAAGTCGGCAACATTTAAATGTGCCGACTTTTTTATGTGAAAAAGGTTGCGCCCTTGTCCGTTGCTCGGCTATTCAAACGAACAGGCAGATTAACCAGAGCGAGTGGAATATGGCTTCTTATCAATATGTTTATGTTATGGACCAATTGTCCAAAACCTATGCGGGTGGCAAGCAGGTATTGAAGGATATACGCCTTTCCTTTTTTCCCGGTGCGAAAATTGGCATTGTTGGGGTTAATGGTTCTGGTAAATCGACATTACTGAAAATCATGGCAGGTCTTGATAAGGAATATACGGGCGATGCGTGGACGCCAGAGGGTGTTAAAGTTGGTTATCTTGAACAAGAGCCGCAGCTTAATTGTGCCAAGGATGTGATGGGCAATGTCATGGAGGGGGTCGGTGAAAGTCAGGCAAAGCTCGAACGCTATAATGAGTTGGCGATGAATTATTCTGATGAAACGGCTGAAGAAATGGCGATGCTTCAAGATGAAATTGATGCACAAAATTTATGGGATTTGGAGAGTCAGGTCGCACAAGCAATGGATGCTTTGCGGTGTCCTGAGGGGGGGGCTGATATTGGGCCATTATCTGGCGGCGAGAAACGCCGGGTTGCTTTGTGTAAACTCTTACTGGCCAAGCCTGACCTGCTCTTGCTTGACGAGCCGACAAACCACCTTGATGCTGAAACCGTGGCTTGGTTGCAGCATTATTTGATTGAGTATGCTGGCACGGTTGTTTTAGTGACGCATGATAGATATTTTCTTGATAAGGTTACAGGTTGGATATTGGAATTGGATCGCGGGCAAGGTTTTGCGCATGAAGGCAATTATTCAAGCTGGCTAGAGCAAAAGCACAAACGCATGAAACAAGAAGCGCGCGAGGATGAAACCAAGCAGCGCAGCTTATCGCGCGAGCTTGAATGGATAAGGTCTTCTCCAAAAGCGCGCCAAGCCAAGAGCAAAGCAAGGGTGCAGGCCTATACTGATTTGCTTGAAAGCGCGGGGAGGGAAGATGTGGGGCGGGCTCAGATTTCTATTCCATCTGGCGCACGTCTTGGCGGCTTGGTGGTGGAAGCAAATGGTCTTATGAAGGGGTTCGGGGAGCGTTTGTTGATTGATAATTTATCGTTCAAGCTCCCCCCCGGTGGCATTGTTGGGATTATTGGGCCAAACGGTGCGGGTAAAACGACTTTGTTTAAAATGCTTACAGGTGCGCAACAAGTTGATGGCGGCACTCTCAAGCTAGGCGAGACGGTAAAGCTTGGCTATGTGGACCAAAGCCGTGATCATTTAGATGATGCTAAAACTGTTTGGGAAGAAATTTCAGATAATAATGATGTGATTGAGCTTGGCAAGCGTGAGGTTAATTCGCGCGCTTATGTTGGCGCTTTTAATTTCCGTGGTGGAGACCAGCAAAAAAAGGTGGGTTTGCTTTCTGGTGGTGAGCGCAACCGTGTGCATCTTGCTAAAATGCTTCGCGCAGGCGCGAATTTATTGCTTCTTGATGAACCGACCAATGATTTGGATGTTGAAACCTTACGCGCTCTTGAGGAAGGGCTTGAAGATTTTGCTGGCTGTGTGGTTGTTATTTCTCATGATCGGTGGTTTTTGGATCGTTTGGCAACGCACATTATGGCCTTTGAAGGTGACAGTCATGTTGAATGGTTTGAAGGCAATTATGCTGATTATGAAGAAGATCGTAAAAAGCGCCTGAGTGCCTTTTCAGGCGTACCAAAGCGTATCAAATACAAACAGTTTAGCCGTTAAGTTTTGGGGGGTGTTTTTTTGTCGTTTTCTGACAAGCCCGGCTTAACCTGATGGCGTAAATGGGTGAGGAGGGCGTTAAAATCACCTTTATTGTTCTTCAATAAAGATGAAAAGCTATCGCGTTGCTCTTGTGCCATCCAGACGCCAATCACACGAATATCAAAAAGTTTGTAACTGCCATTTTTTTGCTCAATGAGCCACCAATCCAGTGAAATTGGAGCACGGCCATTGGCGAATCTAATCTCGGATTCAACGATGACATTGCGCTTTTTTTGTTGGCTCGACTTGATGATAATTTTTTCATTCGAGTATTCGCCTAAACGATTAGCGTAAACTTTGATGATGAGTGTTTCAAGAAGTTCTTGATAGGTTTTAAAATCTTCTTTGCTGACCGTGCGCCCATGAGCCCCAAGCGCAAACCGTCCAATGCGCCGAAGATCTGCCCGTTCATTTAATAATTTTGCGAACCGTTCTTCGCGCTCTTGACGCGATGAGGCAGTGGTTAGAATATTAATGACTTCATTCGCCGCTTCTTTAACAAATGCCTCCCCGCCCGCAGACTGCGAAGCAGCAGGCGTGAGAGCAATAAGCAAAAAAGTAACGCCAGTAATAATCGTTTTTAAAATATTATTCATTTTCATAAATCCTTATTTGTAATCTTTTTCTTTTGTCGTTTCTTCTTCAAAGAAGTCGTCCTCTTCATCAAAATCATCCAGCATGTCAAGGTCTGGTAAATCGTCTATATCCAATTTCCCATCGTTAATTTGGCTGGCACGGTTTTGCAGATATAAGCTTCTGACGGACGCATAATAATCGACTGAGCTTTTTTCGATCTCTTCCAAAAGCGCAAGACCGCTATGGCGTGCATGAATACCATTTAACGCCGTTGTGCCAAGATAAACAGCATCAGAAATGTCAACGCCGTCATACGCTGTCGAGGTAAGAGAAGCTGAACTAATTTGAGCGATACCATCTCTTAATGTTTTTGGCCCAAGGATAGGAATAAAAATATAGACTCCAGTACCAATGCCGTAATAACCCAGTGTTTGGCCGAAGTCTTCGGGGTGTTTTTCAAGCCCCCAAGAGCTGGCAACATCAAACAGACCACCAAGGCCAAGAGTGGAGTTAATGCCAAATCGAGCCAGCGAGGAACTCGCTCGGATGGGTTTTCCTTGTAAAAGATTATTCACCATCGAAAAAGGGTCACTCAGATTGCTAAAGAAATTGCCGACACTTTTTCTGGCGCGTTCTGGCAGAACGCCATAGGCACGGGTAACGGGTATCAAGACGGTTTTATCAATTGAGTTATGAATATTAAACATGACGCGATTGACGGGTTCAAATGGGTCTGGCGTGCTATTTTGTGAGGCGGCGCAGGCGGCAAAATTAAAAACCATAAAGGTGATAAGAAAAAATTGGATGATTTTTTGTAACAACATTGACCTCAACTTTCAGTTTAAAATTTAATCTTAGCGCAAATTGAAGAAAGAAGAAAATAGGAT
Source organism: Parvibaculaceae bacterium (assembly GCA_965243245.1). Classification (GTDB taxonomy): domain Bacteria; phylum Pseudomonadota; class Alphaproteobacteria; order RS24; family RS24; genus JAYQKL01. The sequence continues at coordinate 1,724,590 of OZ251536.1, forward strand.
AAGTGTAAAATTCGAAAAGATATTCTTGAAATTTAAGTTGTTGCGATATAAACATATCTTTATATTTAAGGGTGGACGGTTTAATTATGGGCGGTTTAATGATGGAAAGATTACTAACAGCTCTTCGTGCGGCGGGTGAACAGACAAGATTGCGGCTACTTGCTGTTTTGCTCAAAGGCGAGCTAACGGTCAAAGAGTTGACATTGGTGTTGGGGCAGAGTCAGCCGCGGATTAGCCGTCACCTTAAGTTGATGACTGAATCTGGATTGCTCACGCGGCTTCCTGAAGGTAGCTGGGTTTTTTACAGAATTGCCGATACAGGTGAGGGTGCGCATTTAGCCCGCGAACTGATAGGTTTACTTGCCAAAGATGATCCGGTTTTGTTGCGTGATTGTGAGCGTCTTGAAGGGGTGCGTGCCCGAAGGGCTCAATCTGCCCAAGATTATTTTACGTCTAATGCGAGCAACTGGAAGCGGTTGCGTGCGCTTCATATTGGCGATGCTACAATTGAGCAAACTATGCTGGCGCTGATAGGGGCGCACAAATATAATAATTTAGTAGACCTCGGTACTGGAACGGGTCGTATGCTGGAGGTGTTTGGGACACGGGCTGGCAAAGCTGTGGGATTTGATGTCAATGCTGACATGCTTGCTTTGGCACGGGCTAATCTTGCACAAGCTAACTTGCCTAATTGTCAGCTACGTATGGGGGATATTACTAATTTGCCTCTCAATAATGGCGCGGCTGATCTTGTGCTGATGCATCAAGTGCTACATTTTTTAGAAGACCCAAGCGCGGCTATTGCAGAGGCAACACGTATTCTTGTGCCGGGTGGGATGCTGATTATTGCAGATTTTGCGCCGCATCATCTTGAGTATTTGCGAGAAGAACACGCGCATCGCCGACTTGGGTTTAGTGAAAATGAGATCGTGAATCTATTGCAGGAAGCCAAGATTGAAACGCGCAAACCAGAGCTTTTGAAAAATGAGAATCAATCAAAAAATGCTGGCTTATCTGTTTATATTTGGTCAGGTCAAAAATCTCAAAATAGGCAAGATACCCAAGCGGTTTCCCCGATTATTGGAGCCGTTAGATGACTGAATATTCGTTTGAATTTTTTCCGCCGAAAACGAAAAAGGCAGAAGCTAATCTATGGAATGCCATTGAATGTCTTGCGCCGTTAAATCCAAAATTTGTTTCTGTCACCTATGGTGCGGGGGGGTCCACGCGAAAACGTACGCATGATTGTGTGAAGCGGCTTGTGCAAGAGACAAAATTGCAACCAGCGGCTCACCTTACATGCGTATCGGCGACCAAAGCGCAGGTGGAGGCGGTCATAGATGCGTATGCTGATGCTGGGGTGAGGCATATTGTTGCTTTGCGCGGAGATATGTCTGATCTGGGGGTATTCCAGCCTCATGCGGATGGCTATGCAAGCTCGGTTGACTTAGTGGCATCTATTGCCAAGCGCGGTGGTTTTGAAATTACGGTCAGTGCCTATCCTGAAAAGCATCCCGAAGCAAAGAGCCTTGAGGCGGATATTGATTTACTTAAAGCTAAAATTGATGCGGGTGCGACACGCGCGATTACCCAGTTTGTTTTTGATACTGAACAGCATTTACGGTTTCGTGATAAGCTTGGCGCGGCCAATGTGACTATTCCGATTTTGCCGGGCATTATGCCGACCACTCATTTTTCGGGTGTGCTGCGGATGGCGAAAAAATGTAACACGCATGTGCCACAAAAATTGATTAACTGTTTTAAAGGGCTTGATGATGCTCAAGGCATCCGCGAGAAAATTGCCACCATGATTGCGATAGATCAATGCCGCCAGCTTGTTGATGAAGGTTTTAAGCATCTGCATTTTTACACTCTTAATCAAGCTGATTTAATTTCTTCTGTCTGCCGCATTTTAGAAATGGATCGCAATGCTCTGGAATCGTAAAAATAGAGTGGACGCTCTCAAAAACCAGATTTCCCAACGCATTTTGCTACTCGATGGGGCTATGGGGACGATGATACAGAGCTATGAGCTATACGAAAAAGACTTTCGCGGGACACGTTTTACCGATTATCATATGGATCTAAAGGGTAATAATGATCTGCTTAGTCTGACGCGCCCGGATGTGATTGAAGCAATTCATGCTGCCTTTCTTGAGGCGGGTAGTGATATTATTGAAACCAATAGCTTTTCTTCGACGGCCATTGCTCAGGCTGATTATGGGTTGCAGGAACTGGCTTATGAGTTGAATTTGGAAGCTGCGAAAATCGCGCGGCGGGTTTGTGATAGCTTTGAAAAAAAAGACCCGTCACGTCCAAGATTAGTTGCGGGTGCTTTGGGGCCGACTAATCGGACAGCCTCTATGTCGCCTGATGTTAATGATCCCGGCTATCGCAATGTCAGCTATGATGAATTGCGAACAGCTTATGCATGTGCCACACAAGGATTGATTGAGGGCGGTGCGGATATTATTCTTATTGAAACTATATTCGACACCTTAAATGCAAAAGCTGCTGTGCATGCTGTGCAGGATGTTTTTGAAGCAACGGGCATAACGCTTCCTTTGATTGTTTCGGGGACGATTACGGACCGCTCTGGGCGGACTTTATCGGGGCAAACGACGGCGGCTTTTTGGACATCTTTGCGCCATGCCAAGCCGTTTGCGGTTGGGTTGAATTGTGCTTTGGGGGCAGCTGAAATGCGCCCTTATGTGGCTGAGATGGCGAAGCTGGCGGATACAAATATTTGTGTTTATCCTAATGCTGGCTTGCCCAATGAATTTGGTGAATATGATGCATTGCCTGAGCAGATGTCATCTGTGGTGGGTGAGTTTGCTAAAGCGGGATTGGTGAATATTTTAGGGGGGTGTTGCGGCACGACGCCAGCGCATATTCGCGCCATTGGCAGTGTCGCCGCCGCGCATAAGCCGCGACAAATTAAGCTTCAAGAAAAAAGCTTGAAACTCTCTGGTCTAGAGCCGTTTGCGTTAACAAAAGACATTCCATTTGTGAATATTGGGGAGCGCACCAATGTTACGGGGTCGGCGAAGTTTCGCAGGCTTATCACCGAAGGCGATTATGAGGCCGCCCTTGATGTCGCCCGCCAGCAAGTTGAAAACGGCGCACAGGTTATTGATGTCAATATGGATGAGGGCATGTTGGATTCTGAGGCGGCCATGGTGCGCTTTTTGAACTTGATAGCCGCCGAGCCAGATATCGCTAAAGTGCCGGTGATGATTGATAGCTCAAAATGGTCGGTCATTGAAGCTGGTTTAAAATGCGTTCAGGGCAAGGCGATTGTCAATTCCATTTCTTTGAAAGAAGGCAAGGCGGCGTTTTTTGAGAAGGCGCGTCTTTGTTTGAGATTTGGCGCGGCGGTGTGCGTCATGGCCTTTGACGAGGCGGGGCAAGCGGATACTGCGGCGCGTAAATTTGAAATTTGTGAACGCTCTTATAAAATTTTAACCGAAGAAGTAGGTTTTCCTGCTGAGGACATCATCTTTGACCCGAATATTTTTGCCGTCGCAACCGGCATTGAAGAACATAATAATTATGGCGTAGATTTTATCGAAGCGACACATCAAATTCGAACAAAATTGCCACATGCCCATGTTTCTGGCGGTGTGTCTAATGTTTCCTTTTCATTTCGTGGCAACGCGCCTGTGCGCGAGGCGATGCATTCGGCGTTTCTTTATCATGCCATTAAAAACGGGATGGATATGGGAATCGTGAATGCTGGGCAATTGACCCTTTACCAAGATATTGACGAACAATTGCGTGAGGCGGTTGAGGATGTGCTGTTTAATCGGCGCAAAGACAGCACCGACCGCTTGCTGGAGATAGCAGAAGGGTATCGCGGTAAAAAGGGTGAGATACGTGTTGTTGATTTAAGCTGGCGCACGCTACCAATTGAGAAGCGGCTAGAGCATGCGCTGGTCAATGGCATTAGCGATTATGTCGAGGCGGATGTTGAAGAAGCGCGCCAGCATTATGCGCGTCCTCTTTATATTATTGAAGGGCCTCTTATGGATGGCATGAATGTGGTCGGCGATTTGTTTGGGGCGGGTGAGATGTTTCTGCCCCAAGTGGTGAAATCTGCGCGTGTGATGAAGCGGGCTGTGTCGTATCTTGAGCCTTTCATGGAAGAAGATAAAAAGCGCAATGGGATAGCAAAATCCACCCATGCGGGCAAAGTGTTGATGGCAACTGTGAAGGGTGATGTGCATGATATTGGTAAAAATATTGTTGGTGTTGTCTTGCAATGTAATAATTATGAAGTGATTGATATGGGGGTTATGGTATCTGCGGCTGAAATTTTGCAAAAGGCACGCGAAGAAAATGTTGATATTATCGGTCTGTCTGGTCTTATCACCCCGAGCTTGGATGAAATGTGCCATGTTGGTGCAGAAATGGAACGCCAAGGATTTAATATCCCATTGCTCATTGGTGGGGCGACAACTTCTAAGGTTCATACTGCGGTTAAAATCAATCCAAATTACGTCAAAGGGCAAGTCATTTATGTGCCAGATGCCAGCCGTGCGGTTGGTGTTGCCGCCACTCTTTTATCGCCCGATAAGAGGCTTGATTACCAAGCTGAAATTCGGGAAGAATATGAGACTATGGCTGTTGCGCATGCGCGAAGCCGCGAGACTATAACGCGGGTTTCGCTTGAACAGGCGCGCAGCAATGCGTTTCAGCCAGAGTTTGGACGCCATCAGCCGGTGCGGCCGCGTTTTTTGGGAACGAAGGTGTTTGATAATTATCCGCTTGAAGACTTGCGCGCTTATATTGACTGGACGCCTTTTTTCCAAAGTTGGGATTTACGTGGCACTTATCCAGCTATTTTGACAGATAACGTTGTTGGCGGTGCGGCGACGGATCTGTTTAAAGATGCGCAGGCGATGTTGGATAAAATTATGGACGAAAAATGGCTGACCTGTAAGGGCGTTATTGGTTTTTGGCCAGCCCTGCGTGAGGGCGATGATATTGTCATTTATGAGGATGAAACGTGCCATGTTGAGCGGGCGCGCTTGCATAGTCTGCGCCAGCAAATGGAGCGACGAAGGGCTCGCGCTAATTTTGCCCTAGCCGATTTTATTGCGCCTTTTGAAATTGGGGCTGAAGTTGTGTCCGATTATATAGGTGGTTTTGCTGTGACCTCGGGTCATGGCGAGGATGAGGTTGCAAAAAAATTCGAAGAGGCAGGCGATGATTACAGCTCAATCATGTCAAAGGCATTGGCTGACCGTCTTGCCGAGGCGTTTGCCGAGCGGCTGCATCAACTTGTGCGCACCCAATATTGGGGATATGCCAGCGATGAAAATCTCGATAATCTAGCCCTTATCCGCGAAGAATATAACGGCATACGCCCCGCCCCCGGCTATCCGGCACAGCCAGACCACACAGAAAAAAAGACCTTGTTCGATTTATTGGACGCACAAAGGGCCATTGGTGTTGAGTTGACCGAAACTTATGCAATGTGGCCGGGCGCGGCTGTATCGGGGCTTTATTTCAGCCACCCAGAGAGTCAATATTTTGGGGTTGGTAAAATTAACCGTGACCAGCTTGAAGACTATGCCGCACGCAAGAAAATGAGCGTTAATGAGTGTGAAAAATGGCTGGCACCTATATTGGCATATAAACCGTAAAACCATTATTTTGGAAAAGTAAGATTTTGGAAAAGTAAGATTTTGGAAAAGTAAGATTTTGGAAAAGTAAGATTTTGGGAAAATAAGTTTCCACTCGCTCTGCTTGGGCGATTCATTTATGCTCTGAGCATTCCATATAATGACCATATCATGGAGATGAGAATGTCTATTTGGGGTAAAATTGCAGGCGGCGTTGCAGGGGCTTATGTAGCGGGTCCTTTGGGCGCGGTTGCGGGGGTTTTGGCGGGACATTTATTGATTGACCGCGAGTTGGAACGTGATGTTGCTTTCACGATTGCTTTGATTGCCTTATCGGCGAAAATGGCGAAGGCTGATGGGATTGTTTCTCCGGCTGAGGTGGACGCCTTTTATCAAATTTGTCGGGTTCCTGATGGCGAACAAAAAAACGTGGCGCGTGTCTATAAGCTGGCTCAAGAAGATATTGCGGGCTTTGAAGTTTATGCTCAACAAGTACAGACAATTTTTAAAGATAATGTGCGTGTCTGCGAGGATGTGCTTGATGGGTTATTTCATATTGCCTATGCGGATGGGGTGTTGCATCCAGCCGAAGAGGCTTATTTGAAGCGGGTGAGTGATATATTCGGGTTTGAAAAAAGTGATTTTGCGCGCATTCACGCACATCATAATGAAGATATGGCGGACCCTTATGCTATTTTGGGTGTGGCAAAAATAGCCGATGATGAGGCGGTGCGTGGGGCTTGGCTAAAAGCGGTGCGCGATAATCACCCAGACCAGTTACAAGCGCGCGGTGTGCCAAAGGAGATTATTCATCTTTCCAATGTGCGCATGGCGAGTATTAATGGTGCTTGGGAAATCATCAGACAGGAGCGCGGGATTTAATGCCTTTAAGGCCTCAGGAGAAAATGAAAAAGCAAGCGGCACTTAAAGCCCTTGAGCAAGTTAAAAGCGGTATGAAGCTCGGACTTGGAACGGGCTCTACGGTGCGTTATTTTGTGGATGGGCTTGGCGAGAAAATTCAAGAGGGGCTGGATGTGATTTGTGTGCCTAGCTCTGAAACCACTCGCATACAGGCGCGGGCTTTAAATATTCGACTGGCAGATTTAGACCAGCTTAAACATTTGGATATGGTGGTTGATGGTGCCGATGAAATTGATTCTCACTTGAACCTTATCAAAGGCGGCGGCGGTGCTTTATTGCGCGAAAAGATCGTGGCGGCGGCGTCTGACAAAATGATTATAATTGCCGATGAAAGCAAATGGGTTAAACAGCTTGGTGCTTTCCCATTGCCCGTCGAGGTGAATGCCTTTGCCCATGAAACCACTGCGCGTGCCATTCAGGGCGTTTTGCATGATACGGGTCATAAAACGGATATCAGATTGCGGCTTGATGCGAGGGCAAATATTTTTAAAACCGATAGCGCAAATGTAATGTATGATTGCCAGCTTGGTGCCATCAATGAGCCTAAGGATTTGGCGACAGCACTGCTTGAGATTGCGGGCGTTATGGAACATGGGTTATTTATTGATATGGCAACAAAAGTCTATTTGGCTTACAAGGATGAAATAAAAGAAATTGGCGGAATGTGATGGGTGGAATGTGATGGAATTTGATTATGATTTATTTGTTATCGGTGCGGGTAGCGGCGGTGTGCGGGCGGCTCGCATAAGCGCAAATTATGGCGTTAAGGTTGCTATGGCTGAAGAATATAGAGTGGGGGGCACGTGTGTTATTCGTGGATGTGTCCCAAAGAAGCTTTTTGTTTATGCCAGTCATTATGGCGAAGATTTCCATGAAGCGCAGGGCTTTGGCTGGACGGTTGGGCAACGTAAATTTGATTGGGCGACGCTGGTTGAGAATAAGGATACGGAAATTGACCGCCTGAATCAGATTTATATTAAAAATGCTGAAGCGGCGGGGGTTGAGATTATCGAAGAACGGGCTGAGTTTTTGGATAAAAATACCATTTCAATTGGCGGTCGCCAGATTACGGCAAAATATATTCTATTGGCGTCTGGTGCGGTGCCGTTCATGCCTGATATTGCGGGTATAGAACATGCGATTAGTTCTAATGAAGCTTTTCACTTGGAAACCTTGCCAGATAAAATCATTATTGTGGGCGGCGGATATATCGCGGTTGAGTTTGCGGGTATCTTCAATGGGCTTGGTGTGGATGTGACGCTGGTCTATCGCGGTGATGAGATTATGCGCGGATTTGATGGTGATATTCGAACTCATTTGCGCGAAGAAATGGTGAAAAAAAATATTAAGATAAAGCTGAATACGGATGTGCTTTCTATTGAGGCGCAAGACAATGGCTATGGGGTGACTTATGGGGATGGAAAAAAACAGCAAACGGAGCTTGTTATGTATGCGACAGGGCGAGTTGCGAACACGCAAGGGCTGGGGCTTGACAAAGCGGGGGTGGAAACGCATTCAAATGGCATGGTTAAAGTTGATGCTTATTCTCAAACCTCGGCGGAAAATATTTATGCAGTCGGCGATGTGACGGGCCGCGCACAATTAACGCCTATTGCTATCCGCGAGGGTGACGCTTTTGCACAGACGGTTTTTAATAATAATCCGCAAAAAGTAGATTACTCAATTATCCCCACGGCGGTTTTTTCTCAGCCGCCCATTGGGACGGTTGGCATGACCCAAGAAGCGGCATCTGCGCAATATGATATTGATGTTTACCGCTCTGTGTTTCGTGCTATGAAGCATAGTTTGTCGGGCAGTGAAGAAAAAACGCTGATGAAGCTACTGGTGGATAAGGCAACAGATAAGGTTCTTGGGCTACATATTATTGGCCCCGATAGCGGCGAGATGATACAGGCTTTTGGTGTTGCGGTGAGGATGGGGGCTTCAAAGGCGGATTTTGATGCAACGATTGCGGTTCATCCAACTGCCGCAGAAGAGCTCGTCACAATGAAGACACCCCTCATGAAAACACCCCTAAAGGCCTGAGGTTAATATGCGCCTTTCCTTATTTCATGGTAAAGAGAAAACCGTCACGGGTCCGGGATTATCCTTGTGGCTGTTGTCTCAAGGGATGATTTTGTTTCATAGATATTTGTGCCTTACGTCGAGAGTTCGCCATCACGGAATTGAAAAGATGCAAGAATTTGACCTCAATAAGAAGGGGTTTATTCTTGGTGCGTGGCATGGGAATCTCTTGGCGGCGACTTTAGGTTTTCGTGGTCAGTTAACTAATGTTTCAACTATTTTGGCATCGCGCAGTCCGTATGGAGCGTTTTTGACGCCCTTTATTGGCTATCTTGGGGGCTATAAGTTAGTGCGCGGCTCGGGGACTGGCAAAGCGGCTAATAAGCCTAAAAATAAAAAAAAGGGCGGGCGCGAGGCCTTTCATGAAATATTGGATATTCTTGAACGTGATGAAAATGTCATCATGACGGCAGATGTTGCGCCGGGGCCCTCTTATGAAAGCGGGGAAGGTATTGTGTTGCTTTCATCGCGTTCGGGTAAGCCAATTATTCCAATTAGTGTGGCGTGCAAACGTTATAAATTATTCCCTAAAGCGTGGGATAAGTTCCAATTGCCGTTGGGTTTTTCTCGCTATGTGAGCGTTTGGGGTGCCCCGTTTTATGCCAAGCCAGACCTGACGCCAAAAAAACTGGAAGCAGAAAGACAGCGTCTAACAGACCATATGAACAGCTGTCTTGCACAAGCTTACACAGAAGCCAAAGCTCAGTTGCCGACCGAAAAAAGAGCAAAAAAGAGCAAAAAAGAACTTGCTTAGGCTACTTTTTTGTTTTTGGTTTCAACCTTCAAGCCCTCTGCAATCATAAATGCCAGCTCTAGGGCTTGGCTTCCGTTCAAGCGCGGGTCACAATGTGTATGATAACGGCTGGATAAATCTTCTTCGGAAATAGCCTGCGCGCCGCCGATACATTCGGTTACATTTTGTCCGGTCATTTCAAAATGAATCCCCCCCGCATGCGTGCCTTCAGTTTTATGGACTTGCATAAAGCTTTGCACTTCGGTCAAAATTCTATCAACGGGGCGGGTTTTATATCCATTAGAAGCCTTAATCGTATTGCCATGCATTGGATCACATGACCACACAACAACACGTCCTTCGCGTTCAACAACACGAATGAGGGCGGGCAAATATTTTTCAACCCGATCATACCCAAAACGACTAATCAGCGTAATGCGGCCGGCTTCATTTTTGGGATTTAGTTTATCCAGCAAAACAATCAGCTCTTCGGGGTCAAGGGTCGGGCCGCATTTCAAGCCAATCGGGTTTTTAATGCCAGATAAGAACTCCACATGAGCACCGCCGGGCTGGCGCGTGCGATCCCCAATCCATAGCATATGAGCAGAAGTGTCATAATAATCCCCCGATGTGCTGTCCAACCGCGTCAGAGCCGTTTCATAGCCAAGCAAAAGAGCTTCGTGACTGGTGTAAAAATCAACCGTGCTGAGTTGCGGTGTCGTCTGGCTGTTAATGCCGCAGGCATTCATGAAAGTAATGGCTTCGTTAATCTGGTTTGCCATCGCTTCATATTTTTCGCCTTGGGGGCTATCAGCCACAAAGCCTTGATTCCAACGATGCACTTCGTTTAAATCCGCATATCCGCCTTTGGCAAAAGCGCGCAATAAATTCAAGGTCGATGCAGCTTGGCGATAGGCGGCAATCTGTCTGTTTGGATCGGGAACGCGTGCTTCTGGGGTAAAGTCCATGGCGTTAATAATGTCACCGCGATAGCTGGCAAGCTCAACGCCATCTTGTATTTCAGTATCTTGCGAGCGCGGCTTGGCGAACTGACCCGCCATCCGCCCGACTTTGACAACCGGCATCTTAGCCCCAAAAGTCAGCACCGTTGCTATTTGTAGCATGACACGAAACGTATCACGGATATTATCGCCATGGTGTTCTGCAAAGCTTTCTGCACAATCGCCGCCTTGCAGTAAAAAAGCACGCCCTTTGGCGACTTCACCAAGTTGAGCTTTGAGCTGACGCGCTTCGCCTGCAAACACCAATGGCGGAAAACTTGCCAAGCGTTCTTCAACTTTGCCCAGAGCGTCTAAATCGGGGTAGGTTGGAACTTGGCGAATTGGAAAATTTCGCCAGCTATTGGGGTGCCATTTTTTTGTCATCTGTTTTGGTATGTGTTTTATCATGTGCTTTGCTCACTTACTGCGCCTATAATGCCATCTGCGTGACCTACATATAGCTTGGAAAAACATCAAGTTAAAGGTTGAAGCGGTCAGCTGTCTCAAAATAGCAGAAAAATTACCCAAAATTCATTTTTACGGCAGTTTTTTTGCTTCTAGCAGTTGATTTTTATGGGTTTTGGTTGTTCTTGCGCTCTTGTGAGGCTACATAAATAATATGATAGATAAGCTCAAAATTATCATGGCGCAACTTAATCCGATGGTTGGGGATATTGCGGTCAATGTCGCAAAATTAATGGCTGCGCAAAAACAAGCAATGCAAGAAGGGGCTGATATTGTGGTCGCCAGTGAGCTTTTTCTATCGGGTTATCCGCCAGAGGACCTCGTGCAAAAAAAATCATTTTTGAAACAAATAAAAAGTGCCGCTCATACGCTCGTTGCGCAAACCAATAAGGATGCGCCAGCACTTATTTTCGGATTGCCTTGGCAAGATGAAACAACGGGTGAGGTTTTCAACAGTGTGATGATTGCAGAAAAAGGTAATTTCACGGTGCGTCATAAAGTTCATTTGCCTAATTATGCGGTGTTTGATGAAAAGCGTTTGTTTAATTTGGCAGCCATGCCTGAACCTGTTTTTTTGCGAGGCATATCTGTAGGTGTACCGATTTGTGAAGATATTTGGTTTGCAGATGTTATGGATCATTTGAAGGCGCGGGGGGCTGAGTTAATTATCTCGCTTCATGGGTCTCCATTTGAGCGTGCCAAACATGAATTGCGCCTTGAGCATGCCCGCCAAAGATGCACAAAGACTGGTTTATCTTTAATATATGTTAATCAAATGGGCGCACAGGACGAATTGGTCTTTGAGGGGCGTAGTTTCGTTATGCACCCTGATGGCGAGGTCGTTGTTCAATGTCCGCCTTGGGCGCAAAGCACGCTGGCAACAACATGGACAAAAACCAAACAAGGCTGGCGTTGCGGCGTCCAGCTGCAAGTTTTTGATGAAACCGAAGATGAAGCGGTTTATCAGGCGACTGTTCTTGGTTTGCGAGACTATGTTGAAAAAAATCATTTCTGTGGTGTTTTGCTAGGTCTGTCTGGTGGTATTGACAGTGCGATATGTGCGGCAATTAGCGTTGATGCGCTGGGGGCATCGCGCGTGCGTTGTCTTATGATGCCCTCGCAATACACGTCTCAAGAAAGCCTTGATGATGCGGCTAAATGTGCGCAACTCTTGGGTGTGCGCCTTGATGAAATACCTATTGCAGAACATATGACGGCTTATGAAAACTCATTGGCCTGCCTCTTTGAGGGGCGCGGCGTTGATGTGACAGAAGAAAATATTCAGTCGCGTATTCGAGGCGCATTGCTGATGGCTGTTTCTAATAAATTTGGCGACATGGTTGTGACAACAGGTAATAAATCAGAAGTATCTGTTGGCTATGCAACGCTTTATGGCGATATGAATGGCGGGTATAATCCGATTAAAGATATTTATAAAATGGATGTTTTTGCGCTGGCACGTTGGCGTAATGAAAATCACCCAATTGGAGGTCTTGGCCCTAAGGGCATGGTGATGGCGCAAAACATTATTGACAAGCCGCCAAGTGCGGAGCTTCGTGAAAACCAAAAAGATGAAGATAGTCTACCGCCCTATGAGATTCTTGATGGTATATTGCAGGCTCTGGTTGAGGAAGAACTGGGTTATGATGACATTGTTGCCAAGGGCTATGAGGGTGAAACGGTAAAACGAATAGAGCATTTACTTTATGTTTCAGAGTATAAAAGACGCCAAGCAGCTCCGGGTGTTAAAATTGGTGCCCGTAATTTTGGTCGTGATCGGCGTTATCCCATCACGAATGGTTTTCGGGATGTGCGTTTCAAAGGTTAAGGAATAATATGACAATACTCACTCGTTTCGCGCCCAGTCCAACCGGGAAACTCCATGTTGGAAATGCTCGGACAGCTTTATTTTGTTGGTTGTTTGCTAAGGCAAATGGGGGGCGTTTTATGCTCCGTCTTGATGATACGGATGCGGCGCGTTCAACGCACGCTTTTGCCAGAGCTATCATAGAAGACTTGGCATGGCTGGGGCTGAACCATGATGTGATAGCCAAGCAATCTGAACGCTTTGATACATATGACGCCGCATTTAAAAAACTACGTAAGATGGGTTTGGTTTATCCTTGTTATGAGACAGCTGATGATCTGACACTTAAACGCAAGCGTCAATTGTCGCGTGGTCGCCCGCCGGTCTATGACCGCGCCGCGCTAGATTTGTCAGATGAAGCGCGCACCGCACTTGAAAGTGAAGGTCATCAACCCCATTACCGTTTTAAACTATCTGGCGAAATGGTTGAATGGGATGATTTGGTGCGCACCGCCCAAAAGATTGATACATCTAGTCTTTCTGACCCGGTTCTGGTGCGCGGAGATGGCACCTATCTTTACACATTACCCAGCGTGGTAGATGATCTGGAGTTTGGTGTCACTCATATTATTCGCGGCGAGGACCATGTTACCAATACGGCGACACAAATTGAAATCATCAAAGCATTAGGCGGTAAAATGCCTGTATTTGCGCATCACCCCTTACTGGTGATGGCGGATGGGAGTGCTTTATCGAAACGCTTGGGCTCGTTGTCGTTGGAAAGTTTGCGCCAAGATGAAATTCATCCAATGGCGATTAATAGCTTGATTGCGCGGCTGGGTACGCCTGACCCGATAGAGGTTCAGATGGATTTGCAACAAATTGCAAAGGGCTATGAATTCACGCGTTTGGGGCGTGCGCCGGCTCGGTTTTCGCCTGAGGAACTTAATCGCCTGAACATAAAAATTCTACATGACATGGATTATGCAAATGTTGCGGATAAACTCATGGCGCTGGGGGTTGCGGGCGATGAGGTGTTTTGGGATGCGGTGAAAGGCAATATTGAAACATTGCAGGATACGGTCGCACTTTGGCAAATTATTGATGGTACGGTCACACCTGAAATTGATAAAAAGGATGTTGTTTTTATCGCCCAAGCGCTTGCAGCATTACCTGCGGAGCCTTGGAGTTTGGACACTTGGGGCGAATGGACAAATGCTTTAAAAGAGCAGACCGGGCGTAAAGGGAGAGCTTTGTTTATGCCTTTGCGTAAAGCTTTAACGGGACGGGGGCAAGGGCCCAAGATGAAAAACCTTTTATTGCTTATTGGTGCGGCGCGTGCCAAGAATCGTTTAAAAGGTGCATAGGTTAGGACGCATGAGCGAACAAGCAAAACAGATTAAACGCGAACGCTTATATTTGTTTGACACAACGTTAAGGGATGGTCAACAAACGGCTGGCGTTGATTTTTCGGTTGAGGACAAGCAAAGAATTTGCGAGGTGCTTGACCGTTTGGGCGTTGATTATATTGAGGGCGGTTATCCCGGTGCCAATCCGACTGATACGACTTTTTTTTCACAGCCTCACAGTTTCACCAATGCGACTTTGACAGCCTTTGGCATGACCAAGCGGGCGGGGCGTTCGGTTGAAAATGATCCGGGGCTAGCGATGATTTTATCAGCGCAAGCCTCTGCGGTTTGTCTTGTTGCTAAGAGCTGGGATTATCATGTTAAGGTTGCGTTGGAGATTACGGAAAAAGAAAACCTGCAATCTATCTTTGAGAGTGTTGCGGCTATTGTGCAATGCGGCAAAGAAGCGATGATTGATTGCGAGCATTTTTTTGATGGCTATAAGGCCAATCCAGAATATGCCTTAAGCTGTGCTAAAACAGCTGTCGATGCGGGGGCTAGATGGGTTGTGCTATGCGACACGAATGGCGGTACATTACCTTCTGAAGTGTTTGAGATTGTTCAAAAGATAACTCGACATATTAACGGCGACCAGCTTGGCATACACGCACATAATGATACAGAAAACGCGGTTGCTAATTCTTTGGCGGCACTGGAGGCAGGTGTGCGCCAAATTCAAGGAACGCTAAATGGTCTTGGCGAGCGTTGCGGTAATGCTAATATTGTTTCGCTGATACCGACATTGCTTTTGAAACCAACCTATGCGAACCGTTTTGAAACGGGGGTCTCATTGGAAAACCTTGCGCAATTAACTAAAGCCTCGCATTATTTGGATGAGTTATTGAATCGCACCCCTAATTGTCACCAGCCCTATGTTGGCGAGAGTGCTTTTGCTCATAAGGGCGGTATCCATGTGTCTGCGGTGATGAAAGATCCCAAAACCTATGAACATGTCGCCCCCCAAGCTGTTGGTAATGAGCGCAAGATTTTAGTTTCTGCCCAAGCCGGGCGCAGTAATATTATGGCGCGTTTGGAAAATGCCAATATTGAAGTAAATGACCCCAAAGCGATTGACCGTATTTTGTGGGAAGTCAAAGAAAAAGAACTTGGTGGCTATAGTTATGATAATGCGGGGGCTTCTTTTGAGCTTTTGGCAAGGCAGTTCATGGGAGGTGTTCCTGTTTTTTTTGAAGTTGTTGCCTATGAGGTCACGGTGGCGGGTAATGGCGGTGATATTGAAGATAGCACATCAGAGGCGCGGATTATTTTGCGGATTGACGGCGAGGAAGTGACAACAATAGGGCAGGGCAATGGTCCTATTAGTGCGTTGGATAGTGCTTTGCGGAAGGATTTGAGACGCTATGCCCCGCATCTTAAAGGCCTTCGTTTAACCGATTATAAGGTGCGGATTTTAAACACAGGAACCGACGCCGTGACACGCGTGGTCATTGAGAGTGAAGATGAAAACGCACAAAGCTGGCATACTATTGGCGTTTCAGAAAATGTGGTTACTGCCAGCTTTCGAGCCTTACATGATTCTATTGTTTATAAATTATACCTTAGTGGGGTTTCCTCTGACCCTGACCCGCCCGCCTGACCCGCCCGCCTGATTATTACGCCTGATTATTACGCCGCTTCAGCTCTAAAATAGCCGCCGTGGCATCGGCGACCAATATGAGCTTTTCTTTCACCCCAGAATACATAAAACCACTATCGCTCATGGCCTCCAGCAGATGCATGAAAGCCTGCCAGAAGCCATTATAATCAATCAAAATAAGCGGCTTATCGTGCTCGCGTAAAATATTCATGGTGAACATTTGCATTAACTCATCAAGGGTTCCAACGCCGCCGGGCAAAACAATAAAGGCTTGCGCCTCATCAGACATGATTTTAATACGGTCGCGTAAGGTTTTGGTTTCGATAATTTCATTAATTTCGTCAAATTTGACTTCTTGCCGATTTAAGAAAGTCGGAATAACCCCCGTAACATAACCTCGATGAGCAAGCGCAGCTTTAGCCATAATCCCCATAAGTCCAACCTGCCCGCCGCCATAGACTATCTTAAAATTGTTTTGCGCCAGTGCTTTGCCAAGCATTTCAGCCTCAGTTGCAAAACCAGAGTGGTTTCCCATCCGTGAGCCGCAAAACACACAAACTGACTTAATATTAGACATTTTTAGCCGCTCCTTTATTCTTGTGATACGGGTACATAGCTTATAATTCTTCACCATTTCATTGGTAAATATGGTATTTGTCCATAGTAACTTGTATTTATAAGTTGAAAAGGAATATACCGATGCGTGCATTAACCTCTGTTTTGGTTCCAATCCATCCAGAAGGGTTTCGGTTTATCGGCATTTTTGCAGCTGTAACCTTTGTTTTGTTTTTTATTTCTTCCTTTCTTTGCTGGATAGGCGTTGGGCTTACGCTATGGTGTGCGTATTTTTTCCGCGATCCAGCGCGTACGGTGCCGTTGCGTGAGGGCTTGGTGGTTTCACCTGCTGATGGTGTTATTAATATGATCACTGAAGCGACGCCGCCGCCTGAATTGGGTTTGGGCATTGCGACGCGTATGCGTATTTCGGTGTTTATGAATGTGTTTAATTGTCATGTGAACCGATTACCTCATGGGGGCATTATTAAAATGTCACGTTATCGCACGGGTCGGTTTTTGAATGCTGATCTGGATAAAGCCAGCGAAGCAAATGAAAGGCAGTCGCTTTTGGTTGAGTTGCCTGATGGGCGCGAGATGGTTATTGTGCAAATTGCTGGTTTGGTTGCGCGGCGTATCTTGTGCTGGGCGCAAGAGGGGGAAGTGCTAAAAACGGGCGAGAGGTTTGGGTTAAT
The DNA here is from genome assembly GCA_965243245.1 of Parvibaculaceae bacterium. Taxonomy (GTDB): domain Bacteria; phylum Pseudomonadota; class Alphaproteobacteria; order RS24; family RS24; genus JAYQKL01. The sequence continues at coordinate 1,741,485 of OZ251536.1, forward strand.
TCGATTTGGTAGCCGCGTTGATATTTACTTACCCGACGGCGTTTATCCGCAGGTGGCTCTTGGTCAGCTTGCGATTGCTGGCGAGACGATTATCGCTGATTTGACGAGTAAAGAAGAAGCGCGCCAAGGTGACGTCATTTAGAAGAGGGCAATATTTTGAAAAGGACAATGAGGGGGCATGGAACGCGCACCACTTACTGAGAGGCTCAAAAGGTCTGGCGACTATGAGAAAAAAATTTCTTTGCGCCGCCTTATTCCTAATGCCATTACCATATTGGCTTTATGTTGCGGTCTGACTTCCATCCGCCATGGATTGGATGGCCGCTTTGAGGCGGCGGTTACTGTTTTATTTATTGCAGCTTTGTTGGATGCTATGGATGGGCGCATTGCGCGTCTGTTGAAAGTGGAAAGTAAAATTGGGGCTCAACTTGACTCGTTGGTTGATTTTTTGAATTTTGGTATTGCTCCAGTTTTGATTGTTTATATGTGGAGTATAGCAGATATGGGACGGTTGGGATGGCTGGCTCTTTTGCTTTTTTCTGTTTGTGCTGCTTTGCGTTTGGCGCGGTTTAATGTTGAGATGATTGACCCTGACCGTCCTGTTTGGCGTGATGTTTTTTTTAATGGCATGCCAAGTCCTGCGGCTGGTTTACTTATTCTTGTCCCCCTTATGCTTGAGTTCGCCCAGATTGCAGATGTTAAGTCTCAATATGCTTTGATTTGTTTTTATTCAATATTTCTGAGTGCTTTCATGGTTAGCAATATCCCGACAATTTCAACCAAGAAGCTGTCATTAAGTTTGCGGCGAAAACAGACTTCACTTGTTTTGTTGGGCTTTGGCTTGCTTGGCGGCATCTTATTAACGTTCCCATGGATCGGGCTACTCATGCTCGGTGCTTTATATATTTTATCAATACCGTTAACGATTTGGTATTATGTCAAGTTGAAATCGCGGAGCTCTTTTTAGTTTTATTCTTTTAGCTTTATTTGGTGGCAGTTCCGGCGCGTTTTTTAACCTCACGCACAAACTCAGCCCAATGTTGGCCAAGTTTTTCAGGCAACACAATCATCAAAGGCAGAATACCCAGCGTAATAAGAGTCGAAAAAGTCAGCCCAAAGCTAATCGCAATAGCTGTGTCTTGCCACCAAAAGGAAATCGGCGAACCGATTTCAATCGTTCGGCTAATGACATTAATGCTCACGCCGACAGCCAGAGGCAACATGCCGACAACGGTTGTTGTGGTTGTTATCAAAATAGGTCTTAGCCGCTGGGCGCAGGCTTTAAGGACAGCTTCTTCTGGTGTATCATATTGCGCACGCAAACGCTGATAAGTGTCGATTAGCACAATGGCATTATTGACGACAATCCCTGCCAGAGCAATAATGCCAATGCCCGTCATGATGACGATAAATTCGCGTTGCATGACGACCAAGCCGAGCAACACCCCAAAGCTGGCAAGAATCGCTGTGAAAAGGGTGATTATCACATAATAAAAATTATTAAATTGTAATAATAAAATAATTGCCATTAAGGCTAATGCGGTTGAGAGTGCGCCGCCCAGAAATTCAGATGCTGCCTCGGACTCTTCATCACTGCCTCTGAAACGATATTCAAGTTTGCTTGTAAAGTCTTGCAGGAGTAGCCAGTTTTCAATGAGGTTAACCGCTCTTTCAGCCAAAATTTTATCGCCTGTCATAGGGTCAATGAGTGTATTGGCTTTAATTGTAATTTGTCGCTCGCCATCCAGTCGGTCAATTTTAACCTTCCGCTGAGTTGCTTTTCTTTCCATGAAATTGCTAATGGGAATTTGCCCTCTGGGGGTAACGATGCGCAGACTATCCATGGTTTCAATATCGCGCATTTCATCGGGATAACGAATGCGAATATCCATTTCTTCGGCGGCATCTGAGGGGCGATAAGTGCCAAGTTTAGTGCCATTCGTCACCATCTGAACCATGGCGCCGACAGAGCTGACATTGGTTGCAAAACGTCCAGCTTTTTCTCGGTCTACTTTAATAAGCCATTCAATGCCGGGCAAAGGTAAATTATCTTCAATGTCTGTTAAAAGCGTTGTTTGCGCGTCAAAGAATTTACGAATTTGGATAACAGCTGATTCCAAAAGAGCATAATCAGAGGCGCGCAGTTGTAATTGGACATCTTTGCCGACAGGCGGGCCTTCTTGGTTTTCACTCACTTCGACAATAATCCCGGTCATGCCTTTTGTTTTGTCGCGTATCAGGTCGATCATTTCGAAGGCGTTGTTTTCCCGCAGGCGGTAATCTTCTAACTCAAAAAAAACTTGCCCGATAACATCAACAGGAATTCTGTCATCGCCGCCATTGGAGGCGTATCCAAGATCGGGATTGATCTGGGTAACAATCGATTTTATACCGTCAATCTTCATGACGATTTTTTCAACTTTGGTGGTTAACGCCTCGGCATCCATTAACGACATGTTGCCCCGCGCCCGAACAAGCACCACGCCTTCATTGGCAGGAATGTCGGGGAAATATTTTGCGCCTTTGCCGCCAAAACTATACAGCACCATAATCGACACCAAAGACAAGACACATATAAGAAGCGAATAGACCGGATATTTGAAGCTGGTCTTTAATATCCGAATATAACGGCCTGTTAAGTTCGGCATGTCTTCTAAACTTACGTCACTATCACTGGCAAGATTACTCATTGCGGCGGTGTTTTTCACCTCGGTTTTCCCGAACAATCCGCCCATGACAGGCAAAAATATAAGTGCCGCAAACAGCGAAGCAGTTAAAACGATAATCAAGGTTATCGGGAAGTATTTCATAAACTCGCCCGAAATACCCGGCCAAAATAGCAGTGGTAAAAACGCAACAAGCGTCGTGGCGGTGGACGACAGTACAGGCAAAAACATTCGACTAGAGGACATCGCATATGCTTTTGCGCGCTCTACGCCTTCGGCCATTTTTCTATCGGCATATTCAACGACCACAATAGCGCCATCCACCAATAGCCCAACAGACAGAATAAGCCCAAACATCAAAACAATATTGAGGGAATAATTCGTAATATTAAAGACCAAAATGGTTGCGATGAAACTTGTCGGGATAGCAATGCCCACAAGTATTGATGAGCGATAGCCAAGTGTGGCAATGACCAAAAGCATCACTAATATGATGGCATTGGTTATTGAGTCGCGCATATTATTAATCATCATGATTGTCCAAATGGAGCGGTCAAAGCTGAATTCCATATTGATGTTATCAGGCCAGTTTTTAGTGTAAGTCCAGCTGGTTTGTTTGACCTCGTCGATCATCTGAAGCAGATTTGAATTGAGGCGCCGCGATACCTGAATGACCGTCGCGGGCAGACCATTGAAACGCGTGATGGTTTTTTTGTCTATATAGGTACGCCTTATTTGTGCAATATCGTCAAGGGTCACAACGGCATTTCCGTTCACCTTAACGGGCAGCTCGCTAATATCTTCGCGTGACTGGAATAGGCCCGGCACAGAAATAGTATAACGCCCAAGGCCTGTATCTATCTCGCCAGCGGGAATGACGCGATTATTTGCGCGAATGACATTGTATAAATCATCATGCGTTATCTGATAGCTTTCCATTTTCACCGGGTCGACTAAGACTTCGAGTAACTCCTCACGATAGCCAAGAATAGAAGTTTCTAAAACCGTGCTTAGTTTTTGAATCTCATCGCTTAGTTTTTTGGCTCTTTTTATGAGTTCGCGTTCATTAACGTCCCCCGAAAGAGCTACAAAAAGAGCCGGAGAGGCGGTGGCATTGATTTCTTTAACGACAGGTTCTTCGGCTTCTTCGGGAAACTCGTTTTGAGCTTGGTCGACCAGCGCTCTCACATCTGCCAAAGCATTATCAATATCGTAATTGACTTCAAATTCGATCAGAACCGCGCCGTAATTTTGCGCACTAAAGCCGTATATTTGAACGAGCCCCTCAATTTGCTGAAGCTCAACTTCAAGCGGCTTTGTTATGAGACGCTCGGCATCTTCGGGCGAAATGCCGGGATACACTGCGGATACATAAACAAAGGGTATCGGAATATCTGGATCACTTTGCTTAGGTATGGTGTACATTGACACAATGCCACCAATTAAAACGCAAACCAAAATGGTCAGAACAGCACGATATCTGGGAATGGCATAAAGAATAAATTTTTCCATTATGGTTTATGCCTGCTGGTTTTTTGGATGTGTGGTTGCGTAGATTGGGTGATTTTTTGAACCTTCACCTCTTGACCGTCTTTGACAAAATTTTGCCCAACAGTGATGATCTCTGCGTCGCCCTCAAGACCCAAAATAAACAAGCCAGAAAGATCATCTGATAAAATGGTGATTGGCACGAATTTAACTTTTTTGTTTTTCACAGTGCTGACCCCGACAATGCCATCAGTGCTCAGCGAGATGATACTATGGGGAATAAGGTGCGCTTTTCTTTCTTTGCCCGTGATGCTCACCTCAGCGCTGATACCGTCTCGCAAGGCGTTATTTTTATTTTGGATTTCCACTTCAATTTCAAATGTGCGGGTCAGTGGGTCTGCTTTGGCGGCCATATAGGTCAGGCGACCTTCAACCATTTCACCGGTCACCAATTTAACTTTGGCTTTTGCGCCAATGTTAAGTGCGCCAATCTGAGTTTCAGAAACCTGTCCAATGACAAGCAAGGGATCCTTGTTCACGACACTTCCACATGGCTGGCCTATGGAAATAAAATCACCAACCTCAACGGGTTGTGTATCATATATACCATCAAACGGTGCGCGGATGCTGGTGCGGTCTAGTTCGATTTTACGTTGCTTATGCAAAGCGACGGCCGTGTCATAGGCAGCTTTTGCAGAGGCGGCGCGGCTAACAGAAAAATACCCTTTTTCAACGAGTTTTTGGGCGGCTTTGTAATCAATATTTTTGGCGCGCATAAGTGCGTCTGCTTCGTCAAGTTGGGCTTGGCGGGCATCGACATCAATCTGGCAAACGATCTCATTGGCTTTAACAAACTGCCCTTTTTCAACCGGGAGAGCTTTTATGGACCCTCGCGTTTGCGCGACAAGTTGAACCGTTCGGTCGGCTTGGGTTGAGCCGCGCACGGTGACAATCTCGGTTTTTTTGAGAGGCTTGAATATTTTGGTTTGAACTGTGATATCGCGCGTATGTGCCGTGCGTTGTGCCAAGGTCTCAGGAGCTTTGAGTGCGGGATTACTTGGGTTTATAAAACCGCTTGCCACCCATAAAAGGACAAACAAACTAAGAATAATCGCTAATTTACCTTGTTCAGGCAAGGAACGATAAAAGGCATATCGATTTAAAAAATTAAAGTATTTCAGCATAGTTGAAAAAGCCTAAAAAATGGTCTCGTCAAAAAGGCAATATACTTTGTTTTATGAAGATTTCGAGTATGGAGGTTTAATTTTTTTGTATATAACATTTTTTTCGCGTAAATAAACTCTGCGTAAAACTATAGCATTTTAAAGGGGGATATGTCTAAAATGCTTTTAACGGATTTAACGGCTCCCCAAGAAGGGCACTCTTAACTTACACGGAATTTAATGGTTATGGATAAAACACCTCTTTTGGAGCAGACTCGCTCGGCTGATATGCTGGATAAATCTAACAATAGATCTTTCAAGTCAAAGAAAAAATTTGCCCATAAAAACGCTCCCCATAAAAATATGGGCCTAGATGAAAAACTCTATGCTGCAATTGACTTGGGAACAAATAATTGCAGATTATTGATTGTCACGCCTGAGGAAAAACATTTTCGTGTGGTTGATTCCTTTTCGCGCATTGTTCGCTTAGGCGAGGGGCTAGATGTAACGGGCAGACTCTGTGAAAAAGCAATGGAGCGAGCCTTAGCGGCTATACATATTTGTGCAAGCAAACTGCGTAAATATGATATTGAGCGTCTGCGATGTGTTGCGACAGAGGCTTGTCGTGAGGCTGAAAATGGGGCGGATTTTATTAATCGTGTTGGCAAAGAAACCCGTCTGAATTTTGATATTATTGGTGCCAAAGATGAAGCAGAACTTGCTTCGGTGAGTTGCGGCAATCTTTTTGACCGTAAAAAACGTAATGTTATTGTGCTTGATATTGGCGGCGGTAGCACAGAAATATCTTATTTACGTCTTGAAAGGGGGCGGTTTGAATTAAAGCAAACCAAAAGCTTCCCGCTCGGTGTCGTGCGCTTGGCGGAACGCTATGGGGGTCATCGATTGACGCTTGAAAACTACCATAAAATGCGCGCCGCGTGCATTGCCAGCGTCAAAGAATTTGTTGAAAATCAGATCGAGGTAAAAGAGATAAAAGATTTATCTCAAACACAGATGGTTGTTACATCTGGCACGGTCACGACTTTGGTTGCTATTCAGCTTGGGCTAAAATTTTATGACCGCGGCCGCGTTGATGGCAGTTCAGTGTCTTTGAATGCGGCCCAAGATGTCATTAAAAGATTGCTTGCTATGTCCCCTGAACAACTCGCCAGCCAGCCTTGTATTGGCCCTGAGCGTGCCGACTTGATGCTTTCTGGATGTGCTATTTTGGAATCCTTTTTACATTTTTACCCAATACCTGTTCTCAAGGTTGCCGATAGGGGCTTGCGAGAAGGTATTCTTTTGCGGTTGATGCGTAAAGATCAGAGGATGAAGGGAGGCGGGCATAAACGTCGCAACCGGGTGCGGCTTAAGAAAAAGTTTAAAGAGATTACCTAAAATGGCAAAAGAAGAGGGGCGCAAAGGGCGCATTAAGACGCATGTTAAAACGGCAAAAGGGCGCAAGATTTCATCGACTCGTTGGCTACAGCGCCAGCTTAATGACCCTTATGTAGAGCAGGCGCAAAAAGACGGCTATCGCTCTCGGGCTGCTTATAAGCTTATCGAAATGGATGAGCGATATAATCTTTTAAAGCCTGAAGACTGCGTGATTGACCTTGGGGCGGCACCGGGGGGATGGTTGCAGGTTGCTGTTGAGCGCACATTAGCCTTTGAAAATAAAGCTTTTGTTGTTGGTATTGATCTTGTGGACATTGAGCCTGTGGTGGGTAGTCAGTTTATCAAAATGGATTTCCTTGATGAACGTGCGCCGCAAATTTTGCAAGATATGGCGGGGCGCAAAATTGATACGGTGCTTTGTGATATGGCGGCGAATGTGACGGGTCACCGCGCAACGGATCATTTGCGCACGATTGCTTTGGCTGAGGCGGCGGCCGGGTTTGCCTTTGAGAGTCTTAAGCTGGGGGGGTGTTTTTGTACCAAAGTCTTTCAAGGCGGCGCAACGGGTGTGTTGCTTAATGATTTGAAGAAAAACTTCACAAAGGTAGTGCATGTTAAACCAAAAGCCAGCCGAAAAGAGTCCGTAGAACTTTATGTTATTGGCATGGGATTTCGTGGGGTATGAACGCAAATAAAAATCAGCAGTGATTTATTTGGCTTTTCATTAATAATCCTTTGCCCTTTGCCCATAAAAAGTGGTAAGAGGTGGCGTCAAACGAGTTATGCATTTTAATGCGCCTTACAGATCAGGAGTTTGACATATGTTCCGCGAAGCTCTCACTTTTGACGATGTCCTTCTGCAGCCTGCGCAATCGGCTATTTTGCCGTCTCAGGCCAATACGACAACCCAGCTGACAAAAACCATTTCACTTGGGATACCCTTATTATCGGCTGCCATGGATACGGTGACCGAGTCCAAATTAGCAATTGCCATGGCACAAGCGGGCGGTATAGGTGTTTTGCACCGCAATTTGACCGCCGAAGAACAAGCGGCAGAAGTTCGAAAAGTCAAGAAATTTGAAAGTGGCATGGTGGTTAATCCAGTGACGGTTGCGCCAACAGCAAAATTATCGGCGGCACTTGATTTAATGCGAGAAAACAACATCTCTGGTATTCCTGTGACAGAAGGCAATGGCGCACTGGTTGGTATTTTGACGAACCGTGATGTTCGTTTTGCTAGAAATGCCAATCAGCCTGTTTCGGAGCTGATGACCAAAGAAAAACTCGTGACGGTTAAAGAGGCGGTTAGTCAAGAAGAAGCCCAAAAATTACTCCATCAACATCGCATTGAAAAGCTACTTGTTGTTGATGACAAGTATCATTGTGTCGGGCTGATCACTGTCAAGGATATGGAAAAGGCGCAATTGCATCCCAATGCGGTCAAAGATCCGCAAGGGCGGTTGCGTGTCGCGGCGGCCTCTACGGTTGGTGATGCGGGCTATGAACGTTGCTTGGCATTGATCGATGCTGAAGTTGATTTGCTGGTTATTGATACGGCGCATGGTCATTCGGTACAGGTTTTGCAAGTGGTGGAACGCTTGAAAAAATATGATAGTAACATGCAAATTATTGCGGGTAATGTTGCAACAAAAGAAGGTACAAAAGCACTCATTGATGCGGGCGCGGATGCGGTGAAAATAGGCATCGGGCCGGGCTCTATTTGTACGACACGCATTGTTGCGGGTGTTGGGGTGCCGCAATTAACCGCCATTATGGATGGCGTGGAGGCGGCGCAAAAATCAGCCACGCCAGTCATTGCCGATGGCGGTATTAAATATTCAGGCGACCTTGCCAAAGCGATTGCCGCAGGCGCGTCTGCCGTGATGGTTGGCTCTTTACTGGCAGGCACAACTGAATGTCCCGGTGAAGTATTTTTATATCAAGGACGCTCCTATAAAGCCTATCGTGGGATGGGGTCAGTTGGGGCTATGGCACGCGGCTCTGCGGATAGATATTTCCAGCAAGACATCAATGATGACATGAAATTAGTGCCAGAGGGTATCGAAGGACAAATCCCTTTCAAAGGTGATGTGAGTGAAGTCATTCACCAGTTGGTCGGCGGCTTGCGCGCAGCGATGGGCTATACGGGCTCTGCCACAATTGCTGATTTGCATAAACGCGCAAGGTTCGTCAAAATGACAGCTGCCTCTTTGCGCGAGAGCCATGTTCATGATGTGGTGATCACCAGAGAAACCCCAAATTACAAAGGCTCGGGGACAAATTAGTCGGTTTTCGAAAAATAATATGAAAAAACAACTTACTGTTTTAAAAAACACATTCATCGTAACAAGTCTTGTTTTGTTAGCACAGCTTCCTCTTGAGGCGGCCTCGGTTAAAAACCAGCGTCTTGCTGAGGATGTATTAGCATCTGCGCAAAGCTTGGTGGATGAGCAAAATTATAGTGAGGCTGATAAGTTACTCACGCAGTCTATGTTGGCGGACCCGTCTAACGCATCGGCTTTTGCTTTAAAGGGGCGGGTTCAGTTCTTGCTCGAAAATATAGAAGAAGCGCGCCGCTTGCTCGATTTTGCTCTGAACATCAGCCCCGATAATGTGCAGGCTGTGTTTTGGGCCGGGCAGGCATCGCTTGCGCTAAAAGATTTCGAAGACACTGAAATGCGCCTTAAACGTTTAAAATGGCTTTGCGATAATTGTGAAAACTATCAATCTCTTAAGGCTCAGTTGGCAGAGACCCGAACAAAATTAGCAATAGATGAAACAAGTAAGAAACCTCAAAAAGGCGATACCAGCGCGGCGAAGGAATAGGCGTTCATGGAGCGTATTCTTATTGTTGATTTTGGCAGTCAGGTCACCCAACTCATAGCGCGGCGGGTGCGTGAAAGCGGCGTTTATTGCGAAATTATTCCCTTTGGAAAAGCGGGGGAAGCGTTTAAAGATTTTGCGCCTAAGGCTGTTATTTTATCTGGCGGGCCTAATAGTGTCGCTGATATGGATACCCCGCGTGTGCCGCAAAATATTCTGGATAGCGGTTTGCCGATTTTGGGTATTTGTTATGGTCAGCAGGCTATGTGTGTTCAGCTTGGGGGCGAGGTTGAAATGTCGCAGGCGCGCGAATTTGGGCGCGCTATGCTCAAAATTGAAGCCGAGTGCGCTTTATTTGAAGGCATTGGGCGGGTTGGCGATGAGATTCAAGTTTGGATGAGTCATGGCGATAGCGTCAGTAAAATTCCTGAAGGGTTCAAGATTGTAGCCACGAGTGCCAATGCGCCTTGCGCTGTTATTGCTGATGAGGCGCGTAAATTCTATGCGGTTCAGTTTCATCCCGAGGTTGCGCATACGTTGGACGGCGTTAAGATATTGCAAAATTTCACTCATAAGATTGCGGGTTGTTCTGGTGGTTGGAGCATGGCGGCGTTTAAGGGATCGGCGATTGCACGGGTGCGCGAACAAGTGGGTGAGGGGCATGTGATTTGCGCTCTTTCTGGGGGGGTTGATAGTTCGGTTGTTGCTGTGTTGTTGCATGAGGCTATTGGTGAGCGGTTGACTTGTGTTTATGTTGACACGGGCATGATGCGTGAGGGCGAGAGCGAAGAGGTTGTAAGCTTATTCCGCGATCATTACAACATCAAGCTGGTGCATAGGGATGCGTCTGATTTATTTTTGCACAAGTTAGATGGGATCACGGATCCTGAGAAGAAGCGTAAGATTATCGGTGCAAGTTTTATTGATGTGTTTGAAGAAGAAGCCCTTGCGGTTGGAGGTGCGGGGTTTCTTGCCCAAGGCACACTTTATCCAGATGTGATTGAAAGCGTTTCTTTTACGGGCGGTCCGAGTGTGACGATTAAAAGCCACCATAATGTTGGTGGTTTACCGGAGCGCATGAACATGGTGCTTGTTGAACCCTTGCGCGAATTGTTTAAGGATGAGGTTCGTGTTCTGGGCCAAGAGCTTGGTTTACCGTCTGCATTTATTGAACGCCATCCTTTTCCGGGGCCGGGTTTAGGGATTCGTATTCTGGGCGAGATTACCGGCGAGAAGCTGGATATTTTGCGCCAAGCTGATAAGATTTATCTTGAAGAAATTCGCCATGCAGGTCTTTATGGTGATATTTGGCAGGCTTTTGTTGTCTTGTTGCCGTCTCGTACGGTTGGTGTGATGGGAGATAGTCGCACTTATGAGTATGTTTGTGCCCTGCGTGCGGTGACCTCACAAGATGGTATGACGGCTGATTACTATCCTTATAGGCATGATTTTCTTGGTCGTGTTTCTGGGCGGATTATTAATGAAGTGCGGGGTATTAATCGGGTAACTTATGACGTTACCTCGAAGCCGCCCGGCACTATTGAGTGGGAATAAAATGATTTGTATATACGTATAATGTTGGTTATGCTTTTTGTGGCACAGATAGATGGATTAACTTTTAACTCTACTGGGTTAGCGTAGAATAGGACTATAATTGTCACTTAAACATAATTTATAAGACACTAAACAAGGGTTGACTAATGAGATCTGTATTAATAAATGTCGGTCGCGTGTTATTAGGCTTGTATTTTCTCGCGCCCGGAATTGCTAAGTTTACCTCATGGGATATGCATGTAGCGCTAATGGAAACCCACAATATGGTGATGGTTCCGGTTCTATTAGCGATTGCTGGTATCGTTCAAATTGGCGGGAGTATCTGCCTATTATTTAATAAACAGGTGGTTGTCTGCGCGCTTGGTTTTGCTGCGCTGGTCTTAGTCATAAACCTAAATTTGCATGATTTTTGGAATGTTTATGAGGGTGTTGATGCCCAACATGAAACTCAGAATTTCGTTAAAAACTTAGGCATATTTGCGGGTCTTTTGCTGTTAGCGGCACTCAATATGGAAAACACCGCTGATAAGTGAATGCATGTGCAACGGGGCAACGGGGCAACGGGGCAACGGGGCAACGGGACAACGGGGCAACGGGGCAAACCTAACTGTAGCTACGGACACGCCGTTACTCTTGAGTGGGAATAAATGAGTGGGAATAGTTTTCCGCCACACTTTACAATATATTATGGTGGCACTTGCCAAGTGCTAAGTATTATCCGGTGTTTTCAAGATATAAGTGTTTTTGGAAATTGATGAAAATATTCCGTATTTCATCAGTATCCCCCAAGACGCGCATGGCATCTGTGATGGTATTGTATTTGCTGTCGATTATTGTTTCTAGTTTAGCGTCATCAAGCTCATCCACCCCATCCTTGATGTAGTTTTTTAAAACAAATTCAATGAATTCGCGTTGTTCGCCATTTAAGAAGGCATAGATATTGTCTCGTGCTTTAGCTACCCGTTCATGTCGGGTAATGGGGGGGCGAGCATAGCTGATATATTCCAGAACATCAAAGAGGTCACAGTCTTTTGCATCGATCATTTCTTGCAGGTTCACCAAGTCGCCTTTGGCGCAGCCCTCATCGGCAAGTTTTTTCAAAAGTTCGCGTCTCGTTGTTGGATTAGCCCATAGTTCTTTGAGTTTATCCTCACTTCCGAAGAGTTCGGGAAGTTGTAGCGTATCAAATATTTTCTTGAAGAATTCCTCCGCCCCAACAACCTTGCCATCGATAAAAAGATGGGTCGATGTCATTGATTGAATTTCTCGCTCTTTCCCATCGCTTAGTCTAATTTTAATTTTTTGGGGCGGTGCAGGAGAGCCATCTGAGTCAACAGGAGTATCGTCATCAGAATCGTCATCAGGATTATTAGGGTCATCAGTTTTAGGTGGTTCGATTAAATCAGGCTCAATGGGTTCACCATCCCATTCAGGGTCGTTAAACAGGTGATAGGCATTAACGAAGTCAATGATCGTGAAATAATGTTTTCCATCGAATAGTCGTGTGCCGCGTCCAATGATTTGCTTGAATTCGATCATGCTATTAATTTGGCGCATTAAAACAATATTTCTAATATTTCTGGCATCTACGCCCGTCGATAGCTTTTGGCTGGTGGTTAGTATTGTTGGTATCTGTTTGTCATTGTCTTGGAAGGTACGTAAGTGCACTTCACCTTTAGCCCCATCATCTGCGGTCACGCGTACACAATAATCGACCTTAGTATTGTTAGATGCTTGGTTAATTAAATCTCGTATTTTTGCGGCGTGAGCTTGGTTCGCACAAAAGACAAGGGTTTTTTCATTTGGATTAATGCTGGCGAGCATATTTTGTACACGCTTGCGTTCTCTTGCTTTAATTTCGATAATTTTATTGAAGTCGTTTTCTTTGTATATTCTGCCGTCTTCTACGTCCCCCTCAACGACTTCATCATCACTGGCATGGATATACTCATCTATGGTGGTTTGAATGCGTTTGACTTTAAATGGCGTTAAGAAGCCATCCTTTATGCCTTCTTTTAAGCTATAGATATATACGGGCTCGCCAAAATAGGCATAGGTATCGACATTATCTTGGCGTTTGGGGGTTGCGGTTAAACCAATTTGAACGGCGGGGTGAAAATAGTCGAGTATTTCGCGCCATGAGCTTTCATCATTTGCGCCGCCTCTGTGGCACTCGTCAATAATAATTAAATCAAAAAAGTCTGCGGGATATTGTCCGAAGTAGGGCTTTTCTTTTTTGCCCGACATGAAAGTTTGGAAGATAGTAAAAAACACACTGGCACTGGTTGGAACGCCGCCTTTTTTTCTAATGTCTTTGGTGCTAATGCGTGTGCGGGCATCTTCGCTGAATGACTCAAAGCCCAAATAGGCTTGGTTAGCGAGAATGTTTCTGTCCGCAAGAAATAGGATCCGCGGTGTGCGTTTGGCGTTTTTTTGTAAATTCCAGCGAGACTTAAAGAGTTTCCAAGCAATTTGCGAGGCAATGAGTGTTTTACCTGTACCCGTTGCAAGGGTAAGCAGGATACGATTTTTATTATGAGCGATTGCCTCTGTGGCTTTGTTAACGGCTATTTCTTGATAGTATCTTGGTTGTTTACGCCCCCCGACAGTATCGAGCGGAACATTATCAAATTTGTCGCGCCACTCATTGGCATCGCCAAAGGCTTTGTTCCACAGGTCATCGGGTGATGGAAAGGCCGAGACTTCGCCTTCTTTGCCTGTTTTGAGGCATATCTCATAGATGGTTTTACCGTTAGCGGCATAGGATGTTTCGAGTTGGAGTTTTTGTGCATAGAGCTTTGCCTGTGCGACGCCTTCGCTGACTTCTAACGCGTTACTTTTTGCTTCAACGACAGCGAGTTTTCTGTTTTTGTAGATAAGAATGTAATCGGCTTTGAGTTGTCCTTCACGGATACCGCCGGCTCGTATTTCGCCTGAGTTAATCGAATATTCTCTTTTTATTTTTGAGCCTTCGACTTCGCCCCAGCCGGCTTTTTTAAGCTGTGGGTCTATGAGATTGGCGCGTGTATCAGCTTCGTTCATGTCGCCTCCTTTGTGAGTTCACCTGAGAAGGCTTGGCTGAGAATAGAGGATTTTAGAGCGATTAGATTTTCAGTTCTTAGATAATATTTTTCTTTCATCTTTTCTGTTTCTCTCGAAATGTTGTCAAGTTTCTCAACAATTTTTCTTTGTACGGGAATAGGGGGGAGGACAATTGGCAACTCTTTCAACTTTGCTTTGTTAAGTGTCTTCCCTTTGACTTTCACATCGTTCCCAGCCAACCGCTCCCAGTTAAGTGACGACAGATAATACAGTAGGTATTGGTTAGTAATAATTGAGCAGTCTTTAATAACAAATGCAGCGATGGCTTCATTGGTTCGTAAGTTGCGGCTTGTGATAGCAAGTTTACCAATTGATAGCTTGAAGCTCATAATGAGAGTGTTTGCTGGAACTTCTCTAAACAGCTTCGCTCCAGCATCACTTACGTATTCTTTGCTATCGTCTACATAAAACCCATTCAACGCAGTCAAATCAGCGATGGACAGCCAAACGTTATCTGTTTTTTTTTCTTTATCCCATAGCTTTGCATTGCTACGTGATGGCGTTTTCCCCATCGATACATCAACTATTTCCGCGAGTTTCACAGTTTTCCAGCCAAGTGCGGCTTCGCCTTTTAACTCATGTTTCAATAGCTTTTTGCGCAAAAAATCTTGGTTTGAAAGAATATTGTCGTGATGTTTTCCAGACAAAGCCTGAGTATTCTCGATATTCTTCTGTGTTGCCCTCATTGCCGTATCAATCTCAGCAAAGGCGGCATCAAGTTTCTCAACAATTTTTCTTTGTACGGTAAGAGGGGCGAGCGGAATAGGGATATTTTTTATTTTGGTTTGAGACAAGTTGGGTTGAGCGACACCCCTAACTTCTTCAAGAAGAATTTCCTTATAATTTAATAAGTAGTAGTAAAGAAACTCTGGTAGGTAATCTTCACTTGGATAAATTCCACAAACAGCCTGATTAGTTGCGGAAGGAAAGCGTAATATCCCTACTTGTCCAGCAGTAGCACCATACATTGCTACTAACAAAGTGTTGGGAGGAAATATCTTAGCAGAAGAGTTTTCCAAGCCCATCTGTGTGATATAAGTATTTGAAATAGTGATTTCTTTTTGACAGACAGCCCCACTTAACAACCAACTAATATCACCATTTTCATAAAACTGTTTTGTGTTCGTGAAAGGGGTTCCGCCAGCACCTGTTTTAAAAACATCGCCAAGTTTCACAGTTTTCCAGAGCAAAGCCGCCATCACGTTTCTCAACCTTTTTTGCTTAACCGTTTTCTTGCTCATAATATTTTGAAAAATCCTTTTCTAGCATTTCAAAGGCGGGTAAATATCGCTCCATAATATTTTTCATGACCTCTGCGGCGACTTGATCATTATATATATGCGCCGTCTTGTTTCTGTTCTCTATTATCTTTATCCAAAGTTCACCATCCCCAATCAAACCTTTTTTAAAGGCAGTGCGTATGATATCTCTACTGCCTGTCATCTTTGTGCCATCCTGAAACTCTATAAAATCTTTTAAAATATTGATACTTAATTCAAAGCTTATCTCAAAAGATTTTGCTAAACTTAAGTGCAATAAATCTGAGTCACCCGCCTGTTGCCGATATGCCGCCGCCGCTTTTTGTAAAAGCCTTATCGCCCGCACATAATTATTAAATCTCTGTTTCCATCTGATTTGTGTCATTATGGACTCTCTTATTTGCTATTTCAATAAAGTGCGTATAGCTATTATAGCTTCGCGCGCTTCATTATCAAGAATCTCTATATCCTTAAGTATTTCAGCCGGCGTGCGCTTTTCACTGGTATCTTCAACATTGGGGTTCAGCGATGTTAAATCCCAAGTCTCTGGATTAATCTCATCCAGACAGACTATCCAAGAGTTATCGCTATCCGCTTTAGTCTTTTGTAAGGCTTTAAAATCGGCTAAATCCTTTTCATTAAGCGAGTTGGTCTTGCCTAAGTTTCGGCCAAGATTAAGTTGGTAATACCACACGTTTTTTGTGGCTTCACCCTTGTTAAAAAAAAGAACAACCGTCTTAACCCCAGTCCCCGTGAAAGCACCCTGAGGCAATTCCAAGATTGAATGAAGATTACAGTCTTCCAGTAACTGCTTTCGCAAGGCGATGCTCGCATTATCGGTATTACTCAAAAAGGTGTTCTTAATGACAATACCGCACCTGCCGCCGGCGCGCAGTATCTTGATGAAATGTTGCAAAAACAAATAAGCCGTTTCACTGGTGCGAATAGGAAAGTTTTCTTGTATTTCAGTGCGCTCACTTCCACCAAACGGGGGATTAGCAAGAACGACATCAACTCTGTCTTTTTGTTGTATGTCAGCGATGTTTTCGCCAAGCGTGTTTGTGTGCACGATGTTAGGCGCTTCAATCCCATGCAAGATCATGTTCATCACGCCAATAATATAGGCAAGTGATTTTTTCTCTTTGCCGTAAAAGGTTTTGTGTTGAAGCCGCTCAAACTCTTGGGCAGAGAAATCTCTACTATTTTTTATATAGTCATAGGCTTCACACAAAAAGCCGGCACTGCCTACCGCGCCATCATAGACTTTATTTCCCAATTGCGGGTTAACGACTTCAACAATGGTTTTGATAAGGGGACGAGGCGTGTAGTACTCACCACCATTGCGCCCGGCATTGCCCATATTTTTAATCTTATCTTCATAAAGGCTACTCATCTCGTGCTTTTCTTCATTACTTTGAAAGCGCAGTTCATCCACCTTGTTGATGACCTCACGAAGGCTATAACCACTTTGTAGCTTATTCTTTAGCTCGCTGAAAATCTCCCCGATCTTATATTCAAGAGTGTTAACATCCTCTGCATCGGCTCTAAACTTGGTGAGATAGGGAAATAACCGCTTATCAACAAACTCTTTTAAGTCATCGCCTGTAAGCGCGGCATTAAAATCGAGTTTACCTTCGGCTGTCTTGGGCGCCGCCCAACTTGTCCAGCGATATTCTTCTGAAATAATAGGCGTATAAATCTTCCCGCTCAGTTTGGCCGCGTCTTCTTTACCCTTTTCATAGTCATCTAGGTATTTAAGAAACAACACCCAAGAGGTTTGCTCAATATAATCAAGCTCACTGCTACACCCGGCGTCTTTTCGCAGAGTGTCATCCAGATTATTAAAAATCGCCTCAAACATTAATTATTCCCTCAAACCCACTTTTTATACCCTTTAATAACAAAAGGTAATATAAAGATAGTCCTAAAAGATAGTTCTAAAAAGATTTACCAAACGCCGTTAAAAAAGAGTCAATCTATCATACCCTCAATCATGTATGTGCTCGTAGCAACGATAAACCAAAGGAAAAATAAACATGTCAGAACAGATGTCAAAAGAAATAAGATCAACCGTAACAAGTGAAGGGAATATAGAGATATCTATTGCTAAGGTAAAAAAGCCCGCCCCTGAAGAAAATGAAGTGTTAATCAAGGTAGAGGCATCGCCTATTAATCCGTCAGACCTTGGGCTTTTGATAAGCTTTGCCGCCGACCTTGATAGTCTAAGCGTTTCAGGCTCTGGTGAGGCAACGGTCGCAAAAATGAAGATACACCCGACTCTCATGGCTGCAATGAAGCCAAGACTAGATGACGCCATGCAAGTCGGCAATGAAGGCGGCGGCGTGATTGAAGATGCCGGAGACCATGCCAAAGAACTTATAGGCAAGACGGTGGGTGTCGCAGGTGGAGCGATGTATTCCCAATATAGATGTGTTCCAGCAAGTAGTTGCTTGGTCATGGATGACAACACAACATCTGTGCAAGCGGCTTCTTCATTTGTCAATCCATTAACGGCCCTTGGCTTTGTTGAGACCATGAAAATGGAAAACCACACCGCCATAGTCAATACAGCTGCGGCCTCAAATCTTGGGCAAATGCTGGTTAAAATCTGTCAGGATGACTCAGTGCCGCTTGTTAATATCGTCAGAAAGCCTGAGCAAATGGAGGTGCTTAAAAATTTAGGCGCAGAGTATATATGCAATACCAGTGACGCCGATTTTATGCAGAATTTAATTGCTGCTTTAATCGCCACGGGCGCGACTTTGGGCTTCGATGCGACAGGCGGCGGCAATGACGGCAAACTGCCCGGACAAATACTCTCGGCGATGGAAATCGCCGCGAACAAAACCGCTAAGGAATATAGCCGATATGGTTCAGATACTTACAAGCAGGTATATATCTATGGCGGGCTAGACCCGTCACCGACAATTTTGAATAGATCTTTTGGGATGCAGTGGGGGCTTGGCGGATGGCTTCTAACGCCAATGATCGGAAAAATCGGGATGGAAAAATTCCAGAAAATGAGAGAACGCGTGGCTAAAGAAATTAAAACCACATTCGCTAGCCAATATACTAAAACGATATCATTTGAGGAAATGCTTCAACCAGAAATACTCAAAAAATACGCCAAACAAGCGACCGGCGAGAAATATTTAGTTGCGCCGCATAAATAAAATAAATAAAAGGAAAAATTCTAATGCGTTATCGGTTTTCAATTTTAGTTATGGCTCTTTCACTGCTTGGCGTTTCTTCGGCTTTTGCGGCTTTTGCGGCTTTTAGTGCGGAAGGTGAGTATGTACCCACAACGCGGCTAGCAGGTAATGTCGAGAGCTGGATCTCTCTAGCAATTCTGCTTACCTCGATTTTGACGGCTTGGGCAATGAATTACAGCGCGCCTAAAGTACGAGTCTTTGGAACTGTGCTCGCCGCTTTAGGATGCTTTGGGGTGGCGGCATGGTTTTTCTTTTTTGTTATAAATTCAGGCTTCTTGGAAGAGCCAAAACCCAACCAGACACCACTGGATTCTGCAAAGCCGACACTGCTTTGGATGCAAGCAATTATTGCGTTATTAGCTGGATTGTTTCTCTTAATGGTTGCAAGGCACCAAAGTAAAAGTAATGATATATTGGTTTTAAAGGCCGCAAATGAGCAAAATCGTTACGGAAGAGTTTCACGTTTGCTACATTGGACGATTGCCTTTCTTTTTCTTGCCCTCATTCCTATGGGAATTTTTTCCTCCATCATTACAGAAGGCACAGAATATAGAAATGCTTATTATGTTGTTCACAAGACTCTCGGTGTAACTGTGTTTTTTTTAGTACTGCTTAGATTGGTATGGAACAGATTATCAACGCGCCCGGTGCTTGATGCGTCTCTTAAACCCCATGAACGCAAACTTGCTCACGGCGCACACTTAACATTATATTTTATGATGATCTTTTTCCCCATTACAGGATTTATGATGACGAGCTATCACGGCTACCCAACATATTTCTTTATTTGGGAATTACCGCCACTATGGGCGCAGAGTGATGTTTATATAATTTGGGGAAGTGTACATAAATATCTGTTGCCGTATTTAGTCTATATTGTTTTGGGGGCACATATATTAGGGGTGCTCAAGCATCAGTTTATTGATAGGCACGCGTTTGCCTTCAAACGCATGGCGTCATGAGGCACCTGAAAAGGGCTATTTTGGTTAATTATATGTAAAAAGATGCATTGGCTGACGGTAGGAATGGGTATGCAAAATTAATTTAGACTCTGAAAGAAAGTTCGAGAATCAAAAAGCGCACGGCTTTGATGTTAGAAAAAGACAGGATAAATTTTACTTGCTTGCTTTTCTCTTTTAGTTAATTTAGTATACCCCCTATGGGTATATTGAAAATTACACTGTTACTTTTAATGCCTTTGGTCTTTATAGACTTTGTAAATTATGCGGCTGCAAGGCCAATTTCATATCCCGGCGGATATACGGTGATGTCTTTTTCCGATAATATGAAAGACTCGATTTATTTTCATTACTCGCCAACTTACAAATATTCGATTGGCATTGAAGGCGTTGAAGATAAATATTTTAACAAAAAATACTCTTATCTTAGATTCACATATTTATTAAACAGAAAGAACACTCAAACTTCTCAGAGAAATTTATATTTTCACTCAGGCCTATCCTCAGATGGTTTAGATAATTACTTTTACGCAATCCATGGTGACTGGGAAACGCGGCGTTGGTTTAGCGGATTTGGATACAAACAAACTAAAACGAAGATTAAAGATTATTCAGACCAATATTTGCAATTAGGCGTTGCACCCTATAAAGGTGCTTATGGAGATTTACACACTTGGATAATGATTAAATCAAAGAAAAATTCACTCACAAATAATTGGTCTACATATCCAATTTTGAAGTTTTTTAAGGGCAATTATCTGATGGAGTTTGGCTATAATGATAAAACTGAATGGGATGTGCATTTAATCTATAGATTTTAAGGAGACATTATGAAAAAAATCTTGAGCCTATTTTTATTGCTGAACACCAGCCTATGGGCACAGCCTCATCAGGCAAATAATATGCCCGCTCATTCTGATGAGGGACAGCTTCATGAAGCTTTACGCGATGGCAAGGGATTGGATGTTAAGCCTGATAGATTCAATAAATTTATCGATGGATTAAGCCGCGTTCAAATTGCCATAATCAGTGTGAACGGTATGGTGTGTGACTTTTGCGCCCGCGGTATAGAAAAAACATTCAAAAAAGATAAGAGTGTTCAAAAAATTGATGTTGACCTAGACCGAGGGAAGGTGTTGGTCGCATATAGGCGAGCCGAAGATATTGATTTTGAAGATATTAAAAAGAAAATTCTTGCCAATGGGCAAAATGCAACGGGCATCCAAATCATAGAAGTTTCGTAATGGATGAGACTCAAATTATGACTGATAAAACGGCAAATATTTTTTCATTATTTGCCTCATCCTCGACGCTTATTTGCTGTGCTTTACCTGCTCTTTTTGTTGCTTTGGGCGCGGGGGCGAGTTTTGCAAGTTTAATAACAATTTTTCCCTTTTTAATAGTTTTGTCTCAATACAAACTTTATATCACTTTTTTTGCTATGGGCATGATTATCGTGGCAGGTTATATAAATTATAAAACCTACTCTATGCCTTGTCCTACGGATTTGGAATTGGGCCGATTATGTGCGCAGACAAGAAGAAGATCTAGATATATCTATTATGTTTCTGTGGTCATATTTTTGTTTGCGAGCATTTTTACTTATATTGTTCCTTATTATTTATAAATCATGCCTCATCCATGCCATAAAAATCAACTATCAAGCATCCGCCGTGTTGAGGGGCAAATGAGGGGCGTTGAAAAAATGATCGAAGATGGAAAATACTGCATTGATATTTTAAATCAGATTAAGGCGGTTAAGAATGCCCTCACGACTGTTGAGGGGAAAATATTAAAGACACACCTTCGCGCGTGCATTAAAGAGTCCCTAAAAGGAGAGGCGGAATTTGATGTTAAGGTCGATGAAATTGTAAAAACATTGAAGAGATAAATTTTTTCAATAAAAATTACAAAGAGAGTATTTTGTAATGATTGTATGAAACACGCGCACGCAAATGGAGGAAAGAAGCAGATGGAAAAACGCATTTCAGAAAATTTATCATTATGGCTCATATCATCTTTTGCTCTGAGTATGGTTTTGACAATCGGGGTGTTTGCTGATGGAGTGCAAGGTGATAGCTATCAATTTTGGGCAAGATATACGGCACGCCTTAGTTTTATCTTTTTTGCACTTAGCTTCTTAGCGGGGCCATTATTTGCTCTGTGGCGTCATGGCGCAAGTCGGTGGCTTGTTTTACACAGACGCGCGATAGGGCTTTGTTTTGCCGTGACCCAAACGGTACATCTGGTGGCGTTAACTTTATTTTACGTCATGTCAGAAGAGTCTCCGCTTGTGATTATCTTGCTCGGCGGGGGATTTGGATTCTTGATGATGTATGCTATGGCGTTAACTTCTAACGATAAAGCTGTAAGCAAGCTGGGGCGGCAAAAATGGCATCGCCTTCACTTAACGGGTGCTCATGTGTTGGCAGCTACTTTTACCTATACATATTTGGGGCGCGTGCTTTCAGACGATAACGCACCCATTTATATGGTCTTGCTGGGTGTGATGGTTTTAGCTTATGTGATGCGTGTTCTAAGATTCGTAAAAACCCGCCAGCAAGAAAGAAACGCATAAACATGAGTACTTATTTGAGTTTGCTTGGGGCTATTATATTTGAAGTAACTGGAACACTCTTATTGCCGGCAACCCAAAGTTTTTCGAAAATAGTGCCAACAAGCATTATGATTATTTGCTATCTTTTGTCTTTTTTCTGCCTGACATTTGTGATTAAAAAACTGCCATTGGCAATTGTGTATGCTTCTTGGTCTGGGCTTGGGGTTTTTACCATCGCGCTTTTGAGTTATGTTTTTTATAAACAAGCCCTCAGTTCTCAGGCAATTTTAGGGCTTTTTTTTATCATTGTTGGCGTCACTTTGGTGTCTCTAAACAAAACGTGAGCCAATAGCCGTGAGGTGATTTTTGTCTTCTGAGGTGGCGGCATAATATGCGGGCAAGCAAATCACTGCATCACTGAATGATTGTATGATTGAATGATTGAATGATTGAATCAATAAACTTAATAGGCTAGCTTCGGGGCAAATTTGAAAGAAACCGTGGAAGAAATTCATGTCTGTTCAATCACCGCCAGTCATTAAGCGCGTCACTGTACCGGAGCTACAATCTCGAAAAGGCAATGGCGGAGACCCGATTGTCTGTCTAACGGCTTATCATGCGCACACCGCCAGACTACTGGATCCGCATGTTGACTTAATGCTGGTTGGCGATAGTCTGGGCATGGTCATGTATGGCATGGACAGCACGTTGGGCGTAACATTAGATATGATGATTGCTCACGGTGCGGCAGTGATGCGCGGCTCCAGCCGTGCCTTGGTTGTGGTGGATATGCCTTTTGGGTCTTATGAGGAAAGCCCGTCGCAGGCTTTTCATAATGGCGCGCGCGTGATGAAGGAAACCAATTGCCAGGCCATCAAGCTTGAAGGCGGGCAACGCATGGCAGAAACGGTGAGATATTTGTATCAGCGCGGGATTCCGGTTATGGCTCATATTGGCTTAACCCCGCAAAGCGTGAATATTATGGGCGGCTTCAAGACCCAAGGGCGCGTGAAAGAGCAATGGGATGACCTGATAGCGGATGCGCTAGCTGTTGAAGAAGCGGGTGCTTTTGCGGTTGTTTTAGAGGGCATGGCTAGCGATTTAGCCGACCATATAACGGCTAAGTTGACTATTCCGACGATCGGGATTGGTGCTTCGCCAAGCTGTGATGGTCAGATATTGGTGTCTGAGGATATGCTGGGCTTATCTCCGAGCACGCCGAAATTTGTTAAAGAGTTTGCAAGTCTTGGCGAGCAGATTGCTTCGGCGGCGCAAAATTATGCAAAAGCTGTGCGCTCACGCGAATTCCCTGCCAAAGAGCATATTTATAGTATGAAGAAAAAACCTTAAAAGGTGATTGTTTTAACCTTTTTGACAGGGTACACATTGCCTTTGGCTTTTATGGGCTGATAGTTTATTTTTGCGTCTTCATGCATAAAATTTTTCAAGTTAAGGAGTAATAGGTGGCTGATATTTTTGATGAAATTAATGCTGAACTGAGACAAGACCGTCTTGGTGCTGTCTGGGGGAAATACGGTATTTATGTTATCGGTGTTGCGCTTGTGATTATTTTGGTTGTTGCGGGTTCATCTGGTTGGCAGGCTTTGGTTTCCAATAAAAATGAGCAAGCTTCAGCCGCTTATGAAACCCTACTGTCAGAAATTGAGGCGGCTAATATTGATGAGCAAGTGCTTGCATTGGCTAAATTCAGCGCAAATAAGAATAACGCATATCAGATTTTGGCGGACTTACGCCGTGCAAAACTTCTCAATGAAGAAGAGCGCGAGGATGAAGCCGTGGTAATTTATGATGCCCTTGCGGCTAATCGGTCATTGCCTGTTGCGATGCGTGATTATGCTCAACTTGCGTCTGTGTCTTTGCTGGTTGACACGGCAAAGCCTGCTGAACTAGAAAAGCGGTTGAAAAACATTCTTGATGCACAAAACCCATTTCGTCATATGGCGCGTGAAATTTTGGCTTTAAGTTATTTTCAAGAAAAAGATTATCTAAGGTCTAAGGAATTGCTGAACATGGCGTTGGGAGACTCTAATTTGCCGGCTCAATTGCGGCTTCGCCTTGAGGTCTTGAATAAAAATGTGAACGCTTATCTGCAACAGGGTGCTAAGTAGCTGACGCGGTTCTGGAGTTTAAAAATGATGAATTATAAAATGTTTTTAAAGGGCGTTATGATCCTTTGCGCGGCTTCTTTTTTGTCGGCTTGCGGGGCGTTTAGCGGCGATGAAGGGGGTGCGAAGAAAAAAATCAAAGGCGAACGTATCTCTGTTCTCAGTTTTGAAAGACGCTTGGAGGCAGACCCTAGGCTGGTTAATCAAAAAATTGTTTTGCCGCCCCCTTATATCAATCCAAACTGGACACAGCCCGGCGGTTTTGCCGATAATGTCGCGCATCATCTAGCCTTAGGCGAAACCATTGCTGAACTTTTTAACGCCAAGATGGTTAGAGGCAGCACTCGGAATATCAAAATTACGGCGCCGCCTCTTATGGCTGAAAACAAAGTGTTTGCTCTTGGTGCTGATTTGCGCATTGCGGCGGTTCATGCGGATACGGGCAAGCGTATCTGGCGTACGGATTTAGTGCCAGATGATGGCGATATTGAAGACGGATTTGGCGGCGGTATTGCTTATTATAAGGGGCAGATATTTGCTGTCACAGGCTTTGGCGAGGTGATAGCACTTAATGCGCAAACGGGGGTTATTAAGTGGCGTGTGCAGACGTCAATCCCCTTCAGAGCCGCGCCGACTGTTGCTGATGAGCGCATATTTGCCATCAGCCATGATAATCAATTGCAGGTTTTTTCTACCCAAGACGGGGCGCGCCAATGGAATCAGACAGCCATTTTAGAACCGGCCACTATTTTGTCTTCAACCAGTCCGGCCGTTTCGGGTGAGCTGGTTGTGGCAGGTTTCACCTCTGGCGAAGTCCTTGCGATGCGAACCAATAATGGCTTGGTCAATTGGTCAGATAGTTTAACGCGGGCGAGTCAATTGACGCCGCTTTCAGATCTTAATGCAATTATTGGGCGTCCTGTGATTGACCGTGACCGTGTATTTGCTGTGTCGCGGGGGGGGCGCATGGTGTCGATTGATTTGCGTTCAGGCGAGCGCGTTTGGATGTCGGAGATAACTTCAATTGAGACACCTTGGGTCGCTGGAGATAATATTTATGTGGTGACGATTGATGCAGAAGTGGTTTGTATCAGCCGCAGTCAGGGACGTGTGCGCTGGGTCAAGCAATTGACCAGATATGAAAATGAAGATTTTGAATCGCCGATAACTTGGTCAGGGCCTATTTTGGCGACAGACCGGGTCATATTGGCGTCAAGTCTTGGCGAGGTTGTGACGCTTTCTCCATATACGGGCGACATTTTAAGTCGGCTTGAGGTTGATGATCCTGTTCAAGTTACGCCTGTGGTTGCGAATAAAACCTTATATATTTTGACCGATGATGGGCGCCTTATTGCCTATCGTTAGATGTGGTTTTGAGAAAATAAAATGACTTTTACCCTGGCTATTGTAGGGCGTCCCAATGTTGGGAAATCAACCCTTTTCAATCGTTTGACTGGCCGAAGGCTGGCACTTGTTGACGACCGCCCGGGGGTGACGCGTGATCGGCGCGAGGGCGATGCTAAGCTTGGTGATTTGCGGTTTAATATTGTTGATACAGCCGGTTTAGAAGATGCGCCCCAAGGGTCTTTAGAAGCGCGGATGCGCCAACAAACAGAATTGGCGATGGCGCAAGCAGATATGATTTTGATGCTAACAGATGCACGCGTTGGTATTATGCCACAGGACAGGTATTTTGCTGATTTAATCCGCCGTACAACAAAGCCGATTATACTTGCGACCAATAAATATGAAGGCAAAGCAGGCGAGAGCGGTTTTTTCGAAGCCTACGAGCTAGGACTAGGTGAGCCAATAGGCCTATCAGCTGAACATGGTAATGGTATGGGCGATCTTTATACATTGCTGCGCGATGCCATAACGGCTTTTCCCGAAACTCAAAAGGCATGGAACGAAGAGCAAGATGAGGCGTTTGACCCTGATGTTCCTTTTACGCTTGATTTGGAAAAACCGATGCGGGTGGCAATTCTTGGGCGACCTAATGCTGGAAAATCAACATTGATCAATAAGCTGCTTGGTGAGGAACGCCTTTTAACAGGGCCAGAAGCGGGTATCACGCGAGACGCCATCGGGGTTGAATGGCAATGGATACAAAAAACAAAAACAGGAGATGTGACGCGTTTTATTAAACTTTGGGATACGGCAGGGGTTAGGCGTAAATCGCGGGTGACGGAGAAACTTGAAAAGCTTTCTGTTGCTGATGGCTTGCGTGCCGTCAAATTTTCTGAAGTTGTTGTGTTGTTGATTGATGCTGAAACGCCGTTTGATAAGCAGGATATTCAGTTGGCTGACCTTGTTGAGCGCGAAGGGCGGGCTTTGGTGATTGCCGTTAATAAATGGGATTTGAAGCTGGACCGTAATGAAGTGCGTGAAATTGTGCGTGATAAGCTTGAGTTTGCTTTACCAAAACTCAAAGGTGTTCCGGTGTTGATGATGTCTGCAAAATCAGGCAAAGGCATTGCGGGGCTAATGCCGGCGGTTGCGCGTCAGCAGGAAATCTGGAATGCACGTATTGGAACCGCTAAGCTGAATAAATGGCTAGAAGGGGCGATTAGTAAACATCCCCCCCCAGCCGATAAGGGGCGGGCGGTAAAATTGCGTTATGTGACGCAAGCAAAAGCCAGACCGCCAACATTTGTTGCTTTTTCTAGTCGCGGCAATGCTGTTCCAGATTCCTATATACGCTATTTGACGAACGCTTTGCGCGAAAACTTTGATTTATCCGGAACGCCTATCAGATTTTTCATTCGCCAAGGAAAAAACCCTTATGTAGCCTCTAAATAATTTTGCTATGCTCATCATATAGGCTTCCCAAAATTTGAATTTGAAAGTAATGTTAGGCATAGAAGTTTTGATGAAAGGAATGGAAATGATAAAAATTAAAAATATTTTTAGCGGTGTTCTGTTCAGTATGGTTCTTTGCGGGTGCGCAAGTTTTCAGGCTAACCCAGAAATGGATAATTTTTTGAAAAGTGCTTCGCAGTCCTTGGTGGGAAAGTCTGCTGAGGATATTGTGACTTGTGCGGGCTTGCCTGATGCAACGGTTAATCTTGGCAAAAATAAGCAGGTTCTAACTTATATTAATGTAACAACTCGCATTGACCAAGACCCTTTGCACGCCGGTTATCTTGCCTGTCCATATTTAGCTTATGATTATCGTTGTGGTTATAGTTACGCTCGTTTTGGGCCTTTGGGTCATTGGGGGCGCAGTAACATAACCCAAAAAGGTTGCCGCGTTGGTATTTGGACGCAAGCTGCAAAAGTTACTAAAGTTAGCTATGACAT
Source organism: Parvibaculaceae bacterium (assembly GCA_965243245.1). Classification (GTDB taxonomy): domain Bacteria; phylum Pseudomonadota; class Alphaproteobacteria; order RS24; family RS24; genus JAYQKL01. The sequence goes on from OZ251536.1 coordinate 1,769,092, forward strand.
GACCTCGCAACGGGCTAAGAAGCATTGTGCGCGTATTGTAGAAGCATGTGTTGCGCCTGTTTCTACGCCCAAAAAAGATATTAAGTCTGGCGGTAATTAATAATCTGCCCCGTCTCTTGCCATGCGGGAGATAGCATCTTAATAAAAAGCGGTGCTATGTCTTCTGCTTGGGGGAGACTATCGGGGTTTTCGCCGGGCATGGCTTTGGCGCGCATGGCCGTGCGAACGGGGCCAGGGGAGAGCAAATTGATTTTTAAAGATGTTGCTTGTTGTTCATGCGCCCAGCACCGCACAAGAGTATTAAGAGCTGCTTTTGATGTCGCATAGCCGCCCCAAAATGGTTTGGCACTTTGCGCCGCGCCAGACGTTACAAAAACAGCACGCCCCGCAGGCGAGGCGAGCAATAAAGCTTCCATAGACTGAATAAGGCGGGCATTTGCCGTAACATTCACCGCCATCATTTTTTCAAACGCATCGCCAGCAATATGAGCAACAGGTGTTATCGGGCCAAGGCTGCCCGCATTACCAACGAGCACATCAAGACGTTGCCATTTTTCAGCTATCACCGCCCCAAGCCTATCGAGTGCCGCATAATCGGTTATGTCCATCGGCACACCAGTTGCTGCGCCGCTGGCGGCAATTATTTCATCATAAACACCAGCCAGCGTTTCCTCATTTCGCCCGAGCAGTAAAACATGGTCGCCCTTTGCCGCAAGCGCGAGTGCAACGGCGCGTCCAATGCCCCGACTAGCACCCGTCACAAGAGCAATGCGCTGGCGTGTGTGATGAGAAGAATTTTCGGTCACTCTTAATTAGCCTATTTTTAGCCTATTTTTAATCTGCTTTTTCTTTCAAAAGAGAAAGTTGTTGAATTTCCTCACGTCCCTGTCGGTCAGTAAGAGGCGTTGGATAATCACCCGTAAAACAATGGTCGGTATATTGTGGCTGTTTTGCATTGCGTCCTTGTTTGTGTCCCATGGCACGATACACGCCGTCAATGCTCAAAAAAGCAAGACTGTCAGTATTAATATAGGCACACATTTGTTTAAGGCTATGTGTTGCGGCGAGTAATTGTTCTTTATCTGGGGTGTCGATGCCGTAAAAATCTGGATGGGTGATGGGCGGAGAAGCAATGCGCATATGAACTTCGGCAGCCCCGGCTTCGCGCATCATTTCAACAATTTTAAAAGATGTTGTGCCGCGCACAATAGAATCGTCAATCAAGACAACCCGCTTGCCCGCAACATGCGCCTTATTAGGATTATGTTTGCGTTTAACGCCTAATTGGCGAACAGCCTGACTGGGTTCAATAAATGTGCGCCCCACATAATGATTGCGGATGATACCCATTTCAAAAGGAATATTTGCTTTTTCAGCATATCCCAAAGCGGCGGGGACACCGCTATCTGGCACTGGAATAACAATATCTGCGACAACGCCACTTTCTTGGGCGAGCATTCTTCCGAAGTCTTTGCGGTAGTCATAAACGCTACGCCCATCAAGAATAGAATCGGGTCTGGAGAAATAAATATATTCAAAAATGCAAGGCCGCGGCACTGTTTCAGGAAATGGCTTGAAGCTTTCAATTCCTTTTTCGGTGATGACAATAATCTCGCCATTTTCGACTTCGCGTACAAAGCGTGCGTCAATAATATCCAGCGCACAGGTCTCAGATGCCAAAACGGGGGAGCCGTCCAAATCGCCCAAAACGAGCGGGCGAATACCAAGCGGGTCGCGTGCGCCAATGAGTTTTTTATTGGTCAGAACAACCAAGCTATAAGCGCCTTGAATTTGAAAAAGAGCATCAATCAAGCGGTCGATTGTTTGGCGTCGCTGGGCGCGTGCCACTAATTGCAAAATGGTTTCAGTATCCGAAGTAGATTGGAAAATTGCGCCACGCTTAACCAGCTCATTGCGCAGGGTCAAGGCATTGGTCAAATTGCCATTATGCGCACAAGCAAAACCCCCGCCCGCAAGATCAGCAAATAAGGGCTGTACATTGCGTAAAATAGTTTCTCCGGTTGTGGAATAACGCACATGCCCGATAGCAGACTTTCCTTCAAGACGGTCAATGATATTAGCTTTGGTGAAGTTCTCACTCACGAGACCAAGCCGTCGCTCGGAATTAAATCTTTCACCATCAAAGCTCACAATGCCCGCCGCCTCTTGGCCTCTATGTTGCAGCGCATGAAGCCCTAGGGCCGTTAGCGCGGCCGCATCTGGATGGTTATATATGCCAAAAACACCGCACTCTTCGCGGAGCCTATCGCCGTTGAGGTCATGTTTTGTCAGATTGGTCAATTTCACCTACTCATGCGACTGTTTAAAAAACCGCTAATATTTGTGTCATAAAGGCTTATAGCCCGAACGGGTTAATTTGTCAGGGTTCCTTTACGTCTTCTCGAATGCCTTCGAGTATTTCTTTTATCGTGCCCATGCGCTCAGACAAGTTTTCAATAGGAATGAGGTGCATGACATTGGTGCTAAGCCGAATTATATGCGGCATTAATTTTCCGTTTTTGAGCCAGTCAGGATGTTCCTCGTAAGGAAGCAGGAGCAAAATGACATAATAGGCAAAAATAATGACTAATAATCCCCGCAACACGCCGAAAATACCGCCTAATAGACGATCAAGTGAGCCTAGATCACTTTTTTTCATTTTTTTTGCCAAGCTATTGGAAATCAGAAAAAAGCTTCCCAAAATAATCAGAAAAGTAACGGCAAATAAAACGCCGTCAGCCAGCCAATCTATCGTGATATAAGTGTGTGCCAATGGTTTCGTATAGGGAAAACTATACAGCGTGCCAAAGATAGCTAACAGCCATCCGGTTATGGATAGCACTTCTTTTGTGAAGCCTCGCAAAACAGATATCACAGTCGAGATAAAAATGGCGACCAATAGAATAATATCAAGGATGGAAAGGTAATAAGTCATTTTTATTCTTTATTTTTTGAAATACCCAGAATTTGCAATAAATCACCAAGGTTTTCAATATTGGTTACATGAAGGGGGGGCGTATCGTGCTTGACGGGTAATGGCGACAAGGCTCTTGAGAACCCAAGCTTTGAGGCTTCTTTCAAACGCGCCATGGTTTGGCTGACGGGTCTGACGGTACCCGAAAGGCTAATTTCTCCGAAGATGGTTGTATCATTTGGGATTGCGCAATTGGTCACAGAAGAAATTAATGCTGCTGCTACGGCAAGGTCTGCGCCGGGTTCATAAATCCGCAAGCCGCCGGCAACATTTAAAAAAACGTCTTTTCCAGCAAAGCTGATACCACACCGTGCTTCTAATACGGCCAATACCATTGCGAGGCGGTTATGGTCCCAGCCGACAACGGCGCGTTTTGGGGCTGCCAAAGAAGAAGCAACAGCGAGTGCTTGAATTTCAACCAGCAAAGGACGCGTGCCTTCAATGCCCGCAAAGACAACCGAGCCCGGAACATTTTGCTCGCGTGCTTCCAAGAAAAGAGCGGACGGGTTAGAGACCTGCGCCAACCCAATGCCGCGCATTTCAAACACACCGATCTCATCAGTTGAGCCAAAGCGATTTTTTACCGAACGTAAAATGCGAAAACTATGTCCTCTGTCGCCTTCGAAATAGACGACTGTATCGACCATATGTTCAAGCACGCGGGGGCCGGCAATTTGTCCATCTTTAGTTACGTGTCCGACCAGCACGAGAGCTGTTTGGGCTAATTTTGTGTGGTGGATAAGCTCTTGTGCTGCGGCGCGCACCTGAGATACTGTGCCGGGCGCGCTTTCAATGCTTGGTGACCAGATGGTTTGAATGGAATCAATAATAACGAGGTCTGGTGTGTCGCCATTTTTTAGGGTTGCTAAAATATCAGAAACATTCGTTTGCGCGCCCAATTTAACCGGCGCATCGGCCAAGTTCAGGCGGCGTGCCCGCATTCTTAATTGGGCGATGGATTCCTCGCCAGATATATAAACAACCCGATTGCCCTGAGCGGCAAGTGCCGCCCCGGCTTGCAAAAGAATAGTAGATTTACCAATGCCTGGATCCCCGCCAAGCAAAATGGCAGAGCCCGGCACAAATCCCCCGCCTATGACACGGTCAAATTCTTCAATATTTGTTTTACTTCGCGGCAGAGTTTCTGCCTTACCGGACAGAGTCGTTAATTCAATTATACGCGCTTTGCCTTTGGCCGTTTTAGCACCGCGCCCCAAAGGCGGTGCCGCATGAGATTTTTCTTCACTAAGCGTATTCCACGCATCGCATTCTTCGCATTTGCCGCTCCATTTCATACTGACACAGCCGCAGGATTGGCAAACATATTGTATGTTAGCTTTTGCCATTAGTCAGTGCCTTCCACATGGATAGGCCCTTGTGCCAGACCGTCAACAAATTGGTTCAGGAACGGGTTCTTGCTTGCTTGCATATCTTCTTGATTGCCCTGCCAGATGATTGTCCCCTGATACAAAAACGCAACTTTATCGGCAATCGTGCGCACGCTTGACATGTCATGGGTGATGGTGAGCGTTGCCGCTTTAAGCTCTTGTGCGCATTCTCGAATAAGATGGTTAATCACATCCGTCATAATCGGGTCGAGTCCGGTGGTTGGCTCGTCAAAGAAAATGATCTTAGGGCTAGCCGCAATCGCGCGTGCCAGTCCAACGCGCTTGCGCATCCCGCCAGAAAGCAAAGCAGGTGAGCGGTCAAGTAAATCCCGCCCCAGCCCAACGCGTTCAAGAGCTTGAAGGGCAATATCGCGCCCTTGTTCTTCGCCGCATCCCTCATGTTGGCAAGCGATGAAAGCGACATTTTCCCATATTTTCAAACTATCGAATAAGGCGCCATTTTGAAACAGCATCCCAAATTGCTTGTTGATGTCATGTTGCTTGGCTTGGCTGATATTTGTTGTCTCAATGCCATTGATCTTAATGGAGCCTGTATCGTGTTTGAGTAAGCCCAAAATGGTTTTCAGCATGACGGATTTACCGCTTCCAGACGCGCCAATCACAACAACAGATTGACCTTGCTCAACGGTCAAGTCAATGCCTTGAAGGACTCGGTTGCTTCTGAATTTCTTGCATATAGCTGACAGTTCGACGGCATTTAGGTGTGTCATTTTTATCTCAGTTCGAGAACAGCAAAGAAGTCATAATGTAATTGGAGGACAGGATCAAAATTGATGAGCTGACCACTGCATTTGTAGTTGCGCGTCCGACGCCTTGTGCGCCGCCGGCTGAAAAATAGCCGTTAAAGCATCCCATAATAGCGATGATAAAGCCGAATACGGACGCTTTAATCAAGCCAGATGTAATGTCATCCAATGAGATAAAATCAATGGTGCGTTGCACATAAAGAGCGGCGTTAAAATCGAGCAATTGAGTGCTGACCACAAAGCCGCCCATAACGCCAATTATGTCTGCAATCATCACAAGCAAGGGCAGGGTAATCAAGGCGGCGACAATGCGCGGCGCAACCAGATATTTATAAGGGTCCGTTGAGAGCGTGGACAGAGCATCAATTTGTTCAGTTACGCGCATGGTTCCAATTTCGGCGGCAATGGCAGAGCTCACACGCCCCGCCACCATTAATCCGCCCAGCACAGGGCCTAATTCACGGGTAATACCAAGCGCGACAATACTTGCGACAATCGTTTCTGAGTTGAATTCATTGCCGCCATAATAAATCTGTAACGCCAGCACGCCGCCTGTGAAAAATGAAGTAAGGGCGACAACAGGCAAAGAAAAATATCCGATGCGCAACATTTGTTGTCCGATGAGGTGTACATAATGGGGCGCGCCTATCACGGCTGATATTGTGCGCACAATAAAAACTGATAAAGCACCAACACTGGCGATAAAACTAAGGGTTAAACTTCCGATTTTAGCGATAAGGTTCATTAGATTGCCTATATGGATTGCCTATATGGATTGCCTATTGAGTTGTTGGGTTATATGCTCGTTTAACCATTCTTATAAACCCGTTTATAGCGTGTTCCAAGCTGTGTCAAAAGCTCATAAGAAATTGTCTTTGCTTGTTGTGCCACGGTTTCAAGCGCGATGGTAGTCCCAAACAGCTCTGCCATTTGCCCGCGCTCAATGTTTGCTTGGACGTGGCTAATATCAACCGCGAGTAAATCCATGGAAATGCGCCCCAAGAGAGGGCATTTTTGGCCCTCAAGAATAACTTGTGCAAAAGGTGTTTTGTCATATTTATCGCGCCCCAGCCGTCGCGGAAACCCATCTGCATAACCAATGCTTAAAATCGCAATATCCATATCATTATTTGCCATGAAAGTCGCGCCATATCCGATATTCTCGCCGGCTTTGACGTGTCTTAGCTGGAGCACGGGGGCTTGCAAGCTGGCAACGCATTGCCCTGCGGTTTTGCCATTTTTAGTTGGTGCGCCGCCGTAAAGACCGATCCCAATACGCACCATATCAAAATGATAGTCTTGCCCTAGCAATGTGCCTGCAGAATTTGCCAAACAAGCTGGAATAGTTGCAAAATGTTCAGTATTTGTTTGGAACATAGAAATTTGTTGCTGGTTCATAGGATGGTCGGGTTCATCGGCGCAGGCTAAATGGCTCATTAAAAGCGAGGGGGTGAAGCTATCGGGGAGTTGATCGATTTGATTTTGTGACAGCCCCAATCGGTTAAAGCCTGTATCAATGTGTAAAGCGGGGTGTAAAGCGGGGTGTAAGGTAGCGTGTAAGGCGGGGTTTGTTCTGCCCTGTGCTTGCCACTGATTTATTTCTTCAAGGCTACCAAGGCACGGGCGCAAAATATGTTGAGCATAATAGTCCGCCGCGCCGCTGATATAGCCATTTAATATGTAAATATCGCCTGCTTGGTTTTGTTGGTTTAAAATCACGCGCAGTTGTGCGCCCTCGCGCGCTTGGGCGACAAAGAAGGTTTTGCACCCGGCCCGAGACAAAGCAGGTGCAATCTGGTCGATGCCTAGCCCATAGGCATCGGCTTTAACGACGGCGGCGGTTTGGGCCGTTGGGGTAAGGGCGACATAAGACTGGTAATTTGCAATTAATGCAGAAAGATCAATACTCAAATGAGCATGGTCAAGGGGCGCGTTGGTTAAAATATTCTTAGCCATTAGTTCTTTCAGGCAGGTGGTCCTCTTCTACTAAATCTTTAAAGCGAGTCACTTTGGCTTCAAAGGCGAGTTTGACGGTGCTGACAGGCCCATGCCTGTTTTTACCAATGATAAGATTGGCTCTGCCGTGAACTGCATCCATTTTTTCTTGCCAGACCATATGCTCTTCTGTGCCGGCTTGAGGCTCTTCTTTCAAAACGTAATATTCTTCACGATAAACGAACATCACAATATCTGCATCTTGTTCGATTGAACCCGACTCGCGCAAATCAGAAAGCTGGGGTTGCTTATTATCACGATTTTCAACTTGGCGCGATAGCTGCGAAAGAGCAATAATAGGAACATCCAGCTCTTTTGCCAGAGCTTTTAGCCCTTGTGTCACAGTGCTAATTTCTTGCACTCTGTTTTCCGAAGCCCCCTTATAAGAGCTTCTGACGAGTTGCAAATAATCAACCACAATCAGCCCAAGATTATGTTGTCTTTTCAACCGTCTTGCCCGTGCGGATAAGGTCGATATGGGAATAGCCCCTGTATGGTCAATATAAAGAGGCATAGATTGCAAATCACGCGCACTATCATAAAGGCGTCTAAATTGTTCTTCTGATATATCGCCTTTTCTGATGTTATTTGAAGAGATCTCTGTCTGTTCGGCAATAATTCTTGTTGCGAGCTGTTCGGCAGACATCTCGAGCGAAAAGAATGCCACCACAGCCCCATCGCGGGCTTTTCTTGAACCATCGGGCAATTCTTCGACATTGCCTTCTTGCCAAGCCCGCGCATGGTTTTTGGCAACTTTAAAAGCAATATTTGTCGCAAGAGCCGTCTTGCCCATAGCAGGACGCCCGGCAATGATAAGTAAATCGCTTTCTTGCAAACCCCCGATGGCATTGTCCAGCCCTGTAAAGCCAGAAGATAATCCCGAAAGATGGCCATCGCGCTGATAGGCACGCTCGGCCATTTCAAGTGCGCTCGCGATTGAGTCATTAAAATTAATAAAGCCTGATTGATGAACGCCTTTTTCAGCAATTTCATATAAGCCTTGTTCGGCAAATTCGATTTGCTGGTCGGGCGCGTTATCAATTTCAGAATCATAAGCGGTATTGACCATTGCCTCGCCCAGATCAATCAGTTCACGACGGATAGCAAGATCATAAATGGTCTGACCATATTGGCGTGCATTGATGATTGTGGTGGCATTACTGGCCAGTTTTGATAAATAATTTGTCCCGCCAAGTTGTTGTAATCCCTCATCATGTTCGAAATAAGTTTTCAGCGTCACCGGAGAAACTGAATTGCCATTGGTAATAAATTTGATCGCCGCTTCAAAAATACGTCCATGGACAGGGTCATGGAAATGGCGCGGCATAAGAAAATCCTCGACCTTATCAAGCACGTCATTATTGACCAGCAAAGCACCAAGAAAGCCTTGCTCGACTTCAATATTATGCGGTAATGCTCTAAAGGCGGGCGTTTCTTGGGGCGGCGGAATTTGTGTGACTTGCGAATCCATTACTTAGCTTTAGACACAAAAAATAGCAAAGCCTATAAAATAAATTCCCAAGACCAAAAAATAAATTTTTAAGCTTGTGAATAATGGGGATAGTGGGGAAAACTTTTTGCTTTTATGAGTCTTCAGAAGTTTCAGAAGTTTCAGAAGTTTCAGAAGTCTCAGAAGTCTCAGAAGTTTCAGAAGTCTCAGAAGTCTCAGAAGTCTCAGAAGTCTCAGAAGTCTCAGAAGTCTCGTCAACAGCTTCTACAGGGGTTATTTCAGCTTCAGCTTCGGTTTTTTCAGCTAACTCAACTTTCGCCCCTTCTTCGAAAATGTCATCTATATTTATCGCCTCTTCTTCACTCTCTTGTTCCTTGTCTTGTTTGGCTTCAATAGTTACATTTTCCCCGCGTGCTTGGCGTTCGGCTTCTTCTTGGGTACGGGCAACATTTACCTGAACAGCGGCAGAAACTTCTGGGTGCAAAATAATTTGAATAGTGTAAATACCAAGCTCTTTAATCGGTGCTTCCAGCACAATCTGCGTGCGCTCAAGGATGAAACTGGCTTCTTTGAAACTTGCGGCAATATCACGTGTGTTCACTGAACCATAGAGTTGCCCTGTTTCACTGGATTGGCGGATAATAATAACACTTTCATCATCCATCTTGGCTTTGACGCTCTCAGCCTCGGTTTTGAGTTTCAGGCTGGTTGCTTCCAGTTGTGCGCGTTCAGTTTCAAAATGCTCAAGATTGACTTTGTTCGCCCGTAATGCTTTTCCTTGTGGAAGCAAAAAATTGCGCGCGTAACCGTCTTTGACCATGACGACATCACCCATTTGTCCAAGCTTTGAAATTCTTTCAAGCAATACGACTTGCATCACTTTTCTCCTTTATTGATGAGCTGGTTCTATACCAAATATTTCATAAAAACAATTATTACCTTAAAAAATTATAAGCTTATAAATTCAACCTTTTTTTGGTTTCACTGTTGTTTTGAGGGAGCAAATTTTGCCCGAAGAGCAAACCGCGATTCCAAAATCCCAATAATGCTAACCAGAACATAAGCCCAAGAAAATAAGAAAAGTAAAACATAAGTCAGCACCAAGAGCCCAAGCCGAAAAGGATGACTATATGCGCCCGAAATAACATAAAGCGTAACAAGACCTAATAGAAAAAAACCGCAAAGCACAATTCCTGTCAGGGATGCAACAAGAGCACTCGGCCAGCCCGATGACATAAAGCTAATGAAAAAACCAAGCCCAAGTAAAATCTCCATGTTCACAGGCAAGCTAAACTGACCATAAGCCGGCGAGGGACGGATGTTCCACTTCAAGCGCGCACTTACTGTTTGTGCCAAGAGTAGATTTGAAATCATCATCAGTACCCAGATAAATGGCATAATAATAATAAAATAAAGGCTTAAAAGCGTTACCCGTTCCTCGGTCATGGGGGTATTGGTCAAGGTCACCAAAAATGAACGAAACTCAGTGTCGGCCAAGACCATCTGGCTTAGCACGGCGGGTAATCCGCCTTGCGTATCGGCTTGGAGGGCAAAAAAGATAAGCGTGAAAAAAGCGGCAATCCCCATAATCCAATAAAGAATGCGGTCAGCAAAATAAAATACCTGCTTGCCATTTTCATCCGGCTTTGATTCTGTTGTCAGATGCGCCAGCCAAACAGCAGGAGCGGCAAATATAAGACCGGCCGCCAACCCCAAGCTAAGATCAGTCAGAAGCGAAACCAAAACAAAAAAAACAACACCAGCAAATAAAGCCGTTACTGTCCCCCAGCTTAACCCGGCGAGCATAAGCGGGAAGAGCGTGAAAATCATCAAGATAAAGGACATGAACATAAAACATGCCGCAATGCCCGATATGAGGCCAGATATAATGGCTTGATGTAGGTTACTTTGATGCATTAAGTTACTGTGATTCATTAAGTTACTTTGATTAATAGCGCGTATCGCGCGCCCTATTCGACCGTATAAGGTATCAAAGCAAGAAACCGCGCTCGTTTAATTGCTTTTGCCAGTTCACGTTGCTTTTTAGCAGAAACTGACGTGATACGGCGCGGAATAATTTTCCCGCGTTCCGATACAGAGCGTTGTAGCAGACGTGTGTCTTTGTAATCAATTTTAGGGGCATTGGCACCTGAAAACGGGCAAGATTTCTTGCGGCGATAAAAGGGTTTGCTCGCCATACTCATAATGAAGCCTCGACAGGTTTATCAACGTCTGTTTTACGCCGCTCGCCAGTTGTGTCGCGGTGAGATGAACGGCGGTCATTTTTTTCTCGCCCCTTGTTCATCAAAGGCACAGAAGGCTCGCCATCATGCACGTCCACGCGGATGGTAAGAAACCGGATGACATCATCATTAAGACCCATAAGACGTTCCATTTCGCTCACCGCTTCATGGGGGGCGTCAATGTTCAAAAGAGAATAATGGCCTTTACGATTCTTTTTGACGCGATAAGCCAGCGTGCGCAAACCCCAATATTCAGTTTTTTTGATGGACCCGCCATTATCATTAATGACCGTACTGAATTGCTCAACCAGAGCCTCAACTTGCTGCTGAGAAATATCTTGTCGGCAAATAAAAATATGCTCGTAAAGAGACATAGCCTTTCCTTTCACTGTGCCCGGCGCAGAGCCTCCAGCGAGCTTCCAACGTCGAACCAGTTCGCACCAGCTCGGAAAGACTCAACGGAACGCAAGAGCAGAGACAAGAGAAATAAAATCAAAATGATTAAACCTAAAATGCTTAAACCTAAAATGCTTAAACCCAAAATGCTTAAACCCAAAATGACCAAATCGACACACCCTTTTTGACACACCCTTTTTGACACACCCTTTTTGACACACCCTTTTTGACACACCCTTTTTGACACACCCTTTGCGTCGATTTCCTTTCAGCCCCCAACCAGACTTACTTCAATGAAGGCTGTGTACACTTAATAGAGAGGCTTGGCAACCCTTGCGAAGGGTTGTATTGATAATTTTAGCGCAAACAAATATCCCCTAGGAGGTTCAGCCATGACATATGCATTTACTTTCCCCGGTCAAGGTAGCCAAGCTATTTTGATGGGCAAAGAACTGGCCGAGCAATTCAGCCAAGCGCGGCAGGTATTTGAAGAGGTTGATGACGCACTTGGGCAAAATCTTTCGGCAATCATGTGGGCGGGGCCAGAAGATATATTGAGACTAACCGAGAATGCCCAGCCCGCCTTAATGGCTGTCTCGATGGCGATTATAAGAGTGCTGGAAAGTAAAGGTTTTAATTTGGAAAATTCTGTGACTTATGTGGCAGGTCACAGTCTTGGTGAGTATGCGGCATTGGCGGCGGCGGGTAGTTTCAGTCTTGGGGATACGGCACGGTTGCTGAAAATTCGAGGTCAGGCGATGCAAAATGCGGTGCCGGTTGGTCAGGGGATGATGGCGGCTGTGCTTGGGCTTGATTTTGAGACTGTTATGGCTCTTGCTTTAAAGGCGGCTCGGGGCGATGAGGTTTGCGCAGCGGCGAATGATAATGCGCCGGGGCAAGTGGTTGTTTCGGGCTCTAAAGCGGCGGTGGAACGTGCTTGTGATTTGGCAAAAGAGGCGGGTGCCAAGCGCGTTATGGCGTTACCGGTGAGCGCGCCTTTTCATTGTTCTTTGATGGCGCCGGCGGCTGAACGCATGGCGCAGGCTTTAATGGAAGTTGAGATGCATGCGCCTTGTGTGCCTTTGGTGGCTAATGTAACGGCTTTGGCGACCCGTGAGCCAGAGATTATTCGCAAGCAGCTTGTACAACAAGTAACGGGTGTTGTACGCTGGGCGCAGAGCGTTAGATGGTTGAGTGAAAATGGCGTTAGTACTTTGGTTGAGGTGGGCAGCGGTAAAGTCCTGACGGGTTTGGCGCGGCGGATTAATAAGACATTAAATGCGGTGGCTTTGAATAAGAGCGATGATATAGCCACCTTTTTGGAAACACTTTAACGCAACGCGAATAAATGGGAATAAATATGTTTGATTTAAGTGGTAAAACAGCCTTAGTGACGGGTGCTTCTGGGGGTATTGGTCGTGATATTGCGAGGGTTTTGCATCAGGCGGGTGCACGGGTCGGGTTGGCGGGTACGAGAGTTGAGGTTTTACAAGAGCTGGCAGGTGAGCTTGGCGAGGGCGGGGTGGCACTTGTGGCTGATCTTTCAAAATCTGGGGCGGCGGCTGAGTTGATTTCTAAAGCCGACGCAGAACTTAGCGGCGTGGATATTCTTGTCAATAATGCGGGTATCACGCGTGATAATTTGGCTGTGCGCCTAAAAGACGAAGATTGGGACGCGGTGTTGAACGTTAATCTCAAATCGAGCTTTCAGCTCGCGCGCGCCTGCTTGAAAGGTATGATGAAAAGACGGTTTGGACGTATTATCAATATCACGTCCGTTGTTGGCGCGACGGGTAATCCCGGTCAGGCAAATTATGCGGCTTCTAAAGCGGGACTGGTTGGCATGAGTAAAGCACTGGCTCAAGAGGTTGCTTCTCGGAGCATTACAGTTAATTGCGTTGCGCCGGGCTTTATTGCAACGCCGATGACGGATGGCTTGCCCGATGAACAAAAACAGGCTTTGATACAATCGATCCCTGCGGGTCGCCTTGGGGGGGGCGATGATATTGCGGCGGCTGTTTTATATTTGGCAAGCGATGAGGCGAGTTATGTGACGGGTCAAACCATGCATGTCAATGGCGGCATGGCAATGATCTAAAGTGTGACCTAAAAGTATATTTAAGTGATATGATTTAAGTGGTATGATTTAAGGCGTTGTGGTTAGTGTAGCTATAACTAGACAATTTGTGTAAAATTTGATATTTACCCGTCAGAGCCTTTCGGGTGATACATATTTCTAACTTGGTGATGTTCACCACAATATATACAGGGACATGAAGATGAGTGATATTGCAGAACGCGTAAAGAAAATCGTTGTAGAAGAGCTGAACGTTGAAGCGGATAAGGTTATTGAGGGCGCAAGCTTTATTGATGACCTTGGGGCGGACAGCCTCGATACGGTTGAGTTGGTGATGGCTTTTGAGGAAGAATTTGAGATTGAAATTCCTGATGAAGCTGGCGAAGGTATTCTGACGGTTGCAGATGCGATTTCCTATATCACGAAAGCTTCTTAATTAACCTTGCCTCTTTTCAGGCTTGGTTATTCTTTTTTGGAAACAATTGAGAAATTATGATGAGAAGGGTCGTCGTTACAGGAATGGGGGGGGTGACGCCGTTAGGGGCGACGTCCCAAGATTCTTGGAAAAACATAATAGCTGGAAAATCGGGCGCATCAACTATTACGAAGTTTGATGCCTCGGATTTGCCTTGTCGTGTTGCTTGTGAAATTCATGACGCGCTTGGCTTCAATGCGGCTGATTGGCTGAATGCCAAAGAGCAAAAACGTGTCGATGATTTTATCGTTTACGGCATTGCGGCGGCGGATATGGCGATTGAAAATTCTGGCTATAAGCCCGAAACAGATGAACAGCTTTGCCGCTCTGGGGTGATGATTGGGTCGGGCATTGGTGGGCTCAATAGTATTGAACAAAACGCTCTGAGCCTTGCTCAAAGGGGCCCGCGTAAAATTAGCCCCTTTTTTATTCCCGGAGCCTTGATTAATTTAATCAGCGGACAAGTATCCATTCGTCATGGCTATAAAGGGCCCAATCATGCTGTCGTGACGGCATGTTCTACGGGGGCGCATGCTATTGGGGATGCGGCGCGGATTATTATGTTTGACGATGCGGATGTGATGGTTGCAGGCGGTGCTGAAGCCGCTATTTGCCGTTTGGGGATGGCGGGATTTGCTGCTTGTCGGGCACTTTCAACGCAGTTTAATGACACGCCTGAAAAAGCCTCACGCCCCTATGATCGTGACCGTGATGGTTTTGTGATGGGGGAAGGCGCAGGCGTTGTTATCCTAGAAGAATATGAACATGCCAAAGCACGCGGGGCTAGGATTTATGCAGAAATTGTAGGATATGGCATGTCAGGTGATGCTTATCATGTTACGTCTCCGGCCGCGGATGGCAATGGGGCTTATCGTGCTATGCAGGCGGCATTGAAACGCTCTGGTTTATCGCTTGACGATATTGGATATATTAACGCGCATGGAACATCCACCCCGGTGGGCGATGAGATTGAATTGCGTGCGGTTGAAAGATTATTTGGTGCCAGTTCAGAAAATTTGATGATGTCCTCAACGAAATCGGCTATTGGGCATTTGCTTGGCGCAGCTGGTGCGGTTGAAGCCATTTTCAGCATTTATGCGATGAATGAGGGCGTTATTCCGCCAACCCTTAACCTTGAAAACCCATCCATTGAAACAGCCATTGATCTGGTGCCGTATCAAGCCAAAGAGCGTAAATTAAACGCCGTGCTATCTAATTCATTTGGCTTTGGCGGCACAAATGCTTCATTGATATTCAAAGCTGTCCATTGATGAAAAAATTACTGGTTTGGATAAATAAATATCAAACGCGCCACTCTCGGTTTTTTATTTATGTGTCAGCCAGTTTGATGGCATTTATAGTTTTGACCTTACTGGTGCTGACACTAGTTTTTATAGTGCCGGGTCCGGGGCAGAAACAAACTAAAATCATCTTACCTATAGGTGCCTCATTGGCGCATATATCTAAATCGCTTGCTGAAAATGGCATGATTTATCATTCTGGCACCTTTAGAATGGCTGTGCGAGTGCTGGGGCAGGCTAAAAAACTAAAAGCAGGCGAGTATGAAATTCCAGCTCACATGTCCGCCTATCAGCTTATGCGTTTGCTTGTTTCAGGCAAAACATATCTGCACGCTGTGACGATACCCGAAGGCTTAACAAGCCAGCAGGTGGTTGAGCTTTTACAAAAAATTCCATTTTTGACAGGTTCCCTCAAGACGATTCCAGATGAGGGCAGTCTCTTACCAGAAACCTATAAGGTCAGGCGAGGCATTATGCGGGCGGCACTTATCAAACACATGCAAGATGCCCAGCAAGAGTTTATGTCCAAGGCATGGGGAACCCGTGTGCCGCATCCAGATATTATGTCTATTAAGGATGCAATCATTGTGGCGTCAATTGTTCAAAAAGAAACCGGGCGCGATGATGAATATGGTCTTGTGGCGTCGGTTTTTTTAAACAGATTAGACGCAAATATGAGACTACAATCTGACCCAACGATTATTTATGGACTCGTTGGCGGTCAAGGTACGTTGCACCGTCCTATTCGCCTAAGTGAGCTCAATAGCAAAACAGCCTATAACACCTATAAGATTGATGGCTTGCCCCCGACACCGATTGCCAATCCGGGAGTGATGGCTCTGCTTGCTGTTTTGCATTTTCCGCAGACACCCTATTTTTATTTTGTTGCTGATGGCAAGGGCGGACATTTATTTGCTAAGACGTTGGCAGAGCATGAAAAGAATGTGCAAAGGTGGCGAAGAATAAGGGCCTTTAGCGGCAAGAATTAACAATAGTTTGCGGCATGAGCAAATAAGGTATAATACCAAAGAGGCTTTTTCCCAGAGGATCCTATGCCGACAGATATTCAAAGAAGAGGTCTTATGCTGATTTTATCTTCGCCTTCGGGGGCGGGCAAGACCACCATTAGTCGCCTTTTATGTGCGCAGGATGAATTTATCACCCTGTCGGTTTCGGTAACGACTCGGCGCCCCCGTGCGCGCGAGAAAAACGGCTCGGACTATCATTTTGTGACTAAGCAAGATTTTGGGATTATGCAAAATAATGGTGAGCTCCTTGAATTTGCAAAAATTTTTGGCAATCATTATGGCACCCCGCGCGCTTTAGTCGAGGCAAGTTTGATGGCAGGGCGCGATGTTTTGTTTGATATTGATTGGCAAGGGACACAGCAGCTTCAAGAAGTGGCTATAGATGATGTCGTGCGGGTTTTTATTCTGCCCCCTTCGGCCGCCGCCCTAGAAGAAAGATTAACCAACCGCGCACAAGATTCAAGCAAAGCCGTCAGTATGCGGATGAGTAAAGCCTCGGGCGAGATTAGTCATTATGCTGAATATGATTATATCATCGTCAATAAGGATATCGAGGCGAGTGTGCGTCATGTGCAGAGCATATTACACGCTGAAAGACTAAAACGTATCCGTCAAACGGGGTTGTCGGACTTTGTAAAGCAGCTCAGAGCCAGCCTATAAGGTTTTTGCCAGAGCGCAGAACTGTTCTATAGAAAGATTTTCTGCTCGCTGCGTTGCCTTGATACCAGCTTCTTCCAGCCATTGAACAGGGTTTGCTGAAATTTGTTTCAAGCTTGCGCGAAGCATTTTGCGCCTTTGTCCAAAGGCAGCTTGTGTGACGGTTTCCAGTTTTTCCAGCTCAACATCAATAAGCGGCATGGGACGGGGGTGTAGCTGAACAATGGAAGATGTTACCTTTGGCGGCGGAACAAAAACGCTGGGGGGAACATCAAAAAGGATTTGTGTTTTTGCGCGCCAATTTGCAATGACACTAAGGCGTCCGTAATGCTTATCAGTTGAGCTTGCGCAAATCCGCGCCCCGACTTCTTTTTGAAACATTAATGTGAGATTTTCCCATTCTGGGGGTGATTGTTTAAGCCAATTTATCAATAATGGGGTGGCTAAATTATACGGCAAATTGGCAACTATTTTATAAGGGTTTGAGGTGATATTTGTAAGGGGTATTTTAAGGGCATCGCCAAAGATAATTTCAAGCCGCGCAGGGTAGGCTTTAGCTATTTGTTCAAGTGGTTTTTGAAACCTTCTATCCCTTTCAATGACGGTTACTTGCCCCGCGCCCTCCATCAGCAAGGCGCGGGTTAAGCCGCCCGGCCCCGGCCCAATTTCAATGACATGAGAGCTTTTCGTTACCATAGCCGCCCGCGCAATGCGCCGTGTGATATTCAAATCCAGTATGAAGTTTTGTCCAAGACTTTTATCTGCCCATAAATCATATTGATTAATGACCTCTTTTAGGGGGGGAAGCGGGTCATCAGAAGCGGATATAGGCATTTATCTATATTCAGTTTATCTATATTCAATTTATCTATATTCAATGACAGCATCACGGCGCAGCTCACGCATGTGCCGCCGCGACATCATCGACATTTTTTGCTGATAGATATTATTCTCTATCTGGTCACGCGTTATGCTTCTGCCTTGGTCATCTTTTTGGTCGCAAACGACAATCAAATCTATTGATTTATCTGTGCGCACGGAGGCAGAAATTTCGCCCGCCTCTAACTCAGATAGAATATTCCCAAGCGCAGGCATAAAAGATCCAAGCTCGCGTTGACCTGTTCGCTGGGCCTCAATGGCGCCATGTTTTACTGCATCTTGTTCTGCTTGTTTGCATGTTTTGAAGTTTTCTTTTGTGCTTGAGAGATGGTCGGTAAGTGATTGGTTTTCAGCATCAAACGAAAGGACAAGCAAATCATATAGGTTTTTATTGCTATCAATCCCGCCTGATTTTTGAAAGCTATTTCTAAGGATTATTCGAATACCTGCATTTGTTCTAAAAGGTTCGGATATTTCCCCATCCTTTAAGGCTTGAGCGGTGTGTTCAATTTTAGGTTCAAGTTGACTTGGGGCGAGCCAGCCAAGGCGTCCACCTTGTGCGGCAGATGTCGCATTACTGAATTCACGCGCCATAGCATTAAAATCTGCTCCGCCGCGCAACTGCGATACAATCTCATTGGCAAGGTCTATGGTTTTTTCTTCATCTGCTGAAGTGTCAATCAAAAGGAGAATTTCGCTCAGATTATATCTTGATTGATTGATTGTTTTCAAAGCCGCGTTATAAGCTTCTTCAATCTCGACCTGACTTATGCTGACGCGTCCGCCGAATTTACGCTGAACAAAATAAGACCAAGCAAGTTCAGCGGCAATCTGGTGTTCTAGCGTTTTTAGAGCGATATTGTTTTGTCCAAGAAAACGCTCAACCTCTGATACTTTGCCGCCAAAATCATTCGCAATGCGCTTAATAGAGGCGTTAATATCTTCTTGGTTGACAGTAATTTCAGAGTCTTTTGCAGCTTGAATTTGCATCTTCTCATCAATTAAGCTTCGTAAAACCTGCCCGCGCAATTGCTGAACAGTTTGCGGGTTTTTCTCGATGCCGGAAGTAACTAAAAAAAGCTGCGTGCGCTGGTGAACATCATAAAGAGAAATGACTTCATCATTAACGATTGCAGCTATCGCGCCAATTTGTATTGTTTGGGCAGAAATAGCACTCATACTCGCAAAGACAATATTGACCAAAACCATGTTGGTCAAAAGACTAAAAATATTTGCTTTCTTCATTATTTCAAAACCCTTAAACATTAAGTTTTTATTCCTGTTTTTATTTCATAGCAAGTCATGATATTGACTTATTGTGCGGTTTTGGAGTCATTTGAGCTATTTGATATGTTGGCGCGTGTTATCAAAAAGTTGAATTTGATACGCCGCCGAGTGTTTTCAGCGTTATTAAAAAGTTGAAACTATTGGAGGGGCCAATGTTTCGGTCTTTGATATAGTCTTGATTAAAGCCGAGGCGAATATAGGTGCAATCATCTTTAAAGCTTAGACCAAAGCTACTTTTTAAACGTGTTTTGCGAACCATGTCTTGGCGAATGGAGGCGTCAAAGTTCCAGCTATTAGATAGTTTATACCCCAGCAATGCACGCACTTCTTCGCGCTCTTTGTAATCGCTTGAGACGCGTTTGTCCAAAAATACATACCCCGCCTGTAAATAGGCAGGTCCATATTTTGTTGAAAAATCAGATTCGGCTCTTACAATTTCAAAGCTTTTTTTATCTACCCGCAACCGACTCGATAAATTCATTTTCTTAGATAGCGTCGCCATAAACTCGATAACATAGTCTGACTCTCTGTCTTCGAGCCCCGTTGATTGTCCTTGCAACTCGTTTTTGCGCCGGCGTAACGATTGACCAATAAAAATACTGGCAGATCTATTTTCCTCAAACAAAGCTGAGTAGCGTAGTCCTAAATCGGCGCGTTTGCCACTTTCCAAAAGATCAAGCCCCGCATAGCGTGAAATTTCAAACAAATTAGTGTTATCAAAATCTATGCTTAAACTGTCTTCATTGGGAATATTCGGGTCGTTTTTTTGATTTGGAGAGATGATTAATTGGGCAAGAGGCTCTATGGTTTGCGTGACCGTATCATCAAAACGTACAATCGGATAACTCCATTTCGCGCCCAAATATCCAATGCTACGTGAGCGGATATTGTCGTCATAAAGCTCATTTGTATTTTGATCTTTCACGTGATTTTCAGCGCGATACGCATCAGCGCGTAAGGCGATAAAACTATTAAACAAATGCCCGCCTTGTGTATAAAAATTGCGTTGCCACTGCGCCGAGATAACCGCCCGTGTGACATCTGTTCCTTGTTTGCGTATGAGCTCTAAGAAGTTGCCAGAAATAGAAATATCACCTCCAAGAATTTTTTGGTCGAATATTTTGTGATAATTAATCATCGGCTGTAAATCGGACAAAGTGTCGGCATCTATAGAGGCGAGTGTTGTGTCATATTCTTTGGCACGCATATCCAAAAAGGATTTATCTTCTAGGTTTTGCACATATAAAAAGCTCGTAAGATAGTTCTGGTCTGACAGATTATAGCGCCGCAAAAAGGTTTCATCTGTTTGGCGTTCAAGCTGGAAACCATAGTCCCAATTTTCTCTTAGCTTGAATGTCCCCTTAGCAACAAGATTTCCCCTCACCTTGCGGTCATTGTCTTTATTGTCTTCTTTGTTGACCCATAGACCATTTAAATCAATGGAATATGTTCCGGTTGTAATCAAATGGCGAAAGTTACCTTTTAGCATATTGCCAGCTTTTGATGTGATGCGCGGCGTAACCGTCAGGTCGTAATTGCTGGCGAGGTTAAAAAAATACGGCACACTTATGTCAGTTCCTATATCGGATGAGGCACCTATATATGGGGTTAAGAAGCCGCTGCGTTTTTTTACTTTTGGACCAGGGTGCGAAATATAGGGCAGATAGACAATTGGCACGCCCATTAATTCAAGTCGCAAATTCTCATGATAGATAGTCTGAGTGGCCGCGTCATGAGTTGTCTGCGATGCTTTTATTTGCCAGCTTGGGCGTTTATCTGGATTATCTTTGCAAGGTTTACAGGCCGTGTATCTGGCTTCATTCAAAACCGTTAGAGCCCCCCCCGTTCTTTTTGCGTCCGCGCCCGTCAATTGAGATCGGTCAACCATAAGAATACGTAATTTTTGCATGACAGCTTCGCGCATTTGGTCTTGGATAATAATTTCTTCGGCATAGGTCGTGATGCCTTGTTTGTCTATCAGGATGACATTACCAAAGGCTTTTAGAATATCTTTTTTTTGTTGCCATTCAATTTGGTCAGCGTGCATGATATTGCTCTGATAGATAATTTTTATATTGCCGCTGGCTTTGATGAGATCATTGGTTGCATCATAATCAAGCCTATCAGCTTCAATGCTCGCTTTATCGCTTGGTGCAAGTTGTTGTGCGTAAACAGAAGCGTTGACCAGCATGCCAAGCACCCAAAACAAGCTTGCTACTGAATACAAAATGAACCAGCGCATATTAGCCGTCCTCTTGATGGAGCAATAATGTTATGCCGATAAGGGTTGCTATAGTGCTGGGCGCCCAAGCCGCTAAGGGCGGCGGCAGTAAGCCAATGGCACCGACAGTGTTCATCAAATCTGTAAAAAAGAACAGCGTAAGCCCTGTCACAATAGCCATTAAAATAAGCCGTGTACTGCTACCCATTCTTGAAAAATGTAGCCCGAAAGTCGCCGCGATTAAAACCATTGCACAAAGCAAAAGGGGTTTTGCGAGTAAAGAATGGAAATACATCCGGTATTCTTCTATCGGAAACCCTGCTTCATTGGCTAAAGCGATAAACTTAGGAAGCTGCCAGAAGGAGACCGTTCTGGGCGGCACAAAATTCTCTTGTATTTGATTTGGCTTTAAATTTGTGGCGCGCACCAGCGTGTTGAATTCTTTTACATTTCCGGTTTCATTTATGAGCCATGCTTTTTTGAAAACCCATTCATTTTGAGCAAGTTGCGCAGTTTCAGCATCAATACGCTCAAGGTTTCGTCCATCAGCTGAGAAGCTGAAATAGCTTACTTTTTTAAGGATTACCGGGTCAGAAGATATAATCTGAGGCGTATGGATGATGGCATAGGTTTTGCTTATTGCAGACGTATCCTCGCGCAACCATAATCCATTATCAGAAACTGTGAGTTGATTGGCCGTGCCATAAGTTATGTTTTTTTCGATGGTTTTTGCCGTTCCCGACATCCAAGCGGCCATGGGATGCCAAATTGCGACCACCAGAATACCAATGGTTAGGGTTATCATCACGCTTGGGGCTAAAAATTGCCAAACAGACATGCCGGCCGCGCGTGCAACAATGAGTTCGTGTGTGGTGCTTAAGCGGGCGAAGTAACCGATTGACCCAAACAGAAAGGCAAAAGGTAAGATCTCCTGAATAAGGTTTGGAAAGCGGAGCAGACTCAAGCCGATAATTGTCAGTATTCCAGTATCTTCGCCGCGCGATGCCACGCGTGACGTTTCGCCCATATCTCCCAAGAAGCCGACAAAGGCACATATAGAGACGGCAATGGCGAGCCATACCAGAAATTGCCGTCCAAGGTAAATCGAAATGGTGAAAGCTGGCATCATTGTTTTGCCTCGGATGGTTTTATGAGGCGCAGTTTCCTGAGTGCATTAGAAAATGCATTAAAAAGCGTCTGTCGCTCCAGAGCAAAATGAAGCCAAATAGCCGCGCCGATACAAGTGGTCATGCCAATAGCATAAAGTGCCCATATATATTGGTTGTTGTTTGAGGCGATACCAAGCATGCTAAAGCTAAGGAGTTTGAAAATTATCGCTATGCCGCCGCCAATAAGCAGACGGCGATTTTGTCCGAGCCTGTTCATAGTGCTGGTGAGGATTGTGGCAAAGCAGATCAAAACAAGGGCAAATGAATGTGTTGTTTCGGCAAAATGACTATGTCCCGTTGCGATTAATTTTTCTTTAAAAAATTTATCATATCCCTTGCTTTCATCAGGGTTTAGCAAATCAGTTATGTATCTTTCCTTGACCTCATAAATGATTTTCCCGCGCGTTGGCGCAATGGTGCTTAGGTCATATACATATTCTTTGAAGTTTAGGATATTGACCGACCCTCTATTGGAAGATGTATGAATACTGCCGTCAATCAGAAGAATTTTAGGCTTATTTTTAGAATACACGATCGCGCCTTCGCGGGCGATATATGTAGTGATGCTATCGTGCTGGCGTGCATCATGCAATAAAAGTCCGTGATAAGTGCCATCCTCGCTACGGTATCGGCTATGCACGGTCAGTTTTTTTGTCGGGTTGTGAAAGGCACCATCTTTGATGAGCGTGCGGGCTAAGTCATTGGCGATAAGATGGCGATAATCGCGCAATTTTTGCATTGAGAGCGGGCTAAGCCAAAGGTTAATCACCATAACAATGGCTGTCACCACGCCAGCAATAGCCAAAGCTGGTATTGTCAATTGCCACCGACTTCTGCCGGTTGCAGACATCACTATCAACTCACTATCTTGGGTCATTTTGTTAAGGCCATAAAGGGTTCCGCAAAAAAGTGCAATCGGCAGAATAACCCCCATTATGCGCGGTAAGGTCAAAAGCGTCAGTCCGAAATATGCCGTTACTGAATCGGTTTGCCCGCCAATGAGTTCAAGCAGTCGAACAGCCTGCACAATCCACCCCATGCCGCCAAGCATGAAGGTGATTAACAATATCGGACCCACCAGTTGGCGGGTTATGTAAAGCGAATAACGTGACATGCAGAAGCAAAAATCTCTCTAAGTATTATATTTTATCTGCCTATCATAATCTATCGCAGAAGCTTATTAAATAGATGTTTTTCTGTGAGGATATATATATATCTATTAAGAGTTAAATGTTACACAGCACCAAGATGTAAGGAAGATTAAATGAATATTGGCTTCACAAACAATTCACTCCCCAAAACGGGCACGCTGGTTTTGCTCGTTTCGGATAAGGGTTTGAGTAAGCGCGGCAAGGAACTCGACAAAAGCCTCAAAGGATTATTAACCAAGGCTATGAAAACTCAGTCTTATAAGGGTGAGTTTAAGTCAACTTTATCTCTGGTCGCCCCTTGTGCCCCTTCTCGTCATAGCTCTTTGGATAAGATTATTCTGCTGGGGGTTGGGGATGTTAAGAAATTGAACCAAAGTGCCTGTGAGATACTTGGCGGGATTGCTGCGAGGGCTTGTCACTCGGTTAAGGGGGCGGCGATGCTTCTGGTTGAGTTAGCGGATAAATCTGACATGAGCGAAAATGAAATGGCTGCCTATATGGCGTTTGGATGTGTGCTACGCAGTTACGTCTTTGATAAATACAAGACCAAAGATAGAAAAAAACCAAGCCTAACCAAGATTAACTTAGCCGTAGCATCCCAAGCAGGGGTTAAGAAACTTTTTGCGCCGCTTAAACATCTGAGTGAGGGCGTTTTCATCGCGCGTGATTTGGTCAATGAACCAGCCAATGTGCTCCACCCGCCCGAATTTGCCAAGCGGGCTAAAGCGTTATCAGGACTCGGCGTCAAAGTGGAGGTTTTATCTGAAACCAAAATGAAACAACTTGGCATGGGCGCATTATTAGGTGTTGGGCAAGGCAGTGTTCAGCCTAGTCAGTTAGTTGTTATGCAATGGCAGGGTGCGGCAAAATCTAAAAAGCCGCTCGCTTTTGTCGGTAAGGGGGTGTGCTTTGATACTGGCGGTATTTCTATTAAGCCTTCTTCGGGCATGGAAGATATGCGCGGTGATATGGGCGGGGCGGCGGCGGTCACGGGGTTGATGCACGCGCTGGCGGCGCGAAAGGCTAAAGCCAATGTCATTGGGGTTATCGGGTTGGTTGAAAACATGCCATCAGGTGATGCCCAGCGCCCCGGTGATATTGTGACCTCGATGTCTGGTCAAACGATTGAGGTTCTTAACACAGATGCAGAAGGTAGATTAGTTCTTGCTGATGCTCTTTGGTACACACAAAAGCGTTTCAAGCCTCAATTTATGATTGATTTGGCAACGCTTACGGGTGCTATTTTGGTTGCGCTCGGAAAAGAATATGCGGGCCTGTTCTCTAATAGTGATGAATTGTGCAAGCAGCTTGATGAGGCGGGTAAGCAAGAGAATGAAAAAATTTGGCGCATGCCAATTAATGATGTGTTTGATAAAATGATTAACACACCGAATGCGGACATGAAAAATATTGGCGGACGCTATGCTGGTTCTTCGACGGCGGCGCAGTTTTTGCAGCGGTTTACCAATGACGTGCCTTGGGCGCATCTTGATATTGCGGGCACAGCTATGGGTTCGTCTAAATCACCTATAAGCCAGTCATGGAGTAGTGGTTATGGTGTTAAGCTGCTTAATCGTCTGGTTCAGGATTATTACGAAACTTGAGCATGGCCTGAGTATGGCCTGAGTATGGCCTGAGTATGGATTGAGTATGGATAGCAAAACTGAAGTTCTGTTTTATCATCTTGAACGCCAAACATTGGAGCAAGTTTTGCCGCAATTATTAGAGGTGAGTTTGCAACGCGGCTGGAAAGTGCTCGTGCAGGCGACCTCAAAAGAGCGCGTCGCTGTGCTGAACAGTCATTTGTGGACTTATTTAGAAAATAGTTTTCTGCCGCATGGAAGCCAAGAGGATGGTATGGCGTCTGAGCAACCGATTTGGCTGACTGTAGATGAGGAAAACCCCAATGGGGCAAATGTTCTGTTTATGGTGGAGGGGGCGCAACGCGCAAGTTTTTCGGAATTTGAACGCTGTGTATACATGTTTGACGGCGCGCATGAGGCGTCTGTGACGCAGGCGCGTATTTATTGGAAAGAGATCAAGGATAAAGGGTTTCAGGCAATTTATTATCAGCAATCTGGCGATGGTAAATGGGAGCAGAAAGGCTAAGTTTTTTTCAGCTTCATAATTGCTTGTAAATCCCTATTTTTTATGTATATAAGGCGCGCATGCGTTACCTAATATTTGAAGGAAGATGACAATGGCTATTGAGCGCACTTTTTCTATTATTAAACCGGATGCAACCAACCGTAATTTGACAGGCAAAATCATCAACCGTTTTGAATCCAATGGTCTACGCATTGTTGCCTCTAAGCGTATCCACATGACGCGTGCGCAAGCAGAAGGTTTTTATGGCGTCCATAAAGCGCGTCCTTTTTTTGGTGATTTGGTTAATTTCATGATCTCTGGGCCTGTTATCGTGCAGGTGCTGGAAGGCGAAAACGCGATTATGAGAAACCGTGAAATCATGGGCGCCACCAATCCGGCGCAAGCTGATGCGGGAACCATTCGTAAAGATTTTGCTGAAAGCCTTGAAGCTAATTCAGTTCATGGTTCAGATGCGCCTGAAACCGCGGCAGAAGAAATCAAGTTTTTCTTCAAAGATGACGAGATTGTTGGCTAGTTCAGTTCAGCCTTAAAAACTTGGGGACAACACTTGAGCTGAGGTTGTCTGTCTGAGGTTGTTTGTCTGGGTTTTGTTGATTTTTTCCAGCATCTTATCAACCGCTTCTGGATATGCGCTATGTTCTTGTAATTGCACTTTTTTGCTTAGGCTTTCAGCGGTGTCATTTTGCAAGATAGCGATTTTTTTCTGTACCAATATTTCACCCTCATCCATTTCGGGGCGCATGAGATGAACACTACAACCATGTTCTGTCTCGCCTGCTTTCAACACCCGCTCATGAGTGTTTAAGCCTTTAAACTTAGGCAGTAATGAGGGGTGAATATTTAAAATTTTATTCTCCCATTGGCGCACAAAATCAGGTGTCAATAAACGCATGAAACCAGCCGCACAAATAAGCGTAACGCCAGCCTCCGTTAATATCTTACCAAGTGTGGCATCAAACTCAGCTCGGGTTTGATAGTCTTGGGGATTAATAAACTTGCGAACCAAATTATGGTTTTTGCACACATCAATGCCAGCGGCATTTGGATTGTTATAAATGGCCAAAACAATTTCAGCTGGCACATTTTTTTGATTGATATGGCGGGCAAGTGCATCAAGGTTGCTACCCGCCCCTGAAAATAAAACAGCTATTTTGGTTAGAGCGTGCATTATGAAACCTGCGCAAAGCTACCTATTAGCTTTACTTGGTTTTTTCCTTGTTCTGCTTTGTTCAGTTGACCAATGATACGCGCCTGTTCACCCTCAGCGTTCAAACTGTCGCAAAGGCTGTTTGCTTGGGTTGGGTCAACGACTAAAACCATACCCATGCCGCAATTAAAGGTGCGTAGTAACTCTGCTGTGGCGATATTGCCTTGTTGTTGAAGCCATTTAAAAACAGGGGGCAAGTCCCAGCTTTCAAGAGTGATTTCGGCGCAAATGTTTTTTGGCAATATGCGCGGAATATTTTCCAAAAAACCACCGCCCGTAATATGAGATAATGCTTTAATTTCATAGTCTTGATTTAAAACTTTTAATAAAGGTTTAACATAAATGCGAGTCGGTGTGAGCAAGCTTTCGCCGAGTTTTTTATCCTCAAAAGGGGCACCATCATGCCATGAAAGCCCGCTTGCCTCAACCAGCTTGCGCACCAGCGAAAAGCCGTTTGAATGAACGCCAGAAGAAGCTAACCCAATTAATGTGTCGCCAGATTGAATATTCTTTTTTGGCAAAATACGCTCACGCTCCACGGCGCCGACACAAAAGCCCGCCAAATCATAATCGCCATTAGCATATATGCCGGGCATTTCTGCGCTCTCGCCACCAATAAGTGCACAGCCCGCCTGTTTACACCCCTCTGCAATGCCCCCGATAACATCCGTTGCTATATCAAGTTTAAGTTTTCCAGAAGCAAAATAATCAAGAAAAAATAACGGCTCAGCACCTTGGACAATAATATCATTAACACTCATCGCAACAAGATCAATGCCGACTGTTTTGTGCAAATTAGCTTCCATAGCAATTTTAAGTTTCGTGCCGACCCCATCGCTGGACGCAACCAAGACAGGATTTTGATAATTGCAAGCCTGCAAATCGAACAAGCCACCAAACCCACCTAAATCAATATTGGCTCCGGTCCGAGAGGTTTGTTTTGTAAGTGGGGCTATCCGTTTGATGAGTTCATTGCCAGCATCAATGTTAACGCCAGCATCAGCATAGGTCATCTTCTGTTCCGAAGATGATTCGGCATAGGTCATCTTCTGTGCCGAAGATGATAATGTTTCTAATATGCTCATAACAGCTCTTTTAGCTACAAATTAGCATTTTTTGCACTCGTGTGTCAGTAAATTGATAAACGCAAACTCAACCGCCTTAGTAGCATTATTTGCTCACACAGTGTATAAATTATTGAGAGCCGAGTACAAAAGGATGCTATGGTGCAAAAAGGACACAATTATATGATGGATAAAACAGGAAAGCCAGTATTTAGGCCAATATTTAGGCCAATATTTAGGCCAATATTTAGGCAAGTGATGAACGGTTTTCTGCTTACGTCTATGTTTATTATGGCGACTGTATGGTTTGATTTTTGTGGCTCTGCTGCGGCGCGGGATTTATTTGAAGTTAAAAACATTAAAGTTGATGCAAGAGATAAAACGGTCACGGCGGCACGGACCAAGGCTCTGCGCGCAGGGCAAATAGAGGCATTTGATGCTTTATTGAAACGTATCACGCGCAGTCAAGATTGGGCGGTGCTTCCGCGCGGCGCAGATAGTGATGTCGAAAACCATATTTTAAGTTTCCGTGTGCAAAACGAAAAGAACTCTAATCGCCGCTATCTTGCGACTTTGTCATTTCAGTTTGATATGAACAAAGTTATTTCTTTGCTGAATGACCTGCATATTCCGTATATCGAATCGCAAGCAAAACCGGCTCTGATTATCCCTTTATTGGAAGATGTTACGGGCTATCGCCTCTGGGAAAGCAATTGGTGGACGCAAGGCTGGAGCTTGCCAGACTTGGACAGTATTCCGGCGCCGTTGATTCTGGCGCAAGGCGATGCCAAAGATGCGGCCGCTTTGAGCATTGAGGATATTTTGCTCGGCGACACAAAAAACATGAGTGCCATTGCCTCACGTTATAATGCTGATGCCGTGGTTGTGGCTCATGCGAATGCGTCCGAAGTTGGACGCTTGGATGTCGCTGTTTATCAATATACCGCGCAGGGTAGCCGGTTATTTTTTCGCACCTTCACAAGCCAAGAAGAGCCCAAAAACATGCGCAATCAAGCAGTTGCAGAAATTGCACAAGCCTTTTCCAACGAATGGAAAGAAAGCGCGATTGTCAGCATTAATGACATGGCGACTTTTACGCTTGCCGCAGATTTTGACCGTATGGATAGTTGGTTGCAAATGCAGGCGCGATTACAAAAAGCGAGTTTTATCAAAAATATGCAATTACATGTCGTGACGTCACATGGCGCCATTATGTCTTTATCTTATACGGGTTCGGTTGAGCAGCTGGCGGCAAACCTTGCGCAAAATGATATGTATTTGCGAGAGGATGAGAGCGGGTGGCGATTAAAATTGCGCCGCTAGACATTCATTTTTAAAAGGGTCATCATAGTCTTATGTTTATGCGCACGATTAATATTTATCTTATTATAGGGGGAGGGCTTTATCTGATTTATAGCTTGTCGGATATTTTGCTTCCCTTTGTTGCGGGATTTGCGATTGCTTATTTATTAGACCCTGTGGCGGACGGGCTCGAAAAAATGAGAGTTCCGCGTGTTGCGGCAACGGCTCTTATTACGGCGGGGTTCATGATGCTTGCCTTGGGGTGTGTTTTTTTTGGGCTGCCGATTATTGTCGAGCAAATTTTAACTCTTTTAGAGGTTCTTCCCAAGCATATTGAAAATCTTCGCAACGGGTTAGACGCCATGGGACGCAATGAACAAATCAGTCAAATTATTGAACGCATTTCAGATGATGGTCTGAATACATTGGGGCTTATTGGGCAAGAATTATTTCTCAAATCGCTTTCTTTCCTCAATGCGCTGGCTCTGCTGATTGTGACGCCTGTTGTTGCGGTTTATATTCTTAATGATTGGGACCGGATAGTGGCTCATATTGATGGTTATTTACCGCCGCAAAAAGCGGGTCAAATCCGTATTATTGCCAAGCAAATTGATGATGTTTTGCGAGGGTTTGTTCATGGTCAGGGATTGGTTTGCCTGTTTTTGGGTAGCTTTTATGCCACGGGGCTGTATTTTGTCGGGCTTGAGGGCGGCGTGTTGACAGGTATTATTGCGGGTCTTATTAGCTTTATTCCCTATATTGGTGCTTTGTTTGGGATGCTTATGGCTATTTTCTTAGGCATTTTTCAGTTCTGGCCCGAATGGCAGGGTTTTGTCATGATAGCGATTGTTTTTGGGATTGGTCAATTTATTGAGGGTAATTTTCTGACCCCCCGTTTGATTGGCGAACGGGTGCGCTTGCATCCTGTATGGATAATGTTTGCTTTACTGGCTTTTGGGTCTTGGTTTGGTTTTCTTGGTTTGTTGTTAGCTGTTCCTATTGCCGCAACGCTTGGTGTTTTGGTGCGGTCGGGGATGACGCTCTATGGGGAAATCATTGAGCTTGAATTATCCGATACCAAGCCATCGGATAAAGATACTCTGGCATAGGAAGGGATGGATGAGCGCAACACAACTCATCTTAGAGTTACCACACTTGCCGGCATATAAGCGCGAAGACTTCTTTGTTGCAGATTGTAATGCCGAGGCGGTCTCGATGATTGATGCTGACCTATCTTGGGCGCAACCGGTTAAAGCACTTGTGGGGCCTAAAGCGAGCGGGAAGTCTCATTTGGCGGCCGTTTGGGGATTGCAAGTCAATGCCGATATTTTTTCTGTGTCAGCCTTAAATGAAGAGCACCTGCTTGATTTAATGGATGCCCCCGCTTTGGTTATTGATGATTTAGATGATATTCAAAAAGAGCATGAAGAAATTGTTTTTCATTTATTCAACAATGCCGTTCAAACTAGAAAAGCCCTTCTTTTATGTGCCTGCCAGCCTTTGTCAAAACTGAATATTGGGCTGCCTGATTTAGTGTCGCGGCTTTGTGCGGTTGAAACGGCGCGGCTGGAAGCCCCTTGTGAAAACCTTATGTCTGCGGTGATGGTGAAGCTATTTTATGATCGTCAAATTCGGGTTAATGAAAAAATAATATCCTATATCCTGCCGCGTATGGAGCGGTCATTTGCGGGCATAAACGAAATTGTGGACAGGGTTGACCGCGCCTCTTTGATTGGGAAAAAAGCTGTCACAATTCCGCTGATAAGTCATGTTTTGGCAGAAATTGAAAACCGCACGCAAGAAACCAATAGCTGATGAAGGATGCAAAGTGTGAACGAGCCAGAAAATAATAACCCTGAAACGCTTCAAAAAAATGAGGTGAGCTTTCATAACCGTTCGGGCATAAATATTATCCGCAAAATGCCACCACCGGCAGAAGAGTTTAATGGTTTTGGCCGCGCACAACGGTTTATCAACCGCGAGCTTTCTTGGCTTGCCTTTAACTTGCGGGTTGTCGAAGAGGCGCAAAACAAAAGCTATCCGCTTTTAGAGCGGTTAAATTTTCTTTCTATTTCAGCAAAGAATCTCGATGAATTTTTTATGGTGAGAGTCGCCGGTTTGGCGGGGCAGAAACTAGCGGGCATTCAAAAAACAAGCCAAGAAGGGGCAACAGCGCAAGAGCAACTAGAACAAATATTAAAAAATTGCCGCGCCCTTATTTCTATTCAAGAAAAGAACTGGTGCCAACTTCTCAAGGAGCTTAAAGCTGAGAAAATCAATGTGGTGAAGTCTAAAGACATTTGCGCCGCGCAAAAGCAATGGCTGTCAGATTACTTTTTTGAGCAAATTTTGCCTGTCCTGACGCCGCTTGCTATTGATCCTGCCCACCCTTTCCCGTTTATTCCGAATGAGGGTTTTGCCATTGTTTTGAGGCTCGCGCGCAGAGCCGATAACAGACCCTTAAATGCTCTGATGCCAGTTCCCCAGCAATTGTCGCGCTTTATTAAATTACCTCAAGATGAGAACCAACCAGAGCTAACAAGCTTTATCCAGCTTGAATATGTTATTTCGATGTTTATTGACAAAACATTCCCGGGCTATGAGGTCAAAGGGAGCGGTGTCTTTCGGGTTTTGCGCGATAGTGATCTTGAAGTGGCTGAGGAAGCTGAAGACCTTGTCAATCTTTTTGAAACAGCCCTCAAGCGTCGGCGTCGCGGTATGGTTATACGGCTTGAAATTGACGCCCATATGCCCCACGATTTACAACAGCTTGTTATTAATGAGCTTGAGGTGAATTTTGAATATGTTGTCATTGTTGATAACATTGTTGGTCTTGCCCAAACTGATTTAATTTATCACAATATGGGGCCGCGGCTAAAGTTTGAGCCATATCTTGCGCGGTTTCCTGAGCGGATACGTGAACATGCGGGGGATTGTTTTTCTGCGATTAAAGCCAAAGACATTATTGTTCATCACCCTTATGAAAGTTTTGATGTTTTTTTGCAGTTTCTGCACCAAGCGGCAACAGACCCGAATGTTGTTGCGATAAAGCAGACACTCTATCGCACTTCCAAAGACAGCCCGATTGTTAAGACCTTGATTGAGGCGGCAGAAAGCGGTAAATCCGTCACGGCTTTGGTTGAGTTAAAAGCGCGCTTTGATGAGGCAGCAAATATCCGCTTGGCGCGCGATTTAGAACGCGCTGGTGTGCAGGTGGTGTACGGATTTCTTGACTTGAAAACCCATGCTAAGGTTTCTCTTGTGGTGCGCCGTGAGGGAACAAATATGAAAACCTATGTGCATTTGGGAACGGGTAATTATCATCCCCTAAAAGCAAAAATTTATACGGATTTATCCCTGTTCACCTGTAACCCTGAGATTGCCCATGATACGGGGCAAATCTTTAACTTTTTTACAGGTTATGCTGTGCCGCAAACGCTGCAAAAGATTGCCATTTCCCCGATTAATCTGCGTGAGACATTAGGGCTTCATATTGATGCAGAGATAGCTTTGGCTAAAGCTGGACAACCTGCGCACATTTGGGCAAAAATGAATTCTTTGGTTGATGCGCATATTATTGATAAACTTTACGCGGCATCTTGTGCGGGGGTGCAGATAACACTCGTGGTACGCGGCATTTGTTGTTTGCGGGCGGGGGTTGCGGGCTTATCTGAAAATATCAGGGTCAAGAGCATTATTGGGCGGTTTTTAGAACATGCCCGTATTGTTTGTTTTGGTAATGGGGCTTCCTTACCATCGGGGCGCGCTAAAGTATATATATCCTCGGCGGATTGGATGCCGCGTAATCTTAACAGGCGTGTCGAGGTGTTTGTGCCGATTGAAAACGATACGGTAAAAGAACAGGTTGTTGGGCAAATCATGAGTCTCAATGTGCAGGATAATATGCAGAGCTGGGAAATGGACGCCAATAATTTTTATCAACGTATGACCCCCGAAACAAAGAAAATAAGTGCTCATAATTATTTTATGACCAATCCCAATCTTTCAGGCAGAGGTAAATCAGCAAGATGTTAAGCCGTGATTAAAACAGCTCCAAAACAATCGCTTTTGCCATTACCTGATATTGGCGTTGCGCGTCCGTTCAGGACAGCCGATAAACCTTTTGCGGTCATTGATATTGGCTCAAACTCGGTTCGGTTTGTAGCCTATGGTGGGTCAGCGCGTAGTCCATTGCCGATTTTTAACGAAAAGAAATTTTGCCGCCTTGGCGAAAGTGTCATCAAAACGGGCGGTATTTCTGGTCCCTATTGGGATGATGCGATGGCTACGTTTCGCCGTTTCAAGGGCGTGTCAGAGCGTCTTGGGGTTACGCAGATAATTGTTGTCGCCACGGCGGCGGTGCGCCAAGCTATGAATAAAAATGAATTTATCAAAGCGGCGGAAAAAATTTTAAAAACACAAGCCGCCGTCATATCAGGTGAAGAAGAAGCAAGGTTCGCAGCCCTTGGTGTCATGATGGCTTTTCACAAGGTTGATGGTCTTGTTGCTGATCTTGGGGGAGGCAGTCTGGAATTGGCACGTGTGGTTAAGGGCGACATAAAAGAGGTTGCAACTTTGCCGATAGGCGTCTTGGCATTGGCGACAAGGTTTAAATTCAGCAAGCAACAGATCATGGCTCATGTGGATGAAGCTCTGGACTTGGTCGACTGGCTTAAAAAAACTAAGGGGAAGCCGATTTATATTGTCGGGGGGACATGGCGTTCTCTGGCAGAGGTGGAGATGCATCGCAGGAACTCTGAGTTACGTGTCCTTCATCATTATAAAATGCCGGCTAAAGCGATCGCGCCTTTTTTGAATGAATTTGCCGCCAAGACCAGAGCCGACTTACGCAAGTTTAAGCAAGTGAATGTGAATAGGCGTTTTTATTTAGCAAATGCGGCAATCATTTTAAGAAATCTTTTGCTTCGTAGCGGATGTAATATTGCTTTGGTTTCAGCGGCGGGTTTGCGTGAAGGTATTATTTACCATGCGCTTGATGAAGCAATGAAAAAGCAAGACCAGCTTTTAGCTGCTTGCACAGAAATGGCACAGCGGCTATGCAAGGACGCTGAATATGGGGAAGAGTTGATAGCTTGGACAGAAAATTTATTTCAAGGAACGCAGATGTCGCCGCGTAAAGCCGAAAGCTTTGAACGCTTGCGTCAAGCTGTTTGCCTTTTGGGTGATGTCGCTTGGAGTCAGCATCTTGATTTTCGGGGGCTCATTGCGGCCGAAACCGTGTTACATGCGCCCTTTACAGGTATATCCCATGCGGGTCGTTGCTTTTTAGCCAATGCCTTTTTGTTTAAGCATAATAGCTCGTCCTCTTATGCGCCGATGCATGCGCCGCGAGGGTTTATTCCAATGCGTGACAAGGCCCGCAAATTATCAAGTGCTCTGGGCTTGAGCCTCCAGCTTGGCGATAGTCTTTCGGGGTCAATTTCTGGCATGTTGGTGAAAACACAGCTTTACCAAAAAAATGGGACTCTCATTTTGGAAGTGCCTCAAAAATATGAGAACCTTATCTCTGAACGGATTGACAAAAAATTGTCTAAAGTGGCAAATATGCTTAATTTGAATTCAAAGATTACAATCAAGAAAAAAGCCTAGCAAGCTCACTTACATTCAATGATGATGATTGCATCATTTTGGCAGGTCATTCCGATCTCGCCGTTTTTCAGCCTTAGCGCGTCTTTGCCAAAGATTTCCTTGCGCCATCCCGTCAGTGCCCGCACTTTGGGTTTTTCGTCACTGGCAATGCGTTCAAGCTCGGCAACATTGGCGATTAATTTGGGTGCCACATCATGCAACTCGCATTTGTGTTTGAGTAAAACTTTTAGCAATTCGACTAAAGGCGCAATCCCCGGACGGTTGTCAATCGAGTCGGGAAGGCTTGGTAAATCCTTTTTTCTGGTGCGTTTACCACGTTTAATCGCATCAAGAAGCCCGCCAATTTGCGATGACTTGGAAAGGCCTTTAGGGAAACTGCGTAATTTTTCTAAATCAGCAAGATTTTGTGGGGCTTGTAGTGCGATTTCACGCAAGGTCTCATCTTTTAAAACTCTTTGGCGCGGGACATTCTGCCTTTGTGCTTTTTCTTCGCGCCAAGCTGCCGCTTGTATCAAAATACCAAGAACATGCGGGCGTTTATCATTCATCCGTAAACGTCGCCACGCATTTTCTGGTAATTGCGTGTAGAGTTCTTTACTGGTCAGCTTTTTCATTTCCTCTTTGACCCAGCTTAAGCGGTCGGATTGCTCTAGCTGACTTTCAAGCTCTTCAAATATGTCTCGTAAATGAGTCACATCAGCAATCGCATAAATTAGCTGTTGCTCACTGAGCGGGCGTTGTGACCAGTCGGTAAAGCGTGAGCCTTTGTTGATTTTTGTATTGGTGATTTTTTTGGCTAAAGTTTCATATCCGGCTGAATCACCAAACCCACAAACCATAGCCATGACTTGTGTATCGACAAGCGGGGTCGGGATAATATTCGCTTGCGTGAAGAAAATTTCTACATCTTGGCGACACCCATGCATGACTTTAATGAC
Organism: Parvibaculaceae bacterium; assembly: GCA_965243245.1. Taxonomy (GTDB): domain Bacteria; phylum Pseudomonadota; class Alphaproteobacteria; order RS24; family RS24; genus JAYQKL01. The sequence goes on from OZ251536.1 coordinate 1,804,780, forward strand.
TTTTGTGTTTTTGAGAAGTTTATAAAAAGGCGTTAAATCAAGCCCTTCAGCCAGCGGATCAATGATGGTTTCATAGCCCTCGCACGCAACCTGTATCAAGCATAATTTGAGCCAAAAAGTACGTTCGCGTAAAAACTCAGTATCGACTGTGATATAGCGTCGTTTGGAAAGTTTTTGACAGGCTTTCGTCAGGGAGGCATTATCTGTTATTACTTGCATGGCTGTCTTAATTTGTTATTCTTTGCATGGGGAGTCTTATAGACTAGTTAGCGGGTGTATTAAAGCAAGAAGGTGATTGATTAAGGTTATTGATTAAGGTTATTGACTATTGACAAAACGCCTTGAAAAGTGTGTTTTGCGCACAGAAATATTATTAAGACCCCATAGGGTCACTGCCCTTGAGAGTCCGATGTCCAAAACCACCCCAAAAAACCTGCAAGCCGCTTACCGAACGCATAAATGCGCCGAGCTACGGGCGGCTAATATTGACCAAACCGTGACCTTATCTGGCTGGGTTCACCGTAAGCGTGACCATGGGGGATTATTGTTTATTGATTTGCGCGACCATTTTGGGTTGACGCAATTGGTCATTGAGCCAGAAAGTCCCTATTTTGCGCAAGCCGAGGCGGTGCGCGCTGAGAGCGTTATTCGTGCCGAAGGCAAAGTGATTGCGCGTTCTAAAGAGGCTAAAAACCCGAACCTGCCCACGGGCGACATTGAAATACGCTTGAGCAAGTTCGAAGTTCTATCAATGGCGGATGATTTACCTTTGCCTATTTTTGGTGAACCAGATTATCCCGAAGATATTCGTTTGCGCTATCGTTTTTTGGACCTGCGCCGCGAAACCTTGCATAATAATATTGTTTTGCGCTCGAATATTATTGCTTCCTTGCGCCGTCATATGAGTGCGCAGGGTTTTATGGAATATCAGACCCCCATTTTAACGGCCTCAAGCCCTGAGGGGGCGCGAGATTTTCTGGTGCCATCGCGGATGCATCCGGGTCAATTTTATGCTCTGCCTCAGGCACCCCAACAATTCAAGCAATTACTTATGGTGGCGGGGTTTGACCGCTACTTTCAAATTGCGCCATGTTTTCGTGACGAAGATGCGCGCGCCGACCGCTCGCCGGGTGAGTTCTATCAGCTTGATATTGAAATGAGCTTTGTTACTCAAGAAGATGTTTTCCAAACCGTTGAGCCCGTTTTGCGCGATGTCTTTGTTGAGTTTGGCAACGCCAAGCGCGTTACAGATGTCTTCCCGCGTATCCCATATCGAACTGCGATGCGCAAATATGGCACAGATAAACCAGATTTACGGATTCCAATTGAGATGCAAGATGTGACAGCGCATTTTCAAGGGTCAGGTTTCAAAATCTTTGCCAATATGATCGATAAAGATGAACAAGTGCAGGTTTGGGCAATTCCTGCTAAAACAGGGGGAAGCCGCGCCTTTTGTGACCGGATGAATTCATGGGCGCAAGGCGAAGGCCAGCCGGGGCTTGGGTATATTTTCTTCCGCGAGGGCGAGGGGGCAGGGCCTGTGGCAAAAAATATCGGCACTGCCCGCACCGAAGCTATCGCCGCGCAACTTGAGCTAAAGGATGGTGATGCGGTGTTTTTTTGTGCGGGGCGTCCACGCGATTTTGTCGATTTCGCCGCGGCGGCGCGTATCCGGGTTGGGCGCGCGTTAAACTTGATTGATGAAGACCAGTTTGCCTTTTGCTGGATTGTTGATTTCCCGCTTTATGAATATAATAAGACGGAAAAGAAAATTGAGTTTTCACATAATCCGTTTTCTATGCCCCAAGGCGGTCTGGACGCGCTGGAAAATTTGCCCCCGCTTGAGATTCTTGGTTATCAGTATGATGTGGTCTGTAATGGTATTGAGCTTTCTTCGGGAGCTATCAGAAACCATAAGCCTGAGATTATGTTTAAAGCATTTGAGATTGCGGGTTATGGCGCGGATGTGGTTGAGAAAGAGTTTGGTGGTATGTTAAATGCTTTTCGTTTTGGTGCGCCGCCGCATGGCGGGATTGCGCCGGGTGTGGACCGTATTGTTATGTTGCTGGCGGGACAGGAGAACTTACGCGAGGTTGTTGCTTTTCCTATGAATCAGCAGGCTGAGGATCTTTTAATGCAGGCGCCCGCCCCGGCAACCAATGCGCAATTATATGAATTGGGAATACGTATTGTTGAAGAAGCAAAGAAAACGACCCAATAGGGGCGATGCGTGTGGACGCAGCGTTGAATGGGTGCGATAATGGATTTTAAATTACGCATTTGAGCATGTCGGAAAATATGATGCAGTTTTTAAAGATGATTTTTACATGGTGGCACACGCAAACTTTTGGCACGGCGTTGTTTACGTGGCGCCGCGGCATTTGTGTTGGTGAAGATGTGCAGGGCAATAAATATTACATTGATAAAAAAGGTCAATCTATTAACGGTAAGACGCGCCGCTGGGTGATTTTTAATGGTGATGTTGAAGCCTCACGCGTGCCGCCTCAATGGCATGGCTGGTTGCATTATACGGTTGATGAGACACCTTTAGAAACACCGCATATTGAGCGTGACTGGTTTCAAAAACATGAAATTAATCAAACAGGTCTGGAGAGTGCGCATAAGCCGCATGGTTCATTACTTGACGCCAATGACAAACAAGCTGACAGTTCTGGTTATGAAGCTTGGGTGCCAAAATAGGGGAGGCGAAAATGAAAAATAATATTATTGAAACACTTGTCGGTACGGCGGTGCTTGTTTTAGCGGCGGTTTTTATTGTGTATGGGTATTCTGTAACGAATGTCGCCCCGCAAAGCGGCTATATACTCACGGCTTCTTTTGACAGGATTGATGGCTTGAGTATTGGCAGTGATGTGCGTATGTCTGGCATTAAGGTTGGCACGGTGATAGAGCAAAAACTCAACACACAAACTTATTATGCTGAAGTTCAATTGCAGATTAATGATGAAGTTAAGCTGCCCGATGACACAAGTGCCAAAATAACTATGGAAGGTTTGCTGGGCGGCAATTATATTTCTTTGACACCGGGGGGCTCGCTGGATTATTTCGAAAATGGCGACGAGCTTATTTATACACAAGGCTCGGTTGACCTTATTGGCCTTGTTTCACAAGCCCTCTTTTCAGCGGAAGAAAGTGGTGCTGAATAATCGTTTTTTAATTTTTTTTCTAGCCTTTTTTATCGGTGCTTTATGGAGTTCACAAGGCGGTGCGCAAATTGCTGTCTTTAAATTTCTAGACAAGGTGACGGGTAAAACAGCTTTGATGGAAATTCCTGTAAAATCAGTGGCAAGTTTGGGCTCGTTGACGATCACGGTGCGCGCTTGTTTTTCAACCCCGCCCGAAGAGCCCCCCGAAACAAAGGCATTTTTAGAAGTTGATGAAACCCGTGAAGGCATAATGCATAAGTTATTTTCAGGTTGGATGTTTGCCTCAAGTCCGGGGTTGAACGGACTTGAACATCCGGTTTATGATTTATGGTCAATAAGTTGTAAAACGGCTTCTGGTAATGTGTTCACGGGCAAGGAATAAAAGTCGGCAGATATTTCTAAAGCTTCTTGCAAATATGTATGATAGCGCGCCCGCGCCACTTCGATTGCGCCAAGGCGTTGTAAGTGGTCGGTTAAAAACTGAGTATCAAGCAAAATATACCCGCCCGCTTTGAGACGCGAGACAAGATAGACAAGTGCCGTTTTGCTGGCATCGCTTACGGTGCTGAACATGCTTTCGCCAAAAAAAACGCCCTTAAAAGAAACCCCATATAAGCCGCCTACGAGCTCATCTTTGAGGCGAATTTCTACACTATGCGCATGACCGCGCTTGTGTAACTGGCAATAAAGGTCGACAATTTCATCATTAATCCAACTTGATGGGCGCGCAACGCTTTTGCTACGGCAGGCTTCCATAATGCTTTTAAAATTTTGATCAAATGCGACTTCAAACTTGCCCTTGCGGATGGTTTTGCGTAAAGAACGCGAGACATGAAATGAGTTTAGCGGTAATATACCTCGGTATTCTGGGTCAACCCAAAACAGCTCACGCGCATCAACCCCATCCGCCATCGGAAACAAACCAAGCATATAAGAGCGCAAAAGATTATCTGGCGTCAGACCTATATTTTGCAATGTCTTTGGCTGTGTCTTCATGCGTTAGTTCTTTTGCTCAAGAAAATTCTCTAGCCAGTGAATGTCATAATCAGCCTTTTGGAAGTCTTCATTTTCCAAAAGTCTTTCAAATAACGGAATGGTCGTTTGCACCCCATCTATGACAAATTCGCTGAGTGAGCGTTTAAGACGCTTAATACATTCGGCGCGGCTATCAGCATGAATAATCAGCTTGCCAATAAGACTATCATAATGGGGCGGGATGACATAGCCACCATAAACGGCTGAATCAATGCGCACGCCAAGCCCTCCCGGTGGGTGGTAATGATTGATTTTACCGGGCGAAGGAATAAATGTTTCTGGATGTTCAGCATTAATACGACATTCAAAAGCATGACCTTTGAACTTAATATCCTTTTGAGAAAAACTGAGCTTTTCGCCCGCCGCAATACGGATTTGCTCGCGCACTAGATCAAGTCCCGTAATCATTTCTGTAACGGGATGTTCAACTTGCAGACGCGTGTTCATCTCAATGAAGTAAAACGCGCCATTTTCATAAAGAAACTCAACCGTCCCAACCCCCCGATACCCAAGCCCTTTAATGGCACTGCAAACAGTTTCGCCAATTTCTTCACGCGCCTTGGTGTTAAGCACGCTAGAGGGAGCTTCTTCAAGAATTTTTTGGTGACGGCGTTGCAAAGAGCAGTCCCTTTCGCCCAAATGAGCAACATTGCCATGCGTATCGGCAATTACCTGAATTTCAATGTGACGCGGCTGTGCAAGGTATTTTTCAAGATAAACCGCAGCATCCCCAAAAGCAGCTTTGGCTTCGCTACGCGCCGTGGTGAAAGCTTCGGGCATTTCATCGCCATTATGAGCCAGTTTCATGCCGCGCCCGCCGCCGCCCGAAGAGGCCTTAACCAAAACCGGATAACCAATTTCAGCACCCGCTTTAACAGCCTCATCCAAACTGCGCACCTCGCCATCAGAGCCGGGCACAACAGGAATACCAAGCGTACGAACTTTATCTTTGGCCGCGATTTTATCTCCCATGAGACGAATATGTTCAGCCTCAGGGCCAATAAAGGTGATGTTATGTGCGTCCAGCACATCTGCGAATTTAGCGTTCTCAGATAAAAAGCCATAGCCGGGATGCACCGCATCTGCGCCAGTGATTTCACAAGCAGCAATGATAGCCGGAATACATAAATAGCTCTGTGCAGCAGGTGCAGGGCCAAGGCAAACGCTCTCATCGGCGTGGCGCACATGCATGGCCGTTTCATCAGCAACAGAATGCACCGCAACAGTTGGGAGGCCGATTTCCTGACAGGCACGGATGACGCGTAGTGCGATCTCGCCCCGATTGGCAATAAGAACTTTAGAAATCATCTCTATCCCCGATTATTCGATGATAGCCAGCACTTCACCAAACTCAATAGGCTGGGCGTTACCAATACAGACCTGTTTGATGGTGCCGCTTTTAGGGGCAATAATTGGGTTCATGGTTTTCATCGCCTCAACGATAAATAATGTCTGACCTTCTGAGACATTATCACCGGCTTTGCAAAACAGCTTGGCGCCGGGTTCTGGTGCTAAATATATGGTGCCGACCATTGGCGAGATGACTGCGCCGGGATGTTTTGACAAGTCAGAAGGCTCTGGTGCAGGTGGCGCAGCAGATGCTGGTGCGCCAGTAGAAGAAGCCGAGGGGGGGGTCATTTGAGGCATAATATTTGTTGGCATAGCCATCTGGCGACCCACACGGATGCGTTGCCCATCATTTTCAATTTCAATTTCAGACAAATTAGTTTTGTCCAGCAGTTCAGCCAATTGCTGAATGCGTTTTTTATCTGAAGGGTTGAGAGACATAGTAAATCCTTTAGTTTTATTAGTCGTTTGAAAGGCTTTTTATCGCTAATTGATAACTAAGCACCCCAAATCCGCAAATCACCCCCCGCGCGACCGGAGAGATATATGAATGATGCCTAAATTCTTCGCGTTTAAAAATATTAGACAGATGCACTTCAATAATGGGTATTTCGAGTGTTTGCAAGGCATCAAGAATTGCCACAGAGGTATGGGTATAAGCGCCTGCATTTATCAGCAAGGCTGAAGCGTTTTCGCGCGCCTCTTGAATGAGGTCAACAAGTTTGCCTTCCTCATTGGATTGATGAAAACTGATTGTTTTGCTTTGTTTATTGGCTTCATCTTGGCACATTTGGTCAATATCAGCGAGGGTTGTTGTGCCATAAATCTCTGGTTCTCTTTGACCGAGCAGATTTAAGTTTGGCCCGTTAATAATATAAATTGATTGTGCCATGTCTTTTTATACCCCGAAGCGTCTAATTTGGCTAATAATTTGGCAAGATATTGAATGAATGGACAATTTTTCTCAAATTTTAATGGCGTGAAGGGTGATTGATACATTTGCTGGTTATCGGTAAAAAATGAAAATCATATTGTGATGCCTATTTTTATTGGTTAAAACTAAGCCATGACAATTACGGTAAATGGCGAGGTCTTTAATATTGAGAGCGGCTGGACGATAGCGCGTCTTATTTCTCATTTTGATTTACCGAAGAAAAAACTCGCGATTGAACGCAATCTAGAAATAGTGCCGCGATCTGCTTATGACAATTTAGTCATTAAAGAGGGGGATTGTTTAGAAATTGTTCACTTTATTGGTGGCGGGTGATGATGTCTGATAAACCGCCGCCTCTTATTGCTGATGGGCCGTTAATTATTGCGGGTAAGGAATATGGATCTCGGTTAATTATCGGGACGGGCAAGTATAAAGATTATGCCGAGAATGCGGCGGCGGCAGAGGCGGCGGGGGCAGAAATTATCACGGTCGCGCTCAGGCGCGTTAATCTTTCTGATGCGGCTCAGCCTATGCTGGTCGATTATTTGGACCAGAAGAAATACACTTATTTACCCAATACGGCAGGTTGTTTTACTGGCGAGGATGCCGTGCGCACTTTACGCCTTGCGCGTGAAACAGGGGGCTGGAACTTGGTTAAGCTTGAGGTTTTGGGCGATGAAAAAACGCTTTATCCAAATATGCCAGAAACGCTACGGACGGCTGAATTACTGTTAAAAGACGGTTTTGAGGTTATGGTTTATTGCAGTGATGATCCGATTATGTCGAAGGCACTTGAGGATATGGGATGCTGTGCGATTATGCCTTTGGGGGCACCTATTGGCTCGGGGCTTGGTATTCAAAACCCGGTTAATATTCGTTTGATTGTTGAGCAAGCCAATGTGCCTGTGCTGGTGGATGCGGGCGTTGGAACGGCTTCGGATGCAACGATTGCCATGGAATTGGGGTGCGATGCGGTCTTGATGAATACAGCTATTGCGGCTGCGAAAAATCCTGTTTTGATGGCGAGCGCAATGAAGCATGCTATTATTGCGGGGCGTCAAGCCTATCTTGCGGGGCGCATGGCAAAGCAACAATATGCGGACCCTAGCTCACCATTGGCAGGTTTAATTTAAGTCTTTGCGCAATTGGTCAACCGCCGCTTGCAAAGTCTCATAAGGCTGAGCCCCGCGCATAATAGTTTCCCCAACAATAAAAGCTGGCGTCCCTTTTATATCAAGACGCTGTGCCAGTATTTGTGTGTCGGTAAGATGTTTTTCAATTGCCGTGCTCGTGCGTTGTTTTTGAGACGCCGCATCATTGATGCCATGCTTTTGGGCGATTTGTTGCAAACGTGCCGTGTTTAGCGAACCTTTATTGTTAAGCAAAACATTGTGAATATCCAAATAAGCCTCATTGGAAGGCGCCGTCAGAGCAATCTTGGCGGCTTGCGTTGAGGATGGTCCCAATATTGGCAATTCTTTGAAGGTTACGCGAATATCTTTGTTGTTTTCAATAAGTTTCAACAAGCCGGGCAGAGCACGTTTGCAATAACCACAATTATAATCGAAGAACTCAGCCAGATTTATTTTGGCATCGCTAGGCCCTATAGAAAAATCACGCTTATCGTTAAAGATGGCTTGCTTATTTGCTGTTAGAATTTCTGCTTTTTTAAGCTCAGCTTTTTGAAAAGCATATTGTTGTGCATTATCAATCGCCTTAATCAAGACATTTGGGTTTTGCAACAGGTAATTTTCGATGAATTTGGATAAAGTCTCATCATTCATATTTGTTGGTTGTGCTTGTAGCGGCGTAGCTCCAAGGATGATGGCGACTAAAAAAAGGGGGAATAATTTCATTATAGACTCTTCAGTTGGGGGTTAATTTCTTTTTTTATAATCATTATTTTTAAATGCGGCAATAATATCGTGCGAACGTAGCCATGATGGCGTTCCCTTTTTTAAAATTTTTGTGGCACGACGCGCATGTAAAGTGGCTTTTTTTGCATTGCCATATAAAAAATATCTCTCTGCGGTTGCTAATTCTGCTTGTCCTTGCTCACCGGTTAGACCGTAGCCAAGTGAGATTTGAAAATAAGCCGTGGTGTTTTCAGGATCAACTTTAATCGCTTGTTTTAAAAATTTTATGGCGTCACTCACTTGTTTTTTTTCTTCCGTGGCAATAAGAGCCGTCGCCAAACCAATCATTAAAAGTGGCTCATCAGGTTCAAGCTCAAGGCTTTTGCGATAGGGTTCTAGGGCCCGTAAAGGACGCCCCGCCTCATACAGGACTTGGCCGTGCAATTCATGGAAATAGGGGTTTTTATTTTGCCGTCTAATCAACTCATCAATGAGGGCAAGCGCATCTTTTAGCCTATTTTCTTTATGATACGCAATGGCCATGGCATAAAGAGCGGGGGTGTCGTTTTGTTTAGCATATCGCCGTTTCGTATTGCTGGGATGGTCAAGGAAACCATAGATTTTTGCTTGGGCAAGCCGATGGCGTTTAAGCAATTCGGGGTCATCCGTGACATTTTTATAGGGAGACTTATCAAGCCAATTTTGATAGAAATTCACTCTGTCGCGCGAGATAGGGTGAGACCTAATATAAGGGTCTTTGCTGCTCTCGGATAAAATTTCTTGACCAGAAAGATCATCCATCAGGTCGCGTATGCCTTCTGGCGATTGCTTGGTGGCTTTTAGCAATTGCACAGCGACTTGGTCGGCCGAGGCTTCTTGAGTACGGTTATATCTTAAAAAACTGCGCTCGGCAATTTGCGTACCGCCCGACAAAATGGCTATCCCCGCATCACCTTGTCCTGCGGCAATGGCACCAATTCCCAAAATAGTTGCCAAAATAGCGGGCTTTAATGAATCCTTCTTGGCTTCTTGCGTACGGGCTAAATGGCCGCCCGTAATGTGTCCCGTTTCATGCGCAATCACGCCAATGACCATATTCGGTGTGGCAGATTCAAGTAACAATCCCGTATTGAAATACATATTCTGCCCCCCAGCAACAAAGGCATTAATGGCGCGGTCATCAATTAACCCAATCCCGACATTGCTTGGCTTAAGTCCCGCCGCCAATAATATGGGGCGGGCGTAATCATGGAGAAGCTTTTCAATCTCCGCATCACGTATGAAACCTTGCGCAAATGAGGGTGCGCTGTTCAGCAGAATCGTCAAAACGAAAAAACTGGCGATACGTCTCATATTTTACTCGCTTTTACCTATTTTAACGTAAAGGGACTTTAACGTAAAAGGGGTCAAAAATCTATCAATTTTCAATACGACTTGCACAAGGCTTATCGGTTCCACCATCCTTTACGCTTGTTGATGTCATCTGCTTGGGAGGAGGCGTTATCAGATGGCGGCGCCGTTTCTAGTTGAGTTACCGTGGTTGCGTCTGCGGATGCTTTTGGGCGGGGTTTCGTTTCGCCCGTTGCAACATTGGGTTCAGTATTGGGTTTTTTGGCGCGACTTTTGCGCTTTTTCTTAACGGGCTTTTCTTTAACTTCTGCCTGTGTCGTTCCGACACCTTGTGCCTGTGTCGTTCCGACATCCTTTGCTTGTGTCGTTCCGACACCTTGTGCCTGTGTCGTTCCGACATCCTTTGCTTGTGTCGTTCCGACACCTTGTGCCTGTGTCGTTCCGACATCCTTTGCTTGTGTCGTTCCGACACCTTGTGCCTGTGTCGTTCCGACATCCTTTGCTTGTGTCGTTCCGACATCCTTTGCTTGTGTCGTTCCGACATCCTTTGCTTGTGTCGTTCCGACATCCTTTGCTTGTGTCGTTCCGACAGTCTCTGGCGCAGTTTCACTTTCTAGTTTTTTATTAGGCTTTTTAGCGCGGCGTTTAGGTTTTTTATTTTCTGCTGGCTTTTCTTCTGCTGCTGTGTCGGCATCTTTATGCAAATATGATAAATCCAGCTCAGGGACAGCCTCGCCATCGCCTTGTATCTGTGCTGGCATTGGCGATTGCGCTGGCGATTGCGATTGTGTTTTGTTTTCTGTTTGATTTTCTGTATTTTCTGATACTTGCTCGCGTTTACGGTGTCTGCCCCCGCGCCGCCCTCTGCGTCTGCGGCGTGGTTTTTCCTCATCAGAATCAGCTTCCTGCGCATGTTTTTTTGCAGGCCCCGTTTCCTCAGTCTCCTCAGTCTCCTCAGCCCTTTCATCCATGTGTGTTTCTGGGCTGATCGCTTGATTTTCATTCGCTTTGCCGCTCTTGCGCCTGTGGCGGCGGCGTTTCTTATCATGTTCATTATCTTGTGTATCTGTTTTACCATCCATCCGCACAAGAACAGCCTGCCCGCCAAGATGTTCTCGGTCGATCACCATTTGCATGGCGTTGAGGTCATGGTTAATCTCAATCATCACCCGCACATTGAGATTAGTTTCAATTGCGTTGAGGTTTATGCGTTTTTGATTAAGGATATAAGACGTAACATCGGCTGGCAAACGAACCATAATAAGTTGCTCTGTGCCTTGTTTAATAGCTTCTTCTTCGAGCCAGCGCAGAACATATAAAGCGCGGCTTTCAACTGAGCGCACCATGCCCGTTCCCCCGCAATGATCGCACGCGATGCTACTGCCCTCCACGACGCCAGAGCGCATTCGCTGGCGCGACATTTCAAGCAATCCAAAAGGACTGATCTTGCCAACCTGAATACGGGCGCGGTCATCTTTCAAAGCCTGTTTAAGTTTAAGCTCTACCTTTCGATTGTTGCGGTTTTCCTCCATGTCAATGAAGTCGATAACGAGCAAGCCGGCTAAATCACGTAGCCGTGCTTGGCGCGCGACTTCGCGGGCGGCTTCTATATTTGTTTTTAAAGCGGTGCTTTCAATGCTGTGTTCTTTAGTGGCACGGCCCGAGTTCACATCAACAGCAACCAAGGCTTCGGTTTGGTTAATGACCAAATATCCGCCAGACGGCAATTGCGCTACGGGGCTAAACATGGATGAAAGCTGATTCTCAATATCATTATTATGGAATATCGGTGTATCGCCTTTATGTTGCTTGACTTTACGCGCATGGCTTGGCATCAGCATTTTCATATAGTCTTTGGCATCTTTATAGCCCTCATCGCCTTGGATGAGGACTTCATCAAAATCCTTATTATAGAGGTCTCGAATACTCCGCTTGATGAGGTTGCCTTCTTCATAAACGAGTGAGGGCGCACTACTTTTCATTGTGAATGTGCGGATATTTTCCCACATGCGTATGAGGTATTCGTAATCGCGTTTAATATCGGTCGCGGTTTTTTGCGACCCTGCTGTGCGAATAATCAAGCCCATCCCATGACTGACATCCATTGTTGCGACAATTTTTTTCAGTTTTTGCCGATCTGATGCATTATTAATTTTCCGCGAAATGCCGCCGCCGCGCGCCGTGTTTGGCATAAGAACGCAATACCGCCCGGCAAGCGAAAGATAGGTCGTGAGCGCCGCGCCTTTATTGCCGCGTTCTTCCTTAACAACTTGAATGAGGATGACTTGACGGCGTTTAATCACTTCTTGAATTTTATATTTGCGTGATAGTTTTCTGGTTCGCCCGCTAATCGAAGCCTCTTCATGCGCATCGCCGCCAAGGTCCTCAACCGTGGTAAGGTTTTCATTTGTCTCGCCAGCTTCGCCTTCCTGAGTGCCAAGCTTTTCAGCAGATGTGGCTTCAATATTTGTTGTTTCGCGCTCTTCTTCATTATGTTCGCGCACGAGTTCTTCACGATCTGAGACCGGAATTTGATAATAATCCGGGTGAATCTCATTAAACGCCAAAAAGCCCTGCCGATTGCCGCCATATTCAACAAAAGCAGCCTGTAGGCTTGGTTCTACACGTGTAATTTGTGCTAAATAAATATTACCCCGTAATGGGCGTTTGTTCTCCGACTCGAAGTCGAGTTCCTCGACTTGATTTTCGCGCAAGACAACAACCCGCGTTTCTTCGGGGTGACTTGCATCGATTAACATTTTGTTTGTCATTTAAGAATGCTCCAATTTCATCCAAAACAATTTGCGCCGCATAGAGAGCAGGCATAGTCAAAAAGAGGATGATGTTTAAAATTTTAAGTTTTGGCGCATAGGCAAAAGGCGGGCATCCAGCATCCGTGTGGGATATTGGAACGTAATTTACAATAGCAGTCTTGAGAAAATTATTTTTCATCACCAGCTTATGCTTTCCTTTTAATCCTAGCGAAAAATTATCCGACACATAGATCCGTAATATATGTGCAATGAAGGTATGATGTGTTGGTTATTATCTACATCTTCAAACCTGCTACCATACTTACCTATCTGAACGCTTGATTGCAAGCCATCATCTTGATTATCAAGCGCCAAGAACAATAATGTAGCTTTAGAGCATGTTATGGGTGGTAATTTTACAAGAATCTAAGATAAAGTTACATCGCAAGCAACATGGGTCTATTGGTGTTATTCATGACTTTAAAAAAACAACATAGCCGTTTTTGCGGTGTTTTCTTTGGTTTTCTGGGGCTGTTTTTCGCCCCTGCCAACGCGCTCGAAATTGAAGCTTTCGAAATCGGCGCCCATGATGCACATACACGCATTGTTCTGGAATTGTCTGAAACTGTAAATTTTAATGTCTTCATCCTGTCAGACCCGTATCGCGCGGTCATTGATTTGCTTGGCGTGTCGAAAAATATTAATGATTTTGACCGCGATAAAGGCTTGATTAAAGGGGTGCGCGTGGGGCTGTTTGATGAAAATACCTATCGGCTGGTTTTCGATTTGCGCGGGGCGGTTAAAATAAAGCAACAGTTTTTGCTTTCGCCTTCGGCCAGTTCAGTCAATCACAGATTAGTTGTCGACTTAGCGCCGGCTTTGGCAATGGATTTCAAAACTCAGAAAAACGCACAAATCCCGCTTCAATCTGATGGCGGACAACAAGCTTCTCAAGCGGGGCAGAGCGTCGCTGCTTTCACGCCAAAGCCGCGCCCCGTCACGAAGCACAAAGTGATTGTGCTAGACCCCGGACATGGCGGTGTGGATTCGGGGGCAAAGGGGCGTAAAGTCAATGAAAAAGATGTCGTTTTAACCTTCGCGCGTGAATTGGCAAAGCAACTCAAATCTGCGGGGTATATTGTCTATATGACGCGCACGCAAGATATTTATATTCCTTTGCGCGAGCGCGTGGAAATAGGACGGCAAAAAAAGGCTGAATTGTTTATCTCCATTCATGCGGATGCCAATAAGAAGAGAAAGACTCGCGGCTTGTCGATTTACACGCTTTCAGAAACAGCCTCCGATAAAGAAGCAGCCGCTTTGGCCCTCAAAGAGAATCAGTCGGATATTATTGCTGGCATTGATTTTGCCGACAAGCCGCCAGAAGTCGCCAATATCTTGATTGATCTGGCACAACGTGAGAGCAAAAACTTGTCTGTTCGGTTTGCTAAAAATGTGGTCGAGGAAGCCGCGCATGAAACGCGTTTACTTGAGCGTACGCATCGTTATGCTGGATTTCGTGTTCTCAAAGCGCCAGATGTTCCTTCTGTTCTCATTGAGCTCGGGTTTTTGACCAATAAGAGTGATGAAAAGCAGGTGCGCTCATCCAAATGGCGTCGCCGTGTCGCAAAATCATTGCGGATAGCCATTGATACTTATTTTCGTGATAAACAAAAACGCTCCCTGCAGTAATTTTTATCAAAAAGCCATAGCCTTGCCATATTCTGTGGTTATATAATAGGCAAGGAGATTGGAATTATTGTTTAGATTTATCGGATATTTTGCCGGATTAGGACTGACGCTGATTGCCATAAGTGGGTTTTTTGTCGGTGTTTATCTATGGCGTCTCAATAAGGAACTGCCTGACCACGATCATTTGTCCGATTATGCGCCCCCTGTGATGACACGTCTGCATGCGGGCGATGGTGATTTGATTGCAGAATTTGCCCAAGAGCCACGTATATTTGTTCCGATTAATGTTATTCCAAAGCAGCTGATTGAGGCTTTTCTTTCTGCTGAAGACAAGAACTTTTATGACCATAGCGGCGTTGATATCAAAGGCGTTATGCGCGCGGTTCTCAAAAATATTTTTAATGTCATCGGCGGACAACGGCTGGAAGGCGCATCAACGATTACCCAGCAAGTGGCTAAAAATTTTCTATTAACCAGCGATGTCACCCTAGAGCGCAAACTCAAAGAAGCTGTCTTGGCATTACGGCTAGAGCGAACATTCTCAAAGGCTGAATTGCTAGAGCTTTATCTAAACGAGATTTACCTCGGCATGGGAACTTATGGTGTTGCGGCGGCCGCCTTAATTTATTTTGACAAACCGTTGAGTGAATTAACCATTGATGAAGTTGCATTTCTGGCGGCTTTGCCAAAGGCACCCAATAATTACCACCCTATCCGCCGCAAAGAGCGCGCCATTGCGCGGCGTAACTGGGTTATTGAACGAATGGAAGATAATGATCACATCACCAAAGAACAAGCCCTTGAGGCCAGCGCACGGGCACTTATTGTTGTGCCGCGCAAATCGAATCTGAGTGGGGTTGATGCGCAGTATTTTGTTGAAGAAGTGCGCCGTTCTTTATATGCGCAATATGGCGAGGATGAATTATATGGCGGCGGCATGTCGGTACGCACGACTATCAATACAAAATATCAGGCGATAGCGCGTAAAGTTCTTCGTGAAGGTTTAATTACCTATGATAGGCGACATGGTTGGCGTGGGCCCGTTGCGGTGATTGATGAGCTCGGAGAAAATTGGGTTGAGCCCTTACAAAAAATTGATATTCCAGATGACTTAGCACCATGGCGGCTGGCGCTTGTCATGGCTGTTGATGCGCAAAAGGCAAAGATCGGATTGCGTCCAAGACGTACAATTACAGGTCAGTTTGAACAAACATTGGAAACCGGCTCGATCGCGCTAAAAGATCTGAAATGGGCGCGTAAAAGCTATAAAAAAGGTGTTGGCGCACGCATCAAGGCGGCAACAGAAGTGTTGGCAATCGGGGATATTGTTTGGGTAGAGCAGGCAGATGATAGAACCCAGTCTTATAAATTACAGCAACTGCCTCAAGTCAATGGCGGGGTCGTTGCGCTAGACCCGCATACGGGGCGTGTCTTGGCGATGGTCGGGGGCTTCAGCTTTAGCGATAGCGAGTTTAATCGGGTGACTCAAGCTAGCCGACAACCGGGCTCGGCTTTTAAACCTTTTGTTTATGCGGTTGCTCTGGAGCGCGGCTATACGCCGGTTAGCCTTGTGCTGGATGCGCCTTTTGTGATGGAGCAGGGGAGGGATATGGGCTTGTGGAAACCTGAAAATTATGGCCGAAAATTCTACGGTCTTTCGACTTTGCGACTGGGGATTGAAAAATCGAGAAACCTGATGACCGTACGTCTAGCCCAAGAAATAGGGATGAGGTCGGTTGTTGAAAATGCCAAAAAATTCGGGATTACAGACTATATGCCATCTGTACTCTCTATGGCTTTGGGGGCCGGGGAGACCTCATTGCTGCGTCTCACAATGGCTTATGCTATGTTGGTGAATGGCGGTAAAAAAATTACTCCCGTTTTGATTGACCGTATTCAAAACCGCTATGGCGAAACAGTTTCTCGTACAGACTCGCGCGATTGTTCGGAATGTTTATCAATCTGGACGGGACAAGAACCACCAGAATTGAACGATAATAGAGAAACCGTTCTTAGTCCACAAACGGCTTATCAGATTGTGTCGATGCTTGAGGGCGTGGTTATTCGGGGTACGGGGCGTAGTATTCGTGCTGTTGGTAAACCGCTGGCGGGAAAAACGGGCACGACAAATGATAGCCGAGATGCTTGGTTTGTTGGTTTTTCGCCCGATTTAGCTGTCGGGGTTTATGTTGGCTTTGATACGCCAAAAACCTTAGGCGATGGCGAGACGGGGGGGCGTGCGGCGGCACCTATTTTCCGCAATTTTATGCAGGCGGCATTACGCGGTGCCTCTTCTACGCCGTTCAGAATTCCGCCATCGGTCAAGCTCGTGCGCGTGAACGCAAAAACAGGTCAACTTGCCCAAGCAGGCGATAATTCGGTGATATTGGAAGCCTTTAAGCCCGGCACCGAACCCAAGCAGGCACGCAAACTATCTGCCGCGCCGCGTGAGCAACAAGTGACAGAACAATCGCCAGCTTCTCAAACCCTGAGCGTCGGTAGTGGCACAGGCGGGCTTTATTGATGATGAGACATTTACATAAGCATTACATCAGCCTAATTTCAGCCCAAAATAATACTGAATAATCTGGAATTGAGTCCATCGTGAAAGCAAAAACACAAGCTCTAATTGATAAAATCAAGCAATCGATTGAATTGCTAAGGAGACATCTTTGACTGGGATGTATCGCTTAGACGGTTTGAAGAATTAAATATTGAGGCGCAAAGTCCTGATCTTTGGAACGACCCTGAAAAGGCGCAAAAGCTAATGCAAGAACGCACACGCTTAGAGCAAGCCATTAATCAGTGTCGTGATATGCAAACGCAGCTGGATGAGCATATTGAGCTGATAGAGCTGGGCGAGATGGAGGGTGATGAGGAAGTCATCGCTGAAAGCGAGGCTCTGATTGCGCAGATGAGTACGCGCACCGCGCATCTTGAAGTAGAAACATTACTTTCTGGTGAGGCTGATGCCAATAATAGTTTTGTCGAGGTACATTCGGGCGCAGGCGGCACAGAAAGCCAAGACTGGGCCTCCATGTTATTGCGTATGTATTTGCGCTGGGCAGAAAAAAAAGGTTTCAAAACCGAAGTGATTGACCAGACCATGGGTGATGAGGCAGGGATAAAATCTGCAACCATTAAGGTTTCGGGGTTTAACAGCTATGGTTGGATTAAGACCGAGTCTGGTGTTCATCGGCTTGTTCGCATTTCGCCTTTTGACAGCCAGTCGCGCCGTCATACGAGTTTTGCCAGCGTGTGGTGTTATCCAGAGATTGATGATGCGATTTCGGTGGATATTTCTGAAGCGGATGTACGGATTGATACATATCGTGCAAGCGGTGCTGGCGGGCAACATGTGAACACGACCGATAGTGCTGTTCGGATAACGCATCTTGGGACGGGTATTGTTGTGCAATGTCAAAATCAACGCTCACAGCATAAAAACCGCGCGACAGCATGGGCGATGTTACGGGCTAGATTATTTGAGCTTGAATTGCAAAAACGTGAAGAAGAAGCCAATGCACAAGCTGTCTCAAAAACTGAGATTGGTTGGGGGCATCAGATTCGCTCCTATGTTTTACAGCCTTATCAAATGGTCAAGGATTTGCGTACTGGCGTGGAAATCGGTAATCCCCAAGCGGTGCTGGATGGTGACCTTGACAGATTTATGGAGGCAGCTCTTGCTCAACGTATTCATGGACTGGGGGGATTAGGGGGATTAGGGGGACAGGTTAAGGATTTGGATTAAGTCTTTGGATTAGGTCTTTGGATTAGGTCTTTGCAGGCGACCGCACTGATAAATGCGCCGCCCCCGCTAGGAAGCCGAGCTTGCTCCATTTTCACTTAATTTTTCTAATTCGGCGGGCATTTTTTTATCGCTTAGCGGTTTCATTTTATCGGTAACTTTTTTAGAAAGCTCTTCATGCTGGATAGTTGCTTTTGAAAGTGGGTTTTTCTCGCGGCGCACACTGCCATTAAAATAGGAGCCGTTTTCAATCGCTAGTGCCTCATGGACAATATCACCCTCCACATGAGCCGTATCGCAAAGATGAACCCGCTTACCCAAAATCACCCCCTGAACGCGCCCTTTTATGACGACGTCATCGCCCGCAATTTCTCCGTTTATATTGGCCGTTTCCCCAATCGTCACAGAGGTAGATAGAATCTCGCCTTGAATATTGCCATCAATTTGAATTTCGCCGGCAGAAATAATCTGTCCACTGATAATAATATCAGCACTTAGAATTGAAGGGGCTGCTTTACCTTGAGCCATTACGTGCCTCCTGTGATTGCGGGGTTGTAAGAAATGCCGAGAATATGTGCTTACCCGAACGGATGAAATTAATTGGATCTTTTACCTTGCCATTATGCCAGATTTCATAATGCAAATGCGGTCCTGTACTGCGTCCGCTTGAGCCGACAGTTCCGATAACATCATGGAAGCTAACTTGTTGCCCAGGTTTAACCTTGATTGATTTCATATGCCCGTAACGCGTTGTAAGACCATTGCCATGATCAATCTCGACGATTTTACCATAGGGTCCTTTGCGCCCCGCCTTAACGACTTTGCCGGGCAGGGTGGCATGAATTTTAGTGCCAGCTGGCGCGCCAAAGTCTAGTCCTGAATGAAAGGCAACACGTTTATTAAGGGGATCAACACGCGGGCCAAAATTACTGGTTGTTTTGTAATAGTGTACAGGTTTTGCTAAGGGTAGGTTGGCAATTGAAATATTGAGATTGGAAAGCTTTTCGAGATTATTGCCGATGCGTGTCAGTTGCTTTTTAACGGTTTCGGGAATGTTAGGGTCATCAATAGTGATGGGAATAAAAGGCCCACCTGTGCCGTTGGGGTTTTGTTTTGCAATCTGTTCAATGAAATCCTCGACGTCACCGATATTTGTTGCTTTGATGATGGCACTGGCTTCTGTAATATTTTTATCACTACTGACTTCAAGAGCATCAAGCAATTCTTGTTGGCGCGAGAATAAGCGTTCTATGCGTTCGCCTAAATTTCCGGTCAGGTTTTTAACATTTTTGGTTTGCTGAAGTTTTCGCCCAGAGAACTCAGACATTTCCGACAGTGTGAATTGGGCAACATTCTTAACGCCTGTTTTAACCCGGCTCTCAAAATGTAGCCCTTCATCATTACCCGCATTGGCAAGTAGTTTTGTTTTCTCTTTTTTGCGCGTCACTTTGCGCGAAGCAACCAGATATTTACCGCGCATGTCATTGAGTTGTTCTGAAATCGAAGCGTGTTTTTCAAATACTTCCGTCAACTCATTATGTCTTGTTTCAATGGTGTTGGTGACTTCCTCAAACCAGTTCTGAGTTATTTTGTTTTTGTTTTCTACCGTTTGAAGTGATGCCTCTAATTGCTTGATATGCATTTCATATTTTGCAATGGCCTGTTTATTTTGCATCTTCTTGAAAGCAATAATTTCGTCTTCAAAAAAAATGGCAAGACCCGTGCCGATAAGCAAGAACACGGTAAGAAACGAAGTCACTATTGTCGCCACTTGCAGCCGCGGGGTCAGTGTAACAAATTGCACACGACCATTGCTGCGAATATATAATTCGCGCCGGGGAAAAATCTTTTTAAACCATTTTATGAGCATTATATGTATACCCTAAGTAGAATCAGTTATTGTTTAACCTATATTGTGGTTGGTCTCAAAGTAAAAAATATCAAGAAAAGCAATTTTTTATTGTCTATCAAATGCTTAAAAGTAAATTTAAGGGTAAATTTGGTACAGTTTTTAAAAAAAATCAACTCCAAAAGCTGAAGTCCTAATTTTCGTGAAGCATATTCAGTTTCCTTGAAGCACATTCATGACGTCTTCAATATGCGTTTTAACTTTCACTTTACGCCAAATATGGCGCAAGTTTCCGTCTTCCCCGATGAGGAAAGTCGACCGCTCTATGCCCATATATTTGCGTCCATACATATTTTTTTCAACCCAACATTCATAGGCTTCCAGCATGTCGTGCGTCTCATCACGTCCCAAAGTCTCATCACTTCCCAAAGTAATGCCTAAGTCATGTTTATCGGCAAATTTACTATGTTTTGTAAGCGAATCGGCTGAAACACCTAATATTGCCGTATTGAGTGCTTTGAAATCCTCCAAGTGAGCGGTGAAACTTATCGCCTGTGTTGTGCATCCGGGCGTGTCATCTTTGGGGTAAAAATATAAGATAAGGTTTTGGCCTGCATAGTCTGAAAGGGTGGCCGCGCCGGTTGAACCGTCCGCATAACGGACAGGAATATTAAAATGAGGGGCTTTTTTATTAATTTCTGGTTTCATGACGAATTTGTATCTCCCAATAAATTGATTTTTATAGTATTTAATGCACAGAGGGATTTATAGCAAATTTGCTGTATAATAATAGGCGACGCGGTGCTTTTGAAAACACGATACTTTTTTTTTGAAATCTTAGGCATACTTGTTACGCTTTTGGTAGTGGCTTTCTTGGGTGTGAGTATCGCTTTATCTCAAGGCCCTATACCTTTGAAATATATCAATTCTATTTTGAATATCATTATCGAGAAATCTTTGAAGTTTGATGATGTGCATGTCAAGCAACTTGAATTGCTCTATGATAATGAGCGCGGCGGACTTTATATTGAAGGCGTTCAAATCGCTTTGTTTGATGGGGCGACACATTATTTGATTAATGATTTTTCAGCCAGCATAAGCATAAAAGGTCTGTTCCAGTCTTTTGTCCTCGTGCCAGAGACCTTGACAGCCAAAGACATTATTGCGGTTATCAAGCCTAAGAGAGCTCAAGGCTCTGTTGGACAACAAGTGCCTGCGCGTAACGATGATTTGCCCGCTTCGATTAATTTGATTGAAATCTGGCGCGGAATTGAAAAGACCGTTCAACTTGATGCGATATCGTATATTAAAAAATTAGATTTTCCGAATATTGCATTTAATCTCGAAGAGGCCGGCGTGGATAAGGTGTGGCAGACCTCTGACTCTTATGCCCTTTTGACGCGCTCGGATGCAGGCTTGGAATTTAAACTGAACTTGTCTTTAAGCACTCAAAAGGAAAAAAGCACGATAAGCTTTGACATGATGCAACCGCAAGGAAAAAGCGGCGAGGCAAAATTACTGATAGAAAATATTCACCCCTCAACGATTGTTTCGTTGCTGCCATCAGCGCGTTTTTTACAGCTTGCGAATGTATCTTTAAAAGATACGCCTTTAAAAGGGGAGATTGTTTTCACGACCAACTTGGATGGAACATTTTCAAAAGGGCGGGCTGTTTTGCAACTGTCTGGCGGCGCGCTGAGGGCTCCAGAAGAAGCACTTTTGGGAGACCATGCTATTGGCGTTGCCGCGATTGATTTTGAAAAACGCACCATAAAAGTCGAACAGCTTGATTATTTGAGCGGCGCACATGCGGGCATGTTTACAGGCGATTTCAATTTTGACACAGATAAGAATGGGTTGCTATCACGTTTGGGGGGCACGCTTTGGGCGCAAAAAATTCTTATCCGCTTTTCTGAAAATGAGGTTTTCAACCCTGATAAGCTCGACTTTGATTTTGACCTCGACCTGATTGAGGAAAGGCTAGAGATTTCAAAAATAACTCTTGAAGCCGATGGCGGTGTTGGCGAGGTTACGGGCAATCTTGTTTATGCTGACCCGGCGGTGCCATTTCATCTGACGGGGTTTATTAAAAATTTGTCGGTTTTGGGTGTGAAGAAAATTTGGCCATGCCTCATTGCGCCGAGTGTGAAAAAATGGATCAGCAAGAATATTAATGAGGGCGTCATAACCAGCGGACAGGTGGAACTCAACACATCTATTGCTGAAATACGTGACTTGAATAAAAAAATTCCTTTGCCTAACGAGGCGGTGGATTTGACTTTCACGCTTGAAAATGGCCGCTTGCGTTATCTTTCTAGAATGCCAGAAATAAAGCAAATTAAGGCGCGTATGCATTTGCGTGGCAACTCATTTGAAGCAAAAGTCGACCACGGCGTGATTGAGCTACCTGATAGACCAATAATTAATGTCACCAATAGCCGCTTTTATGAGCCTGATTTTAATATTCATGGCAATAATGTGAATATTGATCTGATATTAGGGGGCGAGGTGAGTGCTTTGGTTGAGTTGTTCTCGCGCCCACAAATTGAGCTTAATCTAGTCAACTTCATTGGTGATTATGCGTTTGAGGGCGAGGGGGTTGTGGGGCTTACTTTGGGTATTCCCATTTCATCGCGGGTGTCACCTCAGCAACGGCGCGACATGACGCACCTTAATGTTGGCGCAAATATACAAAATTTATCAATCCTTGGGGGTGTGCAGGGCTATGATGTTAAAGCCCCATTTGTCAATTTGGCTTACAGAGGTGATAAGCTGGCTGTTGAAAGTGATGTTAGCGTCAATGGTGTGCCGATGGAGGTTTCATTGACAGAACGGTTTGTTAATTTGCGCAGGGATTTATCTAAGGTTTCCGTTTGGGCTGAGTTAAGCGAATATGATTTTG
This sequence comes from Parvibaculaceae bacterium, assembly GCA_965243245.1. Taxonomy (GTDB): domain Bacteria; phylum Pseudomonadota; class Alphaproteobacteria; order RS24; family RS24; genus JAYQKL01. Next base: position 1,827,413 of record OZ251536.1, read on the forward strand.
CCAATTTGAAAATCGAGAGCATGGCTAAAAGAATGCGGGGACGTTTACCCATACAACTTGAGCTGACGCGCGATAGAGATGGTCAAATTGACCTTAATCTCAAGGCTGATATGAAAACGGCAGATGTAAGATTATCACCGCTGGCTTATGCAAAAAAAAACGGGCAACCAGCTGATTTGAGCCTTCATGCCAAGCTCATCGGCGACAGCCTGCCCGCCTCATACTCGATTGAAAGCCTAAAAGTGGTTATGCAAGACAAGAATGTTTTGCTGGTGGCTATAGCGGCATTTAAAGACGGGGTTTTGGAGGCATTTTCACTGCCGTCGATAAATTTGGACGACAAGGGGAGTGTGCAGATTTCACTCAGTCGTTTTGAAGAAAAACGCCGTTTATCTTTTACGGGGTCGTATTTCGACATGTCTTATTTCACCAAGAGGCATGATTTTGGGATGCCTGTCTTTGATGAGGCGAACCCATTTTTTACTTCTGATGATTTTAATTTGCAAAAAAAGATGAGTGCAAACAAAGACACTTTGATTAATTTCAACCAGATGCTTGGCAAGGATTTGGAAGTGAATGTTGATATTGCCCATTTGCAAGCCAATAATGGTGTGTATTTAACGGATTTTAAGGTTGAGGGGGCGTTGCGTGACGGATTGTTTGAAAATATAGATATTAAGGGGCATTTTCAAGATGACAATTTACTGTCTTTTGGTCTGCACCGTGAGAATGAAGAAAAACGCGTTTACAGCATGGTTTTGAACAAAGCTGATAATTTTCTCAAAGCTCTTGGGTCGCGCAATGTTCGCGGCGGTGAGTTGGTGTGGTCGGGTCAGTTGACGAATGAGCCTAATAAGGGACGTGGGCAGCTATATGTTTCACAGTTCAGTATTCCTGAATTGACCACGCTTGCAAAAATTCTCACCCTTGGGTCATTGAAGGGCATATCGGACACCATCCAAAATGACGGCCTTTATGTTCGCTCAGCCGAGTTGGAATATCTTCACAAAGATAGTCTCTTTGAAATTAAATCATTAGTCGCCAATGGCCCGGCACTTGGCATCACAATGAAGGGCATTATTGACCGCGCCGATGATAGGCTCTATTTGGATGGCACGCTCGTGCCTGCCTATTCGCTTAATTCGTTGCTTGGAAGAATCCCGCTACTTGGATATTTGTTCACCGGCGGCAAGGGCGGCGGCTTGCTAGGGCTATCTTATAAGGTTGCGGGCAGTGCTGATAATCCTGAAATTACAGTGAACCCATTATCACTTTTTACACCGGGGTTTATTAGAAATATTTTCAGTGTGAGTATCTTTGGCCCGTCAAAACCGAAAATTAATTACTAAAAGAGGCTATACAAGTTTCAACAAGACATGTTTCTTTTTACCAAATGATAATTTTACCATGTTATTTTGCACATCATGCGGGCTGATTTGATAGTTAATATCTGAAATAGGCTTATCATTCAGCTTGGCGCCGCCGCCTTGAATTAATCTGCGCGCTTCACCATTTGACTTTGACAAACCCGCCAGCCTAAACGCTTCGACTAGTCCTAGACCTTGCGCCATGTGGCTTGCTAAGACGTCTACACTTGGCAGACTACCGCTTGTGCCACCTGCCTCAAAAGTCACACGGGCGGTTTCTTGAGCTTTTTTTGCCGCCGCGCGACCATGTATAAGGGCCGTGGCCTCGGTTGCTAAAACCTTCTTGGCATCGTTTAAGTCAGCCCCTTCAAGGGCCGACAATCGAGTGATTTCAGCCGGCGGCAACTCGGTGAATAAATTTAAAAAACGCCCAACATCCGAATCTTCCGTATTGCGCCAATATTGCCAATAGTCCCAAACAGATAACATAGAATCATCCAGCCAAACAGCCCCTTGCGCACTCTTACCCATTTTGGTTCCCGAGGATGTTGTCAATAACGGGGTCGTTAAACCATAAAGCTGGCTCTTATCTGTATGGCGATTTGTGCGGCGTCCAAGTTCGATACCATTCACAATGTTGCCCCACTGGTCCGAGCCACCCATTTGAAGCGTACAGCCATAACGCCTGTTAAGCTCTACGAAGTCATAGGCTTGCAAAATCATATAGTTGAATTCTAAAAAAGACAGCGGTTGCTCTCGGTCAAGGCGCAGTTTGACCGAGTCAAAACTCAACATTCGGTTGACCGAGAAATGACGCCCATAATCACGCAGAAACTCAATATAATTTAGCTTTGCAAGCCAGTCATCATTATCAACCATAATGGCGCCAGATGGCTCATCATTAAAGTCGAGTAGCTTTTCAAAAACTTTTCTAATACCGCGTTTGTTTTTATTGAGTTGCTTTTGGTCAACTAATTTGCGGCTTTCATCCTTGCCCGATGGGTCGCCAACTTTCGTTGTGCCACCGCCGATTAAAACAATCGGTCTATGTCCCGCCTGTTGTAGCTTGCGTAGCATCATAATAGAAATCAAATTTCCGACATGAAGACTAGAAGCCGTGCAGTCATAGCCAATATAAGCGGTTATCATGCCCCCCGCGGCGGCTTCGTCAAGCCCCGCTTCATCCGAACATTGCTGGATAAACCCGCGCCGCGCTAAAAGCTTTAAAAAAGATGATTTGTAATTTGTCATAGAGGCAGGGTTATGCCAAGAATGACGCAAGGTCAATATATGGATAAAAATTTTGTGGCATTAGGATTAATGAGCGGCACATCTTTGGATGGCATTGATGTTGCTTTGCTTGAAACAGATGGTGAAAATAAGCTCGTTTTTGGACCTCACCAAACTTTTTCACATAGTCAGGAAGCGCAAGATAAGCTCGTTCATGCGTTGGATTTAGCACCTTTATGGCAGGCGGGTCAAAAAATGCCTGAAGGCATTGTCCAAGCTGAACAACTTATTACTCAAACACATCTTCATGCTGTTGCAAATTTCATTGTGGCGCACGGGCTTGAGCTGAACGCCATTGATGTTGTCGGATTTCATGGGCAGACAATTTTGCATGACCCTGAGGCAGGGCGGAGTGTTCAGATAGGCGATGGTGCGGCTTTGGCAGCTGGGCTGGGGGTTAAGGTGGTTAATCAGTTCCGACTTGCGGATCTTGCCGCAGGTGGACAGGGGGCACCTTTGTCGCCTTTATATCATGCGGCTTTGGCGGGTCAAACGGGGGCTGATTTACCGCTTGGCGTTGTAAATCTTGGCGGGGTCGGTAATGTTACTTTTATCGGGCAAGAGGGCGAAATTCTAGGGTTTGATACGGGGCCGGGCAATGCGCTGATAAATGATTGGATGGCTGAAAAAACCGGTCATTCATTTGATGAAAATGGCGCATTAGCGGCGCAAGGCGTCGTTGATACAATGGCTTTGCGGGCTTTGTTGGCGCATCCTTATTTTCTTGTCGCGCCGCCTAAATCGCTTGACCGCAATAGCTTTTCTTTAGCGGCGTGCGCAGAGCTTTTGCCTGCTGATGGCGCGGCAACTTTGACGGCTTTTTCGGCTTTGGCGGTGGCTTGTGCGATACCTTATTTGCCAGAATTGCCCAAGCACTGGATTGTTTGTGGCGGCGGGCGGCATAATCGTGTTTTAATGGAAGCCCTGAGTGAAGCCGTGGGCGTGCCTGTGCAGACAGCAGAAGCGGCGGCTTGGCCGGGCGATGAGTTAGAAGCACAAGCCTTTGCGTGGCTTGGCGTGCGGAGCCTTTTAAATCTCCCCTTGAGTTTACCCCAAACCACAGGTTGCACGGCACCGACAACAGGCGGTATCGTGCATGAGGCAATGGGTTAATGGGTTGGGGTTAATGGGTTAGGGTTAATGGGTTAATTTTTTGCTTCCAAGCGAGTATCAAGATAATCATTGACTGAACGGTTCAGTGTATCCATTTGGTCTTTGTAAAAATGATTAGCCCCATTAATATTATTATAAGCAATATTAATGCCTTTTTGCGCTTGAAGCCGTTCTACCATTTTGTGAACATCGTCTTGATGGACGATTTTGTCTTCATCGCCATGGGTTATCAAACCGGAAGTTGGGCAGGGTGCTAAAAATGAAAAATCATATAAATTGGCAGGGGGTGATATTGAGATGAAGCCTGAAATTTCAGGCCGCCGCATCAGCAATTGCATGCCAATCCATGCACCAAAAGAATAGCCTGCAATCCAGCATTGGTGCGCATCAGGATTAAAACTTTGTAGCCAGTCGAGTGCCGTTGCGGCATCGGCAAGCTCGCCGATACCATGGTCAAATGTGCCTTGGGAGCGTCCAACGCCGCGAAAATTAAAGCGCAATACCGTAAAGTCACGATTTAGAAAAGTTTGGTAAAGTTGATAAGTAACCGGATTGTTCATATTCCCACCCAGTTGCGGCAAGGGATGAAGTATCATGGCAATCGATGTGCCTTTTTTCGGCTGTTGCATATAGCGCCCTTCAAGGCGCCCATCTGGACCATTAAAGATGATTTCTGGCATTTAGCATTCTCTCTTACTATTTTATATGCATTGAGTATGGAGGGGCATATAGGGGCATATAGAGGCATATAGAGTATGTTCTATACTTGACTATTATAGTCAGGATTATTATATCCAAGGTAAGACCTTGCAAGCAAATGAGACTTCATAGCACATAATAGAGGGTGTATTGCAAGCTTTTTATAAAAAACCTAATGAGAACAATAGTTTATGAAAATTTCGACACGCGGCCGATATGCTGTAATGGCGATGGTCGACATTGCAAACCACCAAAAAGAAACCGAGGAACCAAATGGAGCTTCGATAGATAATAGGGCTATGCCAGAGGTTTGTTTGACGGTGGTTTCAGCACCTGTTTCTTTAACGGTCATCTCAAAAAGGCAAGAAATTCCGCTGCCCTATCTTGAGCAGATTTTTCAGGACTTACGAAAAGCCGGCCAAGTAAAGAGCGTGCGCGGCCCTAAAGGTGGATTTAAACTTGCAAAACCCGCGCACCAAACCTTAATTGGCGATATTATCAATAGTGTAGATGAGACAGTTGAAGTCACCCGTTGTTCTGGTACGAATATGTGCCTGTCAAAACATCTGTTAAAACATGGACGGTGCTTGACCCATGATTTATGGGCTGAACTTGAAAGCCAGATTTCTGGTTTTTTAAATGGTGTCTCCCTTGCTGATGTGTTGGCTGGAGATTTAGCCTTTCCAAGGCCTATTCGTGTTGAGCAAAATATGTTGATGATATCGGATGAGGTGTTGTCATGAATGGGCGCATTTATCTTGATTATAATGCGACAGCGCCGATGCGTGCCCCTGTTATGAGCGCGATGCAAAGGGCACTTGAGCGGGGCGGAAATGCTTCATCTATTCATGTTGAAGGTCGCCAAGCGCGCAGTCAGATTGAAACGGCACGCCAGCAAGTGGGTGATTTAGTTGGCGCCGATGTCGCGGGGCTGATTTTCACCAGTGGCGGGACCGAAGCTTGTAATTTGGCATTGCGAACGCGCCGCGCACCTGCGGGTGATATTAAACGGCTGATTATCAGTGCGGTTGAACACGCAGCTGTGATGTCGCCTGCACGGGCCAGCGATCTTTTGGTTGAGATATTAGATGTCGATGCTGATGGCGTGGTAAGCCTTGCAGCACTAGATAGGCTTTTAGAAGATCCGACCCCGACTTTGGTGGCTGTTATGATTGCCAATAATGAAACTGGGGTGATCCAGCCTGTTGCGCAAATTGGTGAAAGAGTGCGCGCTCATGGTAGTGTGTTTTTTTGTGATGGGGTTCAGGCGGGCGGAAAAATCCCACTTGATATGCGGCAAATGAATATTGATTTACTCAGCCTGTCGGCGCATAAAATTGGTGGTCCTACGGGCATTGGTGCTTTGGTGGCGGCGTCTCATATTGTGACGGGAGGGCATTTGCTTGGGGGGGGGCAAGAATTGCGCCGCCGGGCTGGCACCGAAAATCTTTCTGGGATTGTTGGTTTTGGCATAGCTGCAAAAATAGCCGCACAAGAGTTTGATAAAATGCAGGCACTTGCTGTTTGGCGTGATGAGATAGAAGCCAAGTTATTGGCGGCATTGCCTGAGGTTATTGTGTTTGGGAAATCTGCGCAACGGCTGCCAAATACGAGTTGTTTTGCGGTGCCGCAATGGTTGTCAGAGAGCTTGGTTATTTCGCTAGACCTTGATGGTTTTGCTGTGAGTGCTGGGGCGGCTTGTTCGAGCGGCAAGGTAACACGTAGTCATGTGCTTGATGCTATGCGGATAGGGGCGGATTTATCGGCGGGCGCGTTGCGTTTAAGTTTGGGATGGCAAAGCCAGCCAGAGGACGGGGCGGCATTTGTGGATGCTTTAACAAAATTGATTAACAAAAGGGCAGATGCTTAAGGTATTTTGCAGATAGAATGTCAAAAGTAAAAGAAACAATCGCCACAGAAACAATCGCCAAAGTCAAGAGTCTGGCTGGTGAGAATTATAAATATGGTTTCACGACTAATATTGAAACCGACAAGGCGCCTAAGGGGTTGAATGAGGCTATTATCCGTTTTATTTCGGCTAAAAAAGCAGAGCCTGCATGGTTGCTTGAGTGGCGGCTTGATGCTTTTGAGCGTTGGAAAAGCATGCAAGAGCCTGAATGGGCACATGTTGCTTATCCCAAGATTGATTATCAGGACCTTTATTATTATGCCGCGCCCAAGAGCATGCAAGACCGCCCCGAAACGCTTGATGATGTTGACCCAGAACTTTTGAAAACTTATGAGAAGCTTGGGATTCCGCTTCAAGAGCAAGAAGTTTTGGCCGGGGTGAAAAACCGTATTGCGGTGGATGCTGTATTTGATAGTGTTTCTGTGGCGACGACGTTTCGCAAGGAGCTGGCTGAGGTGGGGGTGATTTTTTGCTCTTTTTCTGAGGCTGTGAAAGAGCATCCCGAATTGGTAAAAAAATATCTTGGCTCGGTTGTGCCTAAATCTGATAATTATTTTTCTGCTTTAAACTCTGCGGTGTTTTCTGATGGGTCATTTGTCTATGTGCCTTCGGGGGTGCGGTGTCCGATGGAATTATCGACTTATTTCCGCATTAACGAAGCCAATACAGGGCAGTTTGAAAGAACTTTGCTGATTGCAGATAAAGGCTCTTATGTTAGTTATCTTGAAGGGTGTACGGCGCCTATGCGCGATGAGAATCAATTGCACGCCGCTGTTGTTGAACTGGTCGCCCTAGAGGGGGCAGAGATTAAATATTCGACTGTTCAGAACTGGTATCCGGGTAATGAAGAGGGCATTGGGGGGGTTTATAACTTCGTGACGAAACGCGGCGATTGCCGCGAGGCGCACTCGAAAATTTCATGGACGCAAGTTGAAACGGGCTCGGCGGTGACGTGGAAATATCCAAGCTGTATTTTGCGCGGTGCAGGCAGTGTCGGAGAGTTTTATTCAATTGCTATTTCCAATAATTTCCAACAAGTCGATAGCGGTACGAAAATGATACATTTGGGCGAAAACTCATCCAGCAAGATCATCTCTAAAGGTATTGCGGCGGGGCGTTCATCGAACGCCTATCGCGGACGGGTGAGTGTGCATCAAAAAGCAGACGGTGCCCGTAATTTCACGCAGTGCGATAGCTTATTACTCGGCGATAGCTGTGCGGCTCACACCGTGCCCTATATTGATGTGAAAAACCCGACAGCGATTTTGGAACATGAAGCAACAACTTCGAAAATCAGCGAGGAGCAACTTTTTTATTGTCAACAAAGAGGGCTAAACCTAGAAGAAGCCGTTGCTTTGATTGTGAACGGGTTTTGCCGAGATGTGTTGCAACATTTGCCGATGGAGTTTGCTGTTGAGGCGCAAAAACTCGTAAGTATTTCACTGGAAGGAAGCGTTGGATGAGTGCTTTGCTTAAAATTGATAATTTGCATGCGGCAGTAGGCGATGTCAAAATTCTTCAAGGGCTTAGCCTAACTCTTAATCAAGGTGAGGTGCATGCTATTATGGGACCAAATGGGTCGGGCAAATCGACTTTGGCTTATGTTCTTGCAGGGCGCGAGGGCTATGAGGTTACGGGGCGGGCGCGTCTGGATGGACAAAACTTGCTCGCACTTGAACCAGAAGAAAGAGCGGCTTTGGGATTGTTTTTAGCGTTTCAATATCCGTTGGAGATTCCGGGCGTTAATAATACGACTTTTTTGAAGACGGCCGTTAATGCTCTGCGCCGTGCGCGGGCGCAAAAAGAAATGGATGCGGCCCAGTTTTTACGTTTCATTCGTGAAAAGGCCGCCGCACTTGGGATGAAAGATGAGATGTTGCGCCGCCCGCTTAATGTTGGCTTCTCGGGAGGCGAGAAAAAGCGCAATGAGATCTTGCAAATGGTCGCCTTAGAGCCACGCATGGCAATTTTAGATGAAACAGATTCCGGGCTCGATATTGACGCCCTTAAAACAGTTGCAAAAGGCGTTAATACGCTACGCGATGGGAAACGTGGTATGCTTATTATCACGCATTATCAGCGTTTGTTGGATTATCTTAAACCTGATGTCGTGCATGTGATGGCACAGGGCACAATCGTTGAGACGGGCGGCCCTGAGCTTGCTCTTGAGCTTGAAAAATCTGGCTATGCAACTTATCTGAAAGCTGAAGGCCAGCAAGAAAAGGTGACACATGCCTAGTGTATCAACACTTGCGGCACTTAAATCTTCGGCGGCAGAACATGCTAAAAGACTTGGGCTTCCAACCCGGCGGCTTGAGAATTGGCATTACACAGATTTGCAACGCCTCTTACCGATAACGTCTGTCACCTCGCCCGCAGGCGAGGTGGATTTGCCCAATCTTTTTGAAACCTTAAAGCCGTTACAATTTTTATTTGTGGATGGGGTGATGCAGTCTGATATGCCAGCCCTATCACAAACCCTATCAGAGGCGGGACTTAGCATAAGCTTGTTGGCGGGGCAAAAAAATATCAGTTCACTAGAAGGGTTTTCTAATGATGGATTGCTTGCGGCTAATGTTGCGCATTTTAAAGATGGTCTGAAATTGAGCGTTAGCAAAACGCTTCAACGCCCGCTTGAATTTGTCTGGGCCTGTTCGGCCAAAGACAAAGCCGCCTATGGGCGCGTTGTTTTGCATGTCAAAAAGGGTGTTCAGCTTACCGTGCTAGAAAGCCATCATGGCACAGGTTTGAGCCATGTCGTCAATGATATTATTCTGGATGAAGGGGCGACGCTTTCTATTATAAAGACGCATCTGGCAGATGAGGAACAAGCAGGTATTTCTCATACGCGCTGCGGGTTATCTGCGCACGCTAAATTGCAAATCATTTGCGTGGCGTTGCAAGCAGGATTGGCACGCCATGAAAATGAAATTTCCTTTAACGGTTCAGGCGCGCATGCAGAAATTGCCAGCGCGGTGCTTGGGCAAGGCACCCAACATATGGATATGACGAGCTGTCTTGATCATCGGGTTGCACAAACAACGAGTGAAACAATTGCCCGCACGGTTCTTGATGATAAGGCTTGCGGGGTTTTTCAGGGCAAGGTGATCGTACGCAAAGATGCGCAAAAGGTTGATGCCAATCAAAAATCCAATGCTTTGATGCTCTCGCGGTCGGCGCAGATGAATGCCAAGCCAGAGTTGGAAATTTATGCTGATGATGTGCTTTGTGCGCATGGGTCGGCGATTGGCGAAATTGATCGTGATGCGGTGTTTTTCTTGCGCGCGCGAGGGTTGACTGAAAATGAAGCGTGTCATTTATTGATTGAGAGTTTTCTGGCTGAAATTACTGAGCGTGTATCTGATGCGGGTATTAAAAATATTTTGAATAGCCATATTGCTTCACAGCTTGCAGGGCTGGGGAAAAAGCTATGATTCATAAACTCGATATTGATGCTATTCGGCGTGATTTTCCTATTCTTTCAACTAAGGTTCATGGCAACCCGTTGGTTTATCTTGATAATGCGGCGTCGGCGCAAAAGCCCAAGCAAGTGATTAATAAGATGGTCGCTGTTTTGGAAGGCGGTTATGCTAATGTGCATCGAGGATTACATTATCTGTCTAATCAGGCGACAGACGAATTTGAAGCGGCGCGCGCCACCATCCGAAAATTTCTAAATGCGCCTCTGGTCGAGGATATTATTTTCACATCCGGAGCAACCGATGCGATTAATCTGGTGGCTTATTCTTATCTTGCGCCGCGTATTCAAGAGGGTGATGAGATAATTCTATCTATTATGGAACATCACTCGAATATTGTGCCTTGGCATTATTTACGAAAGGAAAAGGGAGCTGTTTTGAAATGGGTGCCGATAAGTGATGGGGGTGAGTTTGATTTTGAGGCTTATGTAAAAATGCTATCGCCGAAGACAAAAATGATTGCCTTAACTCAAATGTCGAATGCGCTTGGCACGCTCACGCCACTGACAAAAATTATTGCCGCCGCCCATGCGATTAAGGCGCCGGTTTTGGTTGATGGGTGTCAAGGCGCGGTTCATCTGCTCACAGATGTGCAAGCTCTGGATGCTGATTTTTATGTTTTTTCAGGGCATAAAGTTTACGGGCCGAGCGGCATTGGGGTGCTTTATGGCAAAACAGAATTATTGGCAGATATGCGCCCTTATCGCGGCGGCGGAGAAATGATTCGTGAAGTGACGACTGACACTGTCACTTATGGCGATGTGCCGCACCGCTTTGAAGCTGGGACGCCGCCGATTGTTGAGGCTATTGGTCTTGCGGCCGCGCTTGATTATATGATGGAAACGGGGCGCGCGGCGATGATTGCGCAAGAAAATGATTTGCTTGGCTATGCGACTGCGTTAATGTCCGAGATTAACGCCTTGACGTTTTATGGGACGGCGTCTGAAAAAGGGAGTATTCTTTCTTTTAATGCTGAAGGGGTACATCCGCATGATTTGGCGACAATACTTGACCGCTCAGGCGTTGCGGTTCGTGCGGGGCATCATTGTACGCAACCCTTAATGGATAGATTTAAGGTGTCGGGGATGGCGCGGGCGTCTTTTGCTTTTTATAACACGCGTGAGGAAGTAGAAAAATTGACGGAAGCTGTCAAAAAGGCTCTTATGTTCTTTACATGAGGTGTTCTTTACATGAGGTGTTCTTTGCATGAGGCGGCATTTTTATATAAGGTTGATAATGAATGACTGAAAATAGCAAATTACAACAATCAGAAGAGGCGTTAAATTCTGTTGATATTGCGGCGGCTGAAGCGTCTGTTAAGTCGTCAGAGATGCAGGATTTAACCGATGATATTGTGGGCGCGTTAAAGAGCGTTTATGATCCAGAGATTCCGGTTGATATTTATGAGCTTGGCTTGATTTACCGTGTTGAAGTTACTGATTTGCGTGATGTTTTGATTGACATGACTCTGACGGCGCCGGGCTGTCCTGTTGCTGAGCAAATGCCGATATGGGTTCAAAATGCGGTGAGTGCTGTTGAGGGTGTTGGCGATGTTAAGGTGAGTATGGTTTTTGACCCGCCTTGGGATCCTAGCCGCATGTCGGATGAGGCACGGCTTGGCTTAGATATGTTTTAAGATATAGGATATTATGATGAGCACATTACAACCAATACCAAAGGCTGTCACGCTTACAGATGCTGCTGCGCGGCAATTGCAAGAGATTATTGCGCGCCCGTCCGAGTCTGGGCAAACACGTATTGGCTTGCGGTTAGGGCTTAAAAATGCAGGCTGTGCGGGCATGGAATACACGATGGAATACGCAACTGAAATTGCCCCGCATGATGAGGTCATTGAAGAAAAAGGCGTGACTGTTTTGATTGACCCTAAGGCTATTTTGTTTCTGCTTGGCACAGAAATGGATTATGAAGTTGATAAATTATCTTCTGGCTTTGTGTTTAACAATCCCAACCAGACCGATGCTTGCGGGTGCGGTGAGAGTGTCACATTGGCTCCATTTAATCTTACCAGTAAGCCGCCGCGCAAGCCGTAAAGTTTTTATGAAAAAAATTGATCTCGTAAAGCTCCTGACGCTTGAGCAAATTGACGACACTATTTTTAGGGGCGTTACGCCTGAGCTTCATTGGGGGCGTGTGTTTGGAGGGCAGGTGATAGCGCAAGGTTTGGCGGCGGCTTATAAAACAGTAAAAAGCCGTTTTTGTCATTCGCTTCATGCATATTTTTTATTGCCGGGCGACCCGGAACTGCCGATTATTTTTCATATTGATGAGGCGCGCGATGGCGGTAGTTTCACCAGCCGCAGAGTTGTTGCCATTCAAAAGGGTAAGCAAATACTCAATATGGCGGCGTCTTTTAAAATTGAAGAAGAGGGGCTGACACATAGTCAATCCATGCCGGATGTGCCGACACCTGAAACATTGAAATCAGGGCGCGATTTGCGCCAAGAGGTTGTGCATCTTCTTCCCAAACAACGCCGTGAGCTTTTTCTTGGTATTTTACCGATTGAAACGCGCCCCGTTAATCCGCAAGATATTTTTAATCCCGAACCATGCCATGATACCTCTAAGTTTTGGTTCAAGCTGAATTTATCGCGTAAAATTGATGATAAAATTATGGCTCATGTGTTGATGGCTTATGTCTCTGACATGGATCTCCTTCAACCGAGTATTCGCCAACATGGCGTATCACTGGAGAGCGGGAAGATGCAAATAGCAAGCCTTGACCATGCGCTCTGGTTTCACCGTTCCTTTAAGGTTGATGAGTGGTTTTTGTTTGAAACCCATAGCCCTTCGGCATCTAATGCTATGGGGCTTAGCTTTGGCTCGATTTTCTCGCGTGAGGGGCACCATATTTGTACGGTCGCTCAAGAGGGCTTACTGCGCCAAAAGGGGCTGAAACACTAGGCTGAAACACTAGGCTGAAACACTAGGCTGAAACACTAGGCTGAAACATTATGTCCTAAATGGGCGTTGAGGGTGTTGAGCATTTCACTCGCGGCATCAGGAATAACGGTTCCGGGTGGGAAGATGGCTTTTGCCCCTGCCTTGCGCAGAGCCTCAAAGTCTTGCGGGGGTATCACGCCGCCTACGATCATCATAATTTCTGCATGGCCTTGTGCTTTTAAGGCATCGCGCAATTCTGGCACAAGAGTCAAATGCCCCGCCGCCAAAGAACTGACGCCAATAATATGAGCACGTGCGCCAATCGCATCACGGGCGGCTTCTTCGGGCGTTTGAAAAAGCGAGCCAACAACCACATCAAAGCCTAAATCAGCATAAGCGGTGGCAACAACTTTTTGCCCACGGTCATGACCATCTTGCCCGATTTTTGCAATATAGACGCAAGGGGCGCGTCCTTCGCGTTTTTTGAAACGCGCGATCATCTCATGCACCTTGGCGAGCGATTTTGAAGCCCCAAAACCCTTTTCATAAACTCCAGAAATCATTTCTGGTTTGGCTTCATGGCGTCCATAAATTTTTTCCATAGCCGCCGAAATTTCGCCAATCGTCGCCTTCGCCCGCGCCGCATTCACAGCGAGTTCCAAAAGATTACCATGCCCCGTATCTGCCGCATGGGTCAGCGCATTTAAGCTAGCTTCTACGCCAGCATGGTCACGCGCCGCGCGTAATTTTTGTAAACGCTCGGTTTGCGACTTGCGCACGCTCGTATTATCAACCCGCAACACCTCCACCGTATCTTCGTGGGCAAGCCGAAACTTGTTGACGCCAACAACTGTTTGACGCTGGCTATCAATACGCGCTTGTGTATGGGCGGCGGCTTCTTCAATTCGTAGTTTTGGAATGCCTTGTTCAATGGCTGATGCCATGCCGCCAAGAGCTTCAACTTCTTTTATATGTACCCGTGCACGCGCCGCCAAATCATGGGTTAATTTTTCCACAAAATAACTGCCCCCCCAAGGGTCGATAACATTTGTCGTGCGGCTTTCCATTTGCAAAAGAAGCTGTGTATTACGTGCAATACGCGCCGAAAAATCAGTCGGTAAAGCAAGTGCCTCATCAAAACTATTTGTGTGTAATGATTGGGTGTGTCCTTGTGTGGCTGCCATTGCTTCGACACAGGTGCGGATAATATTGTTGTAAATATCTTGTGCCGTCAAAGACCAGCCAGATGTTTGACAATGTGCGCGCAAGGCCAAAGATTTAGGGTTTTTAGCACCAAGCCCTTGCATGAGTTGCGCCCAAAGCATGCGTCCTGCGCGCATTTTTGCAATTTCAGTGAAAAAATCCATCCCAATCGCCCAAAAGAAAGACAAGCGCGGCGCAAAAGCATCAATATCAAGCCCTGCGCCGATGCCAGCTTTGACATATTCCACCCCATCGGCCAGCGTATAAGCAAGTTCCAAATCAGCCGTCGCGCCGGCTTCTTGCATGTGATAACCGGAAATAGAAATCGAGTTGAATTTCGGCATTTTTTCTGCTGTATACATGAAAATATCTGAGATTATTTTCAAAGATGGCTTAGGCGGATAAATATAGGTGTTGCGCACCATGAACTCTTTAAGAACATCGTTTTGAATCGTACCCGCCAATTTATCAGCCGCCACGCCTTGTTCTTCAGCAACCACAAGATACAATGCTAAAATCGGCAATACAGCACCGTTCATCGTCATGGAAACGCTCATCTTATCCAACGGAATACCATCGAATAAGGTGCGCATATCATAGATTGAATCAATCGCAACACCCGCCATCCCAACATCACCAGCAACCCGCGGATGGTCACTATCATAACCTCGATGCGTGGCAAGGTCGAAGGCAACAGATAAGCCTTTTTGTCCCGCTTTTAGATTGCGGCGGTAAAAAGCGTTTGATGCCTCAGCCGTTGAAAAACCAGCATATTGGCGAACAGTCCAAGGCTTATTGACATACATGGTCGCATAAGGACCGCGAATATAAGGCGCAACACCGGGATAGCTATCAATATAAGGTAAATCATCGCGGTCATCTGCTGTATAAAGTGGCTTGATGCTCAAGCCCTCTGGGGTTTCTCGGGTGAGAGCGCCATTGGTTTTGGCCGCAATTTTTTGAGTGGCACGCTCCCAGTCTATCAGCGTTGCTTCGGCGGCTGAGAAATCAAGCTCAATATTTTTGAAATCAGGCTTTTTGAAATCAGGCTTTGTGAAATCAGGATTTGTGAAATCGGGATTTGTGAAATTCGAATGGTCAGCCATGCCTTATTCTCCCAAGCCAAGTTTCTGGTGTGCTTTTGTTAAAATTGCCAATATATTGCACCCCGCAAATAATCTGTCGCCGTGTTCAAATTTTGTGTGGCGAAATTCTTTTTTGCCCGCCAACCATAAATGGCTGACGCCCGCCCCTTGCAAAGCAGTTGCAAGTTCATCTGCATGGTTTTCATAAGCCTCATCGGTGCCGCAAATGACGGCAATTTTAGCTCCCGAATCGATGAATTCTGTGGTGATATTTTTAACCTCATTGCCCCCAGAACCGACAATCGCGTCAATGCCGCCGACGGCAAACAAATTCGCGGCAAAATTGGCACGCGCCGTAAACTGAGCTTGTGTGCCAAGTGTCGCAAGGTAGATTTTTGGATTAACCGATAGAGCGGCTAGGCGCAATTGTTCAAAAACAAAAGCAGGTCTGTGTTCGCCAAGCAATCCTTCACCGATAAAGGCACGCGGCTCAAGCGGGGCTTCGCCAAGGTTTGGAAACTCTGTCACCCCAAGAATAGGGTCTCGGCGATGGGCAACTTCATTATTGGTTTGTGCGCGTAAACTTTCTATGTGGTCGCCAATCATGCCACTGGTAAGAGCTTTTTCAATGCCGCCCGCGGCTTCAATTTTTTGAAACAACGCCCATGCCCGTTGTGCCATATTGCACGATAGGCTTTCAATATACCAACTGCCACCGGCGGGGTCGCTCACGCGTCCAATATGGCTTTCTTCTTGCAAAATAATTTGTGTGTTGCGCGCAACACGGCGCGTGAGTTGATTATCGCCCGTGCTGGCGGCTGTGCAGGGCATAACAGAGATGAAATTAGCTCCGCCAAGACCCGCCCCTAATGTTGCAATGGTTGCGCGCAGGATATTAATCCAAGGGTCAGCGACTGAATAATGGCGCTTTGAGCCCTCAGCATGAAGCTGAGGGGCTAGGCCCTCAACATTATAGGCTTGGCAAATTTGTGTCCATAGGGCGCGTGCGGCGCGCATTTTTGCGATACAGGCAAAGAAGTCAGTATCGGCGCCAAGCGTGAGGGTGATTTTTGCCAGAGCCTTTGCCGGCGTTAATCCGCCATCGCCAAGCATTTTGACATAAGCGACCAATGTCGCCATAGCATAAGCGAGCTCGGCGGCAGGGTCCGCGCCGCTATTATGATAGGGCATGCCAGAGGCCGTTAGCAGATTAATATTGGAGTTTGGGGCGGCTTTTTTAAGCATCGTTTTAAGGATTGTTTTAAGCGCGGCTAAATCGACAGGCTGGTTAAAGCTTGCTGCTAGGCCTATCGGGTCATAATCAAGGAGGGCTGTAATTGTGTTTTTAGACTGTTTTTCAAGTTGTTTTTCAAGTAAATTGAAGAACACCTCAATTGCCCCTTTAGCTTCGATGCCGGGGCGCAAAATAAGCGGTGTCATGTCTATGCGCACCCCCTTCAAGAGCTTTTCGATTTGCGCCTTATTGGGCGTGCCTGATTGGGTGAAGTCGAGCAAGAGAGCCGAAACACCGCCATTGAGGTCGCCTAGAATATCTTCTTGGGCGGCACCGTTACGGTTTGGTTCAACCCGCGCGACAATATGCCAAGGAAGATGGCGGTCATTAACGGGCTGTGTGCCGCGTATGAAGGGCGCAAAACCGGGCCAGCCAGAGGCAGATGCATTTGCGGCACTTGTTTCTTTTGTATAGAGGGGTTGGCGTTCGAGTCCGCCGACATCATGGGTTACAAGCGTGTCGACGTTTTTACCGTTTAAGGTTTTTTCAACGGCTTGGCACCAATCTTGGTAGCTGGTTGAAGGAAAAGCCTGTTCGGTGGGCGTTGGTTTCTTTGACATTCAAACTTCCATATTTAAAGTTGCTTTGAGGCTTAAGTTTTTTACCTCAAGCTTTTAGGGCTGACAACAGCCTTTACTAAAATTTGAGTTCTAACTTGAGCCTTAACTTGAGCTTGTGTACGAACCTGTTAAAACGGCTCTGTAATAGGAACACATTATGTCATCACCGCCAATTTTATATTTACAGAATATTCATTTAACCTATGGGGTTACGCCGTTACTTGAGGGTGCGGGGTTGTCGGTTAGTGCTGGCGAGCGGCTTTGTTTGGTCGGAAGGAATGGGTCGGGTAAATCCACACTATTGAAAATTGCCGCCGGTTTGATGGAAGTTGATAAGGGGGATATTTTTGTCCAACCGGGCATTATGGTTGCTTATTTGGCGCAAGACCCTGATTTTATCGGCTATGAGATAATTGAAGATTATGTGCTGGAGGGGGTCATGGATAATGAAGACCAGCAACGTGCTTACCAGCTTATGGCTGATTTGAGGCTGGATTGTAAAGCCCCTATTGCGATTTTATCGGGCGGGGAAAGGCGGCGTGTTGCTTTGGCTAAAATTTTGGCGCCTGACCCGGATATATTGCTTTTGGATGAGCCGACAAATCATCTCGACTTACCCGCGATTGAATGGCTCGAACAGGTTTTATTGCACAGCCGCGCGGCGATTATTTTGGTTAGTCATGACCGCCGCTTTATGGAGAATGTTTCGCGTCACACATTATGGCTTGACCGTGGGCAGACGAAACTCATGCGCCGTAATTTCAAATATTTTGAGACTTGGCGCGATGAAGCCTTGCAACAAGAAGAATTGGCGGCGCATAAGCTAAACAAAAAAATTGAGCGCGAGGCGCATTGGATGCGTTATGGCGTAACGGCGCGGCGTAAGCGTAATGTGCGGCGCATGGCAGAATTGGCGCATTTAAAGCAGCAACGCAAAACCCGCCGACTGCCCATCGAGCAGCTTAATGTGACCTTGACCGAAGGCGAGCGTTCTGGAAAACTGGTGATTAAAGCGGATAAAATCAGCAAAAGTTTTGGCGATAACCATATTGTCAAGGACTTTACCCTTCAGGTTAAACGCGGTAGCCGTATCGGGCTTATCGGGGCTAATGGCGCAGGTAAAACAACGCTTTTGAAGATGCTAACAGGTGAGCTTGAGCCCGATGCGGGGCATGTGAGGCTTGGCAAAAACCTGACGCCCCTGACCCTTGACCAACAACGCAAAGGCATAAAAAAAGACTGGACAATTAAGGATGCCTTGACAGATGGCGCCGGTGAGCTCGTTTCAATCGGCGAAGAGACCATGCATGTTATCGGCTATATGAAAGATTTTTTGTTTCACCCGGCGCAGATGCGAACGCCCGTCGCGGTGCTTTCGGGCGGTGAACAGGCGCGGCTGTTACTGGCGCGGGGTCTGCGCCAGCCCTCCAATTTTTTAATCCTTGATGAACCCACAAACGACCTTGACCTTGAATCGCTGGATTTATTGCAAGAATTAATCGCCAATTATGAAGGAACAGTCTTATTAACCAGCCATGACCGAGATTTTCTTGACCGTACCGTGACAGCACTCATTCAGACAATCGACAAGGGGCAGTGGATAGAGTACGCTGGAGGGTACTCTGATATGCTGAGGCAAACAAAAGTAGCTGATATATCCAAAACATCTGACCAAGAACGCCAATCCAAGACCACCGTGAAAGCTGCCGAACAAAACAAGAAAAAACCAGCAAAATTGAGCTATAAACATAAATATGCCCTCGAAATTCTACCTTCTGAAATAACCACCCTTTCAACAGAAATTGTCGCACTCAAAAAACAACTTGCAGATTCTTCTCTGTTTGCCAAAAATTCTGATAAGTTCAATTTTTTAGCCAACCAATTACGCGCTAAAGAAATATGTTTAAATGAAGCGGAAACAGAGTGGTTGGAACTTGAAATGCTTCGTGAAGAAATAGAAGGCATGTAAGCCTTTAAAGAGAAAGAAAAAATATGAAATTACAAGATAAAGTTATTGTCATAACAGGTGCCGCGAGCGGCATTGGACGTGCGATGGCACAAGTTTTTGCAGGTCGTGGTCCAAAGCAAATTATTTGCGCTGATATTGATAAGACAGGAGCGCAAGAAACCGCCGCGCAAATTGAGGGTACAGCAATTGTCTGTGATGTTTCTAAGGAGCAAGAGATCAAAAACTTGATTGATAAGGTTGAGCAAGATTTTGGTGCTATTGATTTATTTTGTTCTAATGCGGGTATTTTGACAATTGGCGGCGCAGAAGTTCTGGATGCTGATTGGCAACGCATTTGGGAGATTAATGTTATGGCGCATGTTTGGGCGGCGCGTCATTTGGTGCCAAAAATGCTGGCTCGTGGAGAGGGCTATTTTCTTAACACGGCGTCGGCTGCGGGCTTGTTATCGCAAATTGGTTCTGCGCCTTATAGTGTCACCAAGCATGGGGCGGTCGCGTTTGCTGAATGGTTGATGATCACTTATGGGAGTCGTGGTATTAAGGCTTCTGTTTTGTGCCCGCAGGCGGTTGAGACAGCTATGACGGCGGGGTTTGGGGATTCTTCGGCTCATGTTGATGGCCTCAAGACGGCCGTGTCGGTGGCGCAAAACTGCTTGGAAGCTGTGGAGAGTGAAACATTTCTTATTTTACCACATGAAGAGGTGTTGGAATATTCGGTTCGGCGCACGCGCGATAAGGCGCGTTGGCTCAAAGGCATGCAAAAACTCAATGATCTTTATGGGTTCGAGGCGCAGTAATTTGTTGCAATTTGTTTAAATGAAAATTAAAAAGCCTTAAATTCAAGGCAAAAAAAGAAAGATTTGAAACATGGAATTAAAAAATAAAGTTGCTATTATCACGGGCGGTGCGTCAGGGCTTGGCGAGGCGACTGTTCGGCGGTTTGTCTCACTTGGTGCTAGATGCGCCATTTTTGACATTAATGAGGAGCGCGCCAATAATATTATGACTGAATTGGGTGCGGATAATGTGCGTTTCTTCAATGTTGACGTCACCAAAACCGAAACCATTGAAACGGCTATTGCCAGCACGCTGGAAGCGTTTGAGGCGGTCCATATTTGCTGTAACTATGCAGGTATTGGGAGTGCGGATAAAACTCTTGGCAAAGAGGGGCCTGCTAATCTTGATGCTTTCAAAAAAGTTATCGAGATTAATCTGGTGGGTACTTTTGACGTGCTACGTCTGGCGGCTCATGCCATGAGTAAAAACGAACCCTTAACAGATTGCGGGTGTCGCGGTGTGATCATGAACACAGCTTCAATTGCCGCTTATGAAGGTCAAATTGGTCAGGCGGCTTATTCTGCTACCAAGGGCGCGATTGTCGGGATGACGTTGCCGATTGCACGTGATTTATCGCGCATTGGTATTCGTGTGAACACAATTGTGCCGGGTCTTATTCACACACCCCTATTCGATTCTATCCCAGAAGAGCTTTATAAATCTTTGGAGTCTCAAGCGCTGTTCCCTCAGCGGCTTGGTAAACCAGACGAAATTGCACAGCTTGCCCAGTATTTTGTCGAAAACGACTACATGAACGGTGAATGTGTGCGAATGGATGCGGGTATCCGAATGCAACCTCGCTAAGGCGCACTAAAAAATACTCAAATATAGGCTTCAAATATAGGGTTCAAATATAGGCTTCAAATATAGGGTTCAAATATAGGGTTCAAATATAGGGTTTTTTGTCTTATTTGTTGTAAATAATGCTATTGACATCATACTTTAATTGTATAATCTTGCGGCTAAGCACGTTTTGACGATTAGGCATATGTTGGCTTGTCTAAAAAGGTTAAATCGTTTAATCGGTAACAAACTAACAAACAACTTGTCCAATAAGCCTATAAGACTTGTCCAATAAGTAAGAAATATTCTAATTCAACCAAACAGTATTATAGTATTAAAAATATCCCGTATTAGGAGAGAACATGTTTCACCATCAGAAAATTTATAAAAACGCATTTTGTAAAAATTCATTGCTTAACAGCACGTCTTTTTCCCCGCTCAGCAAATGGAAGAAGCTTTTGGATGTTTCTGAATTCTTGAGTGCTCAAAACCAAGATGGCAATCAAGGCAAAACATCATTCTCTAAGAGACGCAGTTTAAAAGCAGATCTCTCCGTCACCCCATTGCTTGCGGGGTTGCTCGCAGCATGTGCCACTAAAGATTATGTCCCCATTAGAAGCGGCGGCACGCTTCAAGATGATGATGATGGTAGTTTAGAATTCGACCTTTACGTTTTAGACGGTGCTATTGAAGGGGCGCGGGTTTATGTTGATGCGGATAAGGATGGTCAACTTGATGTTGGTGGTGAGCCGATTGGCACAACGGATGAAAATGGACGCTTTCGTATTGCTGGTGAATATGCTGGTGAAACATTTTTGGTTGATGTTGAGGGCGCGCGTGATTTGTTCACAGGCGAGGTATTGCCGAGCGGTATTCTTTATAGAGCTTCGTCTGATGCAAGCGGTGGCTCCGATGTCGTGGCGTCGCCGATATCGACACTCATTGAAGCACTGAGAGAAGATGACCCAGAGCTGACGGATGATGATATTCTGGGGATGATTTTCGGGCCGCAATTTGCGATTCTTGATATTGAAATTGCCGATTTGAATAATCCTGATAATTTTATCTTGCCGATTGATGGTGGCTCAAAACCAGTTGGTTCTTTAGGGGCGTTGATAGAAGAAATTGCGCAAACTAATATTGAGTTACAAGTACTCCTTGAGCAAGTTGAGCAAGAAGGGGGTGATCTGGCTGATGTCTTAGGCGAGGTTGCGCGTGATACTTTTAATGACGATGGCGGTTTGACGCCTGCTTCTCGGCTTGAAGCGGATGCTCGTATTGATGAAGCGCGCCTGCGCGCCAGTGGTGTGCCGCTTGCTAATCCTCAAAACTTTAACAAAGACGAAGATGATGGGCTTGCTATTGACATTGAGGCTTGGGGGCTTCGTGACCCAGCTGGTAATGCTGATATTAATATCCCAAGCTTATTGGCTCGCCTTGATATTATCTCTATTTCTTTTACGGATGGACAGGATAATAATATAGATGGCATGCTTGTATATGTGAATGCCGATGGCGAAGCGGCTGAGTATATTGCAGGTTCTCAAATTCCGTATGCGCATCTTAAAGATCTAAAACTTTCCACGGCGGATGACTTTTTCGGAACTGTGCGGATTACCTATAGGGTGTTTGATGGGGAAGATTCTTCCACTGGGCAGGAAGTTCTAGTGATTACGGTTGATCCTGTTAATGACGACCCAGCGACGCTTGAGCTGACGGGTGATCGGCTTAATGCTGATGGTGACCGGCGCGCTGATGATGGTTCTGAGGCTTATAGCTATGTGTTATCGGATGGCAAAATCACGGCTCTTGATGGGACGGCGCGTGGCGTGTTAAGCGGGACGGACCCGGCAACTTATGAAGATGACGATAATGGCCTTAGCTTGAATTTCAGTGTTGGTGGCACGCATGGTGCACTGTTTGAGATTGACGATAATAATGTACTACAACTACGCGCCGATGCGACCCCTTTGGATGGCGGGGCGTTGTATGAGATTACCATTACTGTAACCGATAGCGAGGGGGGTACACGCACGGAAACCTATGAGATTTTACAAGGCGGGCTGTACTTGGAAACGGGCGGTGTGCGCACTCATGCTAATGGCGATGGTCTGCTGGATGAAGCGGCTGACGGGAGTGCTGTTTCTATTTTGCTTGGCGGGTTGGGTATTGATGAACGCACTAATGCGACAAGTGGCACGCCGGGTGAGGCTGGTTATAGGTCAGCGATTGAGTATACGCTGGTTGATGGCGGGGCTGATAATGCCCAGTTTATCATTGAAAGTAATGAGCTAAGATATATTGGCGCAGATAGTGGCGATTATGATATATCGGCTGATGATGGCGGTCCAGATTCGCTTAATGTGCAGATTCAATCACACTATACGACTCTTGTTTCGCATGATGCCGATTTCACTGGCACAACGGGCATTGATGCGAGCGGTGATACGGCGGATAGTGATGACCGCACGTTCGCGCTTGAAGGCGGTGGATTGGTGCAGACTGATACTGCGCAAGTTGATGCTGTTGCGGCGATTGTGGCGGTTTTCACTTTGAACGCTGGTGCGGATACGTTGCGTTTGACGGCTGATACGGCGGGTGGTGGGGGTAATGATATCGAGCTTGTCATTGCGCTTGGTACTGAGACGGGTGCAGGCGTTGCTGTCACGGATGGCGTGGTTGTTGCGGTTAATCTTATCACGGTGACTTTGAATGCAGAAGGCGCGACTTTAGCCGAGATTCAAACCGCGCTTGAAGACAATGCAGAGGCGGCGGCACTTGTTGATGTTACAATTGATGGAGCTGAGACGACTGTCCTCACGGCGGCGATTGCGGCTGATGACAATGTTGAAGCAACGGCAGGGGCGGACGCGGTGGCAGAAATCCCCGCCTCCCGCGAAATTGATATTGCGGGTGGCACGATTTACATTGATGACGGTGTGAGCGGGCGCGAGATTTCTTTTGATGCTGTTGCAGATTTACCAATTGATGTGGCTGGTTTCATCATTGTTGATGATGTTGATGGCGATGGCACTTATGTTGCGCGTGCGGTTGCTGAGCTTCCAGCGGATGGTGAATATTATGTGATCGGCACGGTTGAGCCACTTACGGTTGATATCCCAGCGACTGCGGCGATTGCGGCGGTTTTCACTTTGAACGCTGATGCAGATACGTTGCGTTTGACGGCTGATACGGCAGGTGTTGGGGGTAATGATATCCAGCTTGCCATTGTGCTTGGTACTGAGACGGGTTTAGGCGTTGCTGTCACGGATGGCGTGGTTGTTACGGTTAATCTTATCACGGTGACTTTGAATGCAGAAGGCGCGACTTTAGCCGAGATTCTATCCGCGCTTGAAGACAATGCAGAGGCGGCGGCACTTGTTGACGTTACAATTGTTGGAGATGATACGATTAGCCTCACGGCGGCGATTGCGGCTGATGACAATGTTGAAGCAACGGCAGGTGCGGATGAAGTTCCAGCGACTACACGTGATGGTTATGCGCCAGAAGGACCAACGGGTACGGACCAAAATGGTGGTCAACTCAATTGGGAGCAAATCACGGCAACAACACATGATTATCAGGTTAATCTGAATAATATTGACGATAATCTGCCGGTTTTTGTTAATGATACGGGCGATGCTATCGACTTAGCCGAAAACGATGCGCCTGATGTGTTGCTTGATGCGTCGGCGACTGATGCTGATAACACTGGCCAGCCAGCAGGCGAACCAGCAGGCGCGCCTGTTGATGTGCTTAGTTATTCGATTGCATGGATAGGTGATGCGCCAGAGGTGAACGGCACGACAAGTGCTGCCATTGCTGATTATTTTGAGATTAATGAGACGGGTCAGCTTAGGTTGAGGGATGGGGTGACGCTTGATTTTGAAACCTCGGATACTGTTTTGAATATTCAAATCACGGCGACGAGCACCTCTAGCCTGTCTGGTAATGCGAGCGATATTACGCGCGATGTGGCGGTCACGCTTAACGATGGGAATGATGCGCCCACTAATGTGAGCTTAAGTGCCTTGGTGTTGGATAGTGCTAGCTTGACGAGCGGTGAGGTTAAGATTGCTGATTTGTCGACGGCAGATATTGATGCGGCTGATAGTTTCACTTATGCGGTGACGGGTACGGATGCAAATCTGTTTGAAATTAGAGCCGATGAGCTTTGGTATATTGGCGGCGATGAGGAGCTAAGAGGTGAGGGGCACACTTATGATGTTTCCATCACGACAACAGATAGTGGGGATGAGAGTTTCACTCAAGAGTTTACTGTCACTCAATCTGGACTATATCTGATTGCGGATGGCACGCGCGTTTACACTCAGGGCGGCGTTAGTGATGATGATGTCACTATTACTAGCCTGATTGACGAAGAGGTGAATGGGAGCGGTGCGCCCTCTCTGCTTGGTGAGCTGGGCGACCATAGCGGTGCTAATGCATTTGTGTTGGAAGGTGCTAATGCGGATGATTTTACTATCATTGCGGGTTTTGATGCGGTGATAACGACCTCAGTTGAAACTGTTTCGGCGGTTGCTTCTAGCAACACGAATGGGGCGCAATATGTTATTTTGGCGGCTGATGGGAGTGCTGTGACGCTTTCAGAAACTGCCACGGGCAATGTTATTGGTCAATTGGATGGCACGGCGGGCGGTGCGGCGGCGGCTCTGGCTTGGGGGGTTACGGATTTAACTATTTTTGGTGATGATGTTTCCTTAGCGGCTGGCACTTATGCGGCGGGTAATCGCCTCTTATATATTGGCACTGATAGCGGTGATTTTGATGTTGCGACACCGCAGGCTCTTGGTTTCACGCTCAAGGCGACGCAAGAAAATGATTATGCGACCGCTGTCACTGATTTTGCGGGACGGGTTTATGCTGATGCCAATAATGATGCGGCCGATACGGTTGATACGCGTCAATTCCATTGGACGGGCGCGGCGATGAGTAATGTCACGGACACAAGTATTGATGTTGCGGCGGGTTCGATTTATCTTCCCGATGCTGACACGGTTATCACATGGTTAGAAGCACTGAATATTGTTAAGACTGCGGATGTGCATTTCATCCTTGTTGATGATGTTGATGGCGATGGCACTTATGTTGCGCGTGCGGTGACTGGGTTGCCTGAGAGCGGTGAATTTTATGTTCTTGGCACGGTAGAGAATGCGATTGCGACTGCGAACGCGACTGGCACGGCGCAAGCGAGCGGTGGGTTGAAATGGATATCGAGTACAGCGACTTATGATTATCAAATTGTGCGGGGTAATGTTGACGATAATGCGCCGGTTTTTGATAATGATACGGGCGATGCTATCGACTTAGCCGAAAACGATGCGCCTGATGTGTTGCTTGATGCGTCGGCGACTGATGCTGATAACACTGGCCAGCCAGCTGGCGAGCCAACAGACACACTTACTTATTCGATTGCATGGATGGGCACTGCGCCAGAGCTGAATGGCACGCCAAGTGCTGCCATTGCTGATTATTTTGAGATTGATGAGACGGGTCAGCTTAGGTTGAAGGATGGGGTGGTGCTTGATTTTGAA
Source organism: Parvibaculaceae bacterium (assembly GCA_965243245.1). Lineage (GTDB taxonomy): Bacteria > Pseudomonadota > Alphaproteobacteria > RS24 > RS24 > JAYQKL01. The sequence continues at coordinate 1,853,457 of OZ251536.1, forward strand.
ACCTCGGATACTGATTTGAATATTCAAATCACGGCGACGAGTACCTCTAGCCTGTCTGGTGATGCGAGCGATACTACGCGCGATGTGACGGTCACGCTTATGGATGAGAATGAGGCACCGACAGCACTTAGCCTTAGTCGTTCGGCGCTTATTGGCGGAAGTACTGAAGTTGGTGCATTGAGTGTGAGTGATGAGGATTTATTGGTTGTTACGGGTCGCACGAATACGGACACGCATGTATTTGAATTAGTTGCAGATACGGCGGAGCAGGCGGGCGCAACGGATACGGCATTATTTGCGATTGATGCTGATGGCACTACGTTGCGCTTTATAGGTCTGGATGGCGATGCGAGCGCGGGCGGCGATGTTCCCGGTGATGATGGCCGCAAGGAGATTGGCGATAGTTATTTGGTGCGCGTGAAGGTGACCGATAGCGGCGGATTAGAATTTGTCACCACGCTGACCATTGGAGAGGGCGAGATTTACCTATTTGATGATGCCGATGGTTCTGGTGCGCAAAATGGCACAGAAGAGAAGATTTATTCTGCGGGGGCGGGTTTATTGCCAGAGAGCTTTACGCTCCCGACAGCGGCGGCGGGTGTGTCTATTGAAGGCGCGGGTCAGTTAATCACGCTTACGGCTCAAAGTCTGGGTAGTGCGGGCAATAACATTGATATTGTCATTGTTGAGGACGCTACGATAACCGAGGCGTCGGGTGCGATTATTGAGGTCAGCGGCGATGTTATTACGCTTACTTTCAGGGATTTAGACACACAAGAAGAGGGTCAAACGGCGGCGACACCACAGGCTATCAAAACTTTAATTGAAGCTGATACGGACGCTTCGAATTTGGTTACTGTTTCTGCTGTTTCGGATTCTGAGGTGGCGGACGCTTTGACGGCGCAGACTTATGCACTGGCAGATGGCAGTGATGCAAATATGGCTGGTTTATTGGTTGCGACATTGGGCAGTGAGAATGCCTTGCATACGAGTTTTGCCTTAGCGCCGGATGCACTGAACAATGATAATGACGAGTTTATGATTATCGCGGGCTTTGCGTCTTTCACAACGACCAGTGTTGCTAATAATTCTAACGCTCTTACTTCTGGCAACGCGAATGGCGGACAATATGTCACTTATAATGCGGCTAACATTCTGGTGCTTTCGGAGACTGCCACGGGCGTTGTGATGGGTCAATTGGATGGCACGGTAGGCGGCGCGGCGGCGGGTCTGGCTTGGAACGTTACGGGTTTAACTATTTCTGGCACTGCTCTTTCCTTAGTGGCTGGCGATTATACGGCGGGGGCGCGATTGTTTTATACGGGTCCTGATACTGGCGATTATGAGAATGAGAATGATGCGCGTTTTAAAACCCTTGAGATTGAGAGCGGTGGTTCGTCTTCACTTTATCGGATTTTGCTACGCGATGATAATGAAGCCCCGACATTAACGCTATCGGATGGTTCTAATAATAGGGCGGGTACGCTTGTTTTTGATGATGTTGATGGCGGTGACACATTGCTTGATTTGCAAGTTTTGATTGGTAACACTGATGCGCTCCCTGCCAATATTGTGACTGAGGTTCGGGTTGATACGAGTAAAATGCTTGCGGGTAATGGCACTTCTGCGGCGATTGCGGATGGCAGTTATGGTAGCTTCACTTTCACGCGGGCGGCTGATGATAATGGCTCGATGAGTTGGGTTTACACGCTGAATGAGACTTTGACGGGGCTTGGTGCGAATGACACGGCAAGGGATGATGTCTGGGTGCGGGTTAATGATGGCGCGTTAGACAGCCCTATTCGCAATATTTATGTTGTGATTGATGGGATTGAGGACCGCCCTATTTTAAGTCCGAATTTTGCAACTTCTGTTGTAGAAAATAACTGGCCTACGAAGAATGGCACGTTTACTTTCACCGATGCTGATGCGGATGATAGTGTCATTGGTGGGTCTGATAGTGAGATTAGTATTCAGGCGAGGGCTACCACGACCACGCTCAATATGGATGGCGATGCGCCGGTGACGGATTTCACCACGGGTACAGGCGATGATGCGCTTAACGCAGGCGGCACGGCTATTCGCGGTGTTTTTGGAACATTATATCTAGGCATTGATGGTCAGTGGCGTTATGTGTTGGATGATACTGACACGGACACGCAAGGTCTGCATGAAGGTTTGGATGATACGGAAATCTTTGAAGTTCAATTGCTTGATGCGGATGGCGAGGCGAGTGAGATAAGGACAATCACGCTTAGTGTTGCGGGGCGTGAAGACCGCCCTGTTCTAAGTGCCAATCAAACGGGCGCGGCGACAGAAGATGAAACGACAACAGACACTCTCATTAATGGGACGTTTACTTTCACTGATGAAGATGCGGATGATAGTGTCATTGGTGGGTCTGGTAGTGAGATTAGTATTCAGGCGAGGGCAACCACGATAGCGTCCAATACGGATGGCGATGAGCCAGTTACGGCTTTCACGACGGGTTTAGGGCTAAATGTGCAAGCATCGGGCGGTCTGGCTATTCGCGGTGTTTATGGAACATTATATTTCGGCTCGAATGGGCAATGGCGTTATGAGTTCGATGAAACCGACATCGACCAGCAAGCACTGAATACAGATAATTCTGGTCAAGAAATCTTTGAAGTTCAATTGCTTGATGCGGATGGCGAGGCGAGTGAGATAAGGACAATCACGATTAATATTACGGGTGTCAATGATGCCCCGGTTTTCACCACAGCTGGAAGTGCCGTTACTATTGATGAAAACACGAACACCCAAATGGATACGGGCATTACCTATACAGGGAGCGATGTTGATGACATGTTGACGGCGGCTAGTTTCACTGTCTCTGAAGTCAACACTAGCACGAATGTTCTAACGACTTCCACGCGTTTTGAGGTGGTTGGTGATAGCACGAATGGTTTCAAGCTGGTTTTGGCGGCGGGTAACGGGGACAACCTTGATTTTGAAGCCGATTCTGGGTCGACAATTACGCTTCGTGTCGGCGCGTCTGATGGGAAAGCGTCTGCCGAAATTTTCACGGACGTGATTATTCAGCTCAATGATGTGAATGACCCGCCAACAGCGGATACAACCGCTACTAATTATAATGTTCTGGGTGCTGTTACAGAAGACACAGTGCTAACTGCTTCGGGTGAATTTATCGCAACAGATGAGGAGGGTGATACGCTGAGCTATAGCATTCAATCATCACCCGCAGGAAACTATGGGACGCTAACACTCGGCACAAACGGGCAATGGAGCTATACGCTGGATAACACCAATACGGCTGTTCAGGCTTTGGCGGGCGGCGCGAGCGAGACCGATACCTTTACCCTTCGTGCGACAGATAGTGCTGGCTTATTTGTTGAGCGAGATGTCACCATCACGATTACAGGTACTAATGACGCCCCGACAGTGATTGGAGGTACGAGTGCGGGCGGGGTTACAGAAGACGCAGTGGACGCAACCGCTACGGGTACATTCCAAGTAACAGACGTTGATAGTGATGACGCCGCCCTGTCCTATAGTGCTGAAGGAGTAAACTATGGCACGATGACATTCGCAGATGATGGGAGCTGGACCTATACGCTGGATAACACCAATACGGCTGTTCAGGCTTTGGGCATGGGCGTGACTATGCTTGTTTTCATTACCCTTCGTGCGACAGATAGTGATGGCGCATCATCTGGTGCCTTGACTGTAATCATTACCATTACGGGCGTAGATGACGTCCCGACAGCGGATACAACCCATGCTGATTATGATGTCACGGACACTTATGAATCAGGCGATCTAGAAGCCGCGAGCGGTAGATGGGTCGTAGAAGATGCTGATGAGGGTGATACTCTTAGCTATGACGTTCAAGCACAGGGCGACTATGGCACGCTAAGATTCGGCACAGATGGGAACTGGGGCTATGCAATAGATACCACCAGTACAGATATTCAGAACTTGAACGATTCGAACAATCCGACTACTTTGACCGACACTATTACCGTGCGGGCAACAGATGAGGCTGGGGCATTTGTGGACGGCACTGTTACCGTCACCATTAATGACGCAACCAATACTTCTTATGTGAATGGCACTTCAGGCGATGACGGCTCGAACTCCAATTATATTGGGACTTCTTCATCGGCAACGGAGCAAATTGTTCAAGGCGGCGATGGTACTGATTACCTTCAAGGCGGGACAGCAGATGATATTATCATCGGCGGGGCGGGTAATGATACTATTTCGTTAAATCACGGCGGTAACGATAGGGTTATCTATCGGATTGCCAGCACTGATGACGGGCTTTTCGGCAGTGATGGCAACGACACGATTGACAACTTTAATTTTACGGGACTTGGTATTGATAGCTTGGTGTTTGTTGATACAGATGATACCCCGCTTGGAATCTTTTCTGATTTACTTGAGCTTGGAATAGGTAATGATCCGCAACTGACTGTGAGCCTCATACCTGAAACTGGTGATACTGGTTACTCAGGCATGGTATTTACGTTTCTTGGTGATACGACGACGAGTACTGATGATGCAACGCTAACCCTTAATTTCAAGGAGATACTTATTGCAACTGGTGCAACTGGTATTTTTGGAGACAATGGTATCACGAATAATCAGGTGAATGATATTGGGCTTGCTCGTTTTGCGGGTAGTTATGGAGCTACTTATGACGTGGTTGCCTTGGAAGAGTTTGGCATAGACATAATTTAAGTTGCTTTAGCGGGCTTAACTTTAAAGCTATTCGCAGATGACGAATGGCAGATTGGCGTTCACTCTTTGCAGGCGCGTGGGGGTGCGGAGTGCGGAGTGCGGGTTTTATATTTTCTCGCCTTTTTGAGGTTGATATCAAAACCTGTATGTGCCACCATATAGCTTGTAGGTAGTGACTCCAAAGGGGTGATTGTCTGTTTGTGTTCACGCCATCTCTATGAGAGCTAAAAAGTAAAAACAAACAAATTGTCGTTTACTCTTTATTTACCTTTTAAATCTATAGTTATGGCCATCTGCTTGTACTGGCTGTCAATTAGGTGTCTTTCGTCTAGCTTGCGTAACGGTCTTGAGTAACAGCAGAAATAAAAAGTAAAAAAATTCTACATGTCGGGAGAAAACATGTTTCATCATCAAAAATTCGTCAAAAACGCAGTTTGTAAAAATGCGTTGCTGAACAGCACCTCTTTTTCACCGCTTAACTATTGGCAAAAGCTTCTAAATGTTGCTGAACTTTTGAGTGCTAGCAAACAAAGCAAAAGTCGCCCCAGAAAATATAACCTAAAAGCAGAAGTTTCAATCACGCCACTGCTGGCCGCCCTGCTCGCCGCCTGTAGCGATACGAATAATGTTCCCGTTGGAGGAACGAGTGATGGTACAAATGTCACCACGCCAACCGATGATACACCTGCGCAATCTTTCTATCTTTATGTTTTAGATGGCGCTATTGAAGGCGCGCGAGTCTATGTCGATGAAAACAACACAGGGGAAATCGCTGATAACCAAATCCCCATCGGCACAACGGACGGAAATGGACGCGTTTTTATTGATGCTGAATATGTCGGCGAAACATTCCTTATTGATGCTTCGGGTGCGTTTGATTTATTTACAGGTGAGAGCCTGCCGAGCGGTATTCTTTATAGAGCTTCGTCTGATGCAAGCGGTGGCTCAGATGTCGTTGCATCGCCAATCTCGACAATAGTCCAAGCGCTGAGGGAAAATGACCCCGCGCTCACCGATACCGATATTCTGGAACTGATTTTCGGCGCGGGGACTCAAATTGAAATCGATGATTTGAGTAATCCTGACAATTTTATTCTACCGACCGATACAGACCCAAAACCAATTGGTTCTCCAGAAGCGATTGCAGAACAAATCGCATCAACCAGCATTCGGTTGCAAGTGCTTATCGAGCAAGAAAATGGTAATCTGGCTCTCGTTTTGCCTGCGGTTACAGATGGTTTTGTCGCCGCTACCGATTTGGACATTAATTCTCAAGGTATCGCCGATGACCGCATAATGGAGGCACGACAACGGGCAAATGGTGAGCCAGTTGCCAATCCTGTGGCTGGCATTGAGGTAAACGAAGATGAAGACTTGCCCTTGGCGATGGATGTCTGGGGCTTCCGTGACCCGGTCGGCAATCGGAATGTTAATAATACGACGCCAAGTTCATTTGCGCGTCTTGACATTGTGTCAATCACCAACGGCGTGCTCGTGGCGAGCGATGGCACTGAATATGGTGCGGGGGGGCAAATTCCGTCTGCGCAACTTGGAAATCTAGTCTTTCGCCCCGCGACTGATTATTTCGGGGATGTGCAGATTACCTATACGGTGTTTGATGGCGAGGATGATTCTGATGAGGCAACGCTTGCAATCACAGTTAATGGTATCAATGACGCGCCCGTGATTGACAGGACTGATGTTGAGACCGAATTCAGTATTGCTGGGGGTTCTACGGATAATGTCATAGATATTACTGCAACAGATGTGGAAGGCGATACGCTGAGCTATAGCTTGGTTGATGGCGATGATGCGGCTTTGTTCCAGATTAGTGATACAGGCGTTGTTAGATGGGCTACCCCGCCGGTTTTTGACGCTTCATCTGATAATTTATATAGTGTGACGGTGGTGGTGAGTGATGGTGATGCAACCGATACGATTACTCTAACGATTACTGTTACTGATATAGACCCTAATGCGCCGGTGTTTTCGTCTGATGGCAGTCCGCCTAATCAGGATGAGAATATTGCGGCCAATAATAGTGAAGATACCCAAGCCAGTGCGGTGGCTATTTATGAAGCGCGTGCGGAGTCTGCGAGTGGAGATGTTACTTATAGTTTGGCAGGCACAGATGCGGCTTTGTTCGGGATTGACGCAGAGGGCGATATCTGGTTCCGTAGCCCGCCTGACCATGAGAGCGGCAAAACAAGTTATAGCTTCACGGTGGTTGCTTCTGTTACGGTGAACGACGTTGAGCTGATAACAGAGCAGGCGGTTACGCTCAATATTAATGATTTAAATGACTCGCCGCCAACATTTGCGATCCTTAGTGATGCGGTGTCTGTTAGTGTGGATGAGAATGTTCTCGGCAATTTTAGTGATAACACGCAAGACGATGCGATGACTATTTATGACGCTGGTGTTACCCCCGATGTTGAGGGGGCTAATGTTAGCTATAGTTTGGGGGGGGCAGATAGTAGCTTTTTTGGGATGAACGATGGTAAGGTCTGGTTCAAGGCCTCGCCCAATTTTGAGAGCAGCAGGACGGCATATAGCTTCACGGTGACAGCGACTGTTGGTGCCCAAACAGCGACGCAAACGGTTATGGTCACTGTCAGAGATGTGAATGAAGCGCCTGTTATCAGCACGACTAGCGACGACGATATAGTGGTTGCTGGTGGTTCTACGGCTAATGTCATAATGATTGCGGCAACAGATGTGGATGATGGCGATACGCTGAGCTATAGCTTGGTTGATGGCGATGATGCGGCTTTGTTCCAGATTAGTGATACAGGCGTTGTTAGATGGAATGCACCGCCGGTTTTTGACGCTTCTTCACCTGCTAATAATGTCTATGATGTGACGGTCAGGGTGAGGGATGCTGGGGGGCTAGAGGATACAATTACTCTAACGATTACTATTGTTGATGTAGACCCTAATGCGCCGGTGTTTTTGTCTGATGGCAGTCCGCCTAATCAGGATGAGAATATTGCGGCCAATAATAGTGAAGATACCCAAGCCAGTGCGGTGGCTATTTATGAAGCGCGTGCGGAGTCTGCGGGTGGAGATGTTACTTATAGTTTGGCAGGCACAGATGCGGCTTTGTTCGGGATTGACGCGGAGGGCGATATCTGGTTCCGTAGCCCGCCTGACCATGAGAGCGGCAAAACAAGTTATAGCTTCACGGTGGTTGCTTCTGTTACGGTGAACGACGTTGAGCTGATAACAGAGCAGGCGGTTACGCTCAATATTAATGATTTAAATGACTCGCCGCCAATATTTGCGGACACGAGTGATGCGGTGTCTGTTAATGTGGATGAGAATGTTCTCGCCAATGATAGTGATAACACGCAAGACGATGCGATGACTATTTATGACGCTGGTGTTACGCCCGATGTTGAGGGGGCTACTGTTAGCTATAGTTTGGGGGGGGCAGATAGTAGCTTTTTTGGGATGAACGATGGTAAGGTCTGGTTCAAGGCCTCGCCTGATTTTGAAACCAAATCGGGTTATAGCTTCACGGTGACAGCGACTGTTGGTGCCCAAACAGCGACGCAAACGGTTATGGTCACTATTGATAACGTGAATGAAGCACCTGTTATCAGCACGACTAGCGACGACGATATAGTGGTTGCTGGTGGTTCTACGGCTAATGTCATAATGATTGCGGCAACAGATGTGGATGATGGCGATACGCTGAGCTATAGCTTGGTTGATGGCGATGATGCGGCTTTGTTCCAGATTAGTGATACAGGCGTTGTTACATGGGAGACGGCGGCGCCGGTTTTTGACGCTTCTTCACCTGCTAATAATGTCTATGATGTGACGGTCAGGGTGAGGGATGCTGGGGGGCTAGAGGATACAATTACTCTAACGATTACTATTGTTGATGTAGACCCTAATGCGCCGGTGTTTTTGTCTGATGGCAGTCCGCCTAATCAGGATGAGAATATTGCGGCCAATAATAGTGAAGATACCCAAGCCAGTGCGGTGGCTATTTATGAAGCGCGTGCGGAGTCTGCGGGTGGAGATGTTACTTATAGTTTGGCAGGCACAGATGCGGCTTTGTTCGGGATTGACGCGGAGGGCGATATCTGGTTCCGTAGCCCGCCTGACCATGAGAGCGGCAAAACAAGTTATAGCTTCACGGTGGTTGCTTCTGTTACGGTGAACGACGTTGAGCTGATAACAGAGCAGGCGGTTACGCTCAATATTAATGATTTAAATGACTCGCCGCCAATATTTGCGGACACGAGTGATGCGGTGTCTGTTAATGTGGATGAGAATGTTCTCGCCAATGATAGTGATAACACGCAAGACGATGCGATGACTATTTATGACGCTGGTGTTACGCCCGATGTTGAGGGGGCTACTGTTAGCTATAGTTTGGGGGGGGCAGATAGTAGCTTTTTTGGGATGAACGATGGTAAGGTCTGGTTCAAGGCCTCGCCTGATTTTGAAACCAAATCGGGTTATAGCTTCACGGTGACAGCGACTGTTGGTGCCCAAACAGCGACGCAAACGGTTATGGTCACTATTGATAACGTGAATGAAGCACCTGTTATCAGCACGACTAGCGACGACGATATAGTGGTTGCTGGTGGTTCTACGGCTAATGTCATAATGATTGCGGCAACAGATGTGGATGATGGCGATACGCTGAGCTATAGCTTGGTTGATGGCGATGATGCGGCTTTGTTCCAGATTAGTGATACAGGCGTTGTTACATGGGAGACGGCGGCGCCGGTTTTTGACGCTTCTACACCTGCTAATAATGTCTATGATGTGACGGTCAGGGTGAGGGATGCTGGGGGGCTAGAGGATACAATTACTCTAACGATTACTATTGTTGCTGTAGACCCTAATGCGCCGGTGTTTTTGTCTGATGGCAGTCCGCCTAATCAGGATGAGAATATTGCGGCCAATAATAGTGAAGATACCCAAGCCAGTGCGGTGGCTATTTATGAAGCGCGTGCGGAGTCTGCGGGTGGAGATGTTACTTATAGTTTGGCAGGCACAGATGCGGCTTTGTTCGGGATTGACGCAGAGGGCGATATCTGGTTCCGTAGCCCGCCTGACCATGAGAGCGGCAAAACAAGTTATAGCTTCACGGTGGTTGCTTCTGTTACGGTGGCTGGTGTCGTTCTGACAACAGAGCAGGCGGTTACGCTCAATATTAATGATTTAAATGACTCGCCGCCAGTATTTGCGTCTGGCGACACGGCTTCTGTTAGTGTGGATGAGAATGTTCTCGCCAATGATAGTGATAACACCCAAGACGATGCGATGACTATTTATGACGCTGGTGTTACCCCCGATGTTGAGGGGGCTAATGTTAGCTATAGTTTGGGGGGGGCAGATAGTAGCTTTTTTGGGATGAACGATGGTAAGGTCTGGTTCAAGGCCTCGCCTGATTTTGAAACCAAATCGGGTTATAGCTTCACGGTGACAGCGACTGTTGGTGCCCAAACAGCGACGCAAACGGTTACGGTTACTGTCAGAGATGTGAATGAAGCGCCTGTTATCAGCACGACTAGCGACGACGCTATAGTGGTTGCTGAAGGTTCTACGGATGATGTCATAGATATTGACGCTTCGGATGAGGATACGAGCGATACGCTGAGCTATAGCATACGTGACACGGATGCGGATGCGGATGCGGAGGATGTGGATGCGGCCGCTTTCGATATTAATGAAACCACAGGCGTTGTTACATGGAAGGTCGCGCCCGACCATGAAAGTCCCGCTGATAGGGGTCGTGATAATACCTATAATGTGACGGTTGTGGTGACGGATGATGATGGGAATGCTCCTGCAACGGATAGTATTGATTTGACCATTAGGGTCACTGATTTAAATGACTCGCCGCCAGAATTTGCGTCTGGCAACACGGCTTCGGCAAATGCGAATATTGCGGTCAACAATAGTGATGACAACAGTGATGGCAGTGGGGCTGTTATTTATATCGCTAGCGCCCGCCCGGATGTTGAGGGAGATGATGTTGTTATTGTCTATAGTCTGGCGAGTGCAGATACGACTATGTTCGGGATTGACTCCAGTGATGGTGATGTCTGGGTTAAAGTTCGGCCCGTTTATACTGATACCAATCCGACAGGTAGTTTCACGGTGACGGCGACTGTTACGGTAGCTAATGGCGTTCCTCAAACAGCGTCTCAAGTGGTTACGGTGAGTGCAAATATTGCGCCGGTTCTGACGCCTGTTGGGACGCCTGTTAGTATTGCTGAAAACACGCGCGACCAAACGGATACGGAAGTTACCTTCACTGTGAGCGATGCGGAGAATGCTACATTTACGTTTGAGGACTTCACTGTCTATGAAGGCGCAATCGGCACGGCTGATACAGATATTTCCACGCGTTTTGATGTGCTTTTTGATCGTACTGATGATGATGGTAATAATATTTACAAGCTGGTTCTTTTGGAGAATGAAGTGCTTAATAACGCGCTTAATTATGAGGCTGAGCCGACGGTTACGCTTCGTGTGGTGGTGTCCGATGGAACTGCGAATAGTAACGAGGTGAGGGTAGAGGTTACTGTCATGGATGTGAATGAAGCACCTGTTATCGGCAATAGTGCCGATATAGAGGTTGCTGAGAACATAACACTTGTTGATGAGGACGGTGAGCGTGTTGTTGATGAAGCCGGTTTAACGGTATTCAGTTTAAGTGCCGTAACTATTGTGGCAACAGATGTGGATGAGGGTGATACGCTGAAATATAGCTTAAGTGGCACGGATGCGAATCAGTTCAATATTGATGAAGACACAGGCGTTGTTGAATTTATGGTCGCGCCAAATTATGAAATCCCAACCGATAGTGATGGTGATAATGAATATAGTGTGACGGTCACGGTAACGGATGATGATGGGGATGCTCCTGCAACGGATAGTATTGATTTGACCATTACTGTCACGGATGTGAATGATCCGGGGCAGATTAATAGGACCTCGGGTCTTCCTGCTATTATGGGTATTAATACGGGTACTCTTCCTGAAACCGCGAGCGACCAAACGGATACGAATATTTTCCTCGCTTTTTACGATGAGGATGGTGATGAGTTAGAAGTTCCCCGTATCTCGGACAGTATAGGTATGTCGGACGAGGTAAATTTTAACATGCCTTCGAAGTATTTTGAACTGGACTTTGTCGGTACTGATTTTGTGAACTATGGTGGTACTGCTACTAATCCACATTATCTTTACAAACTGGTTATACTGCCGGGTGCCGTCTTTGATTTTGAAACTATGCCTCTGCATAGGGTTTGGGTGATGGTGTCTGATGTTAACCGTCTTGGCGAATTTACATATTTCAACATTAATATCACGGATGAGGCTCAGCCGCTAGTGTTTACGTCTAGTGAGACGGCATCGGTTGAGGAGAATATTGCGGCCAATGATCATGCGAGCGACCAAGGCGGTGCGGAAGAGGTTTATCAAGCTGTTGCGGTGCCAGATGATATAACGGATGCGGTTGTCTATAGTCTGCTAGACACTGATGATAGTGACTCTTTCGGGATTAACGCGACAACGGGAGTTGTTTGGTTCAAGGAATCGCCTGATTATGAGGATGGAAACGAAAGAGAGTATATATTTACGGTGCGAGCGTCAGTTACGGTGGATGGGGTGACGGAAACAGCGGACCATGAAGTCAAGCTGGACGTTAGGAATGCTAACGATAGTTTTACTTGGAGGATCAGGGTTGAAGGTGCCGACTCGCCAGACCATATTGCTGAAGACATTAACGTTGAGACGGACACGGGGCATCTATTTTACCTGTCACATTTTCAGGATGTTGCTCAGGCGAATGTTTTCAAGGTTTATGAAGGCACGAGCGAGATTGAATCAACGCGTTTTGATGTGCTTTTTGATCGTCCTGATGATGATAGTACTACTACTACTATTTACAAGCTGGTTTTCCTGGGAAATAACTCCCTTGATTTTGAAACCGAGCCGGTGATTGAGATTAGGTTGAGCGTGTTGGTGTTCGGTCGTCCTTATCTGACTGAGTATTTCAACATTAATATCACGGATGTGTTTGAGAGTCCGCTGGTGTTTACGTCTAGTGCGACGGTGTCAGTGGATGAGAATGTTGCGGCCAATGATGATGGTGATACCCAAGGCAGTGCGGCGACTATTTATACAGCTGTTGCGAAGCCCGATGATATAACTGATCCGGTTATCTATAGTTTGCTTGATACTGATGATGGTGACTCTTTCGGGATTAACGCGTCAACGGGAGATGTCTGGTTTCTTCGCTCGCCTGATTATGAGGATGAAGACGAGAGGGAGTATACTTTCACGGTGGTTGCTTCTGTTACGGCGGATGGGGTGGTTACGCAAACCGCGTCGCAGATAATTACGCTGAGCGTTGATAATATAAACGATAATAATGCCGGATTTCAATGGCCGAGAGTAACTAACAATATTGTTGAAGACCTCGGCGTAGGCACGGGTACGGATGCGGATACGGGGCTTAGAGCGGCGGCGTTCGATGCGGATGGTAATAATGTGTTTAGTGGCGTTGTCCTGGAACCCACAGCAACCGACGTCTTTGGTATTCCTTCGACGCGTTTTGCTCTGGTTTTTGATAGTATCTCTGATGGTTCTGGTCGATTTACCGCTGGTTATAGTATTTTTAAGCTGGTTTTACTGGCGGGTAATGAGCTTGATTATGAAACTGAGCCCACAATTGAGCTTCGTCTTCGCATTCATGAAAATACGGGGAGCACATCTGTTGGGCTCGTATTTAATGTCAGGGATGTGCATGCAACGCTGACGGTTAATGCCACAGGGTCAGGCAGTATTGTTGAAAACACGGCGGACTTGACGACAAATACAGATACAGGCATTACCTTAACGACATCTGGTGCGGATGCGAATACGACATTTACGGCGGCTAGTTTCACGATTTATGAAGCAGATGATGGAGCATCAGACCGTTTTGACGTGGTCGGTAATAGCACGGATGGTTTCAAGCTGGTTTTGCGGGCGGGACAATCGGCTGACTATGAGACCGAGAATCCAATTACGCTTCGTGTGCGGGTGACTGATGGAGTTGCGAATAGTGCTGTTCTAGCAATCATGGTTACTGTCACGGATGCGAATGATGCCCCGACAACGGATACAGAAAATACCGCTAATGTTATCACAGGCACGGTTACAGAAGACACACCGGGCGATAACACCACTTCGGGTGAATTTATCGCAACAGATGTTGATGCTAATGACACGCTGAGCTATAGCCTTCCAGCAGGCGGGGAAGGGATTTATGGGACGCTGACACTCGACACGGCGGGCGGCACAAACGGGGGGTGGACCTATGTGCTCGATAACACCCGCACAGCTGTCAATGATTTGAATGGTGGCGAGACTTTGGAGGATAAAATTACCCTTCGTGCAACAGATAGGGATGGCGCATATGTTGACCAAGTTATAACCATCACGATTAACGGGCGCACGGATGTGATAGGCACAGATGCGGGTGATAGTCTTGGTGATGTTACGGCGACACTATCTCAGACCATTCAGGGCGGCAATTTGGATGACACTCTTGTCGCTGGTTCGGGAGGTGATGTTCTCATCGGCGGGGCGGGCGATGATACTATTACATTGGGTATAGGCAAAGATACGATCGGGTATCGGATTGCCAGCACTGATGGCGGGCTTGTCGGCAGTGATGGAAATGACACGATTAACGGTTTTGTTGTGGATGTGGAAAATGCTCTTAGCGAGGACAAGTTCGTATTTGTTGATACGGATGCCACGCCGCTTGGAAACTTTGCTGATTTGATTGCTCTTGCAAAGGGTGATACGGCGCAATTGATTGTACGCCTCTTGAAGACTGGTGCGGATTATTCAGGCTTTGAATTTACCTTTACTGGTGGTGATGATAATGATGCGAATGATGTAAGTTTGACGATTAATCTCGACACCATATTAGGCGGCAGTAGCGTCGTTCAGGGGAATAAATATTTCGGCAATGGGGGTATTGATACAGCTAATGATCAATTGACGGATACGGGACTTGATAATTTTGTGACTAATTTTGGTGATAATTTCGAGGTGCTTTCGGCAGATGAGCTTGGCATAGAGATATTATAAGTCGGTTTGGCGCAAAAAGCCCCTTCAAGGGGACGGCATAAGGGTACGAGGGGCGAGGGTGGCATATTCTCAATATCTTTTTCCGCCTTTTTGGTATTGCTCTCAAAACCTATATATGCAATCATGTCGGCTGTATATAGTGGCTCCAAAGGGGTAGCTGTCTGTTTGAGTTCACCCCATCTATATGAGCGTTAGAAAAAATAAACAAATTGTCGGTTACTGTTTGTTTATCTTTTAAGCTTATAGTTATGGCCATCTGCTTGTACTGGCTGTCAATTAGGTGTCTTCTGCTTAGCTTGAGTTGCGACAGAAATAAAAAGTAAAAAAATTCTACATGTAAGGAGAAAGCATGTTTCACGATTATAAATTTTTTAAAAACGCATTTTGTAAAAACGAGTTTTGTAAAAGCGCACTGCTTAACAGCACGTCTTTTTCGCCGCTTAACTATTGGCGCAAACTTCTAGATGTTGCTGAACAGCTGAATGTGAGCAAGCAAAGCAAGAAACGCGCAGTATTAACACAAGCTTCCATCACGCCACTGCTCGCCGCCTTGCTCGCCGCATGTGGCGGCGGCGGTGGCGGAAGTAATGTAACCACTCCAGATACAACCCCGGATACAACACCAGATACAATCCCAGACACACCCCCTACCCCCCTCGACTTCGACATTTATGTCTTAGATGGCGCAATTGAAGGCGCACGCATCTATGTCGATGAAAACAACAACGGACAAACCGATAATAACGACACCCTCATTGGCACAACAGATGAAACCGGATATATTCGCGTCAATGCTGAACATGCGGGCCGAACTTTTTTAAGTGACGTGGGCGGCGCCTTTGATTTGTTCACAGGTGAGAGGTTGCCTAGCGGTATCCCCTACAAGGTTGTGGCTGCTGAAACAGGTGGCTCTGATGTCGTCCTTTCGCCAATCTCGACAATAGTCCAAGCGCTGAGGGAAAATAACCCCGCGCTCACCGATACCGATATTCTGGAACTGATTTTCGGCGCGGGGACTCAAATTGAAATCGGCGATTTAAGTAATCCTGACAATTTTATTTTGCCGCTCAATGCAGGCTCAGAGGCAATCGCCGAACAAATCGCATCAACCAGCATCCGATTGCAAGTGCTTATCGAGCAGGCGGTCGGTAATCTGGATACTGTCGTAACCGCAGTTACCAATGGCGGTTTTGTCGTCACTGATGATTTAACCCCGGCTTCTCAGCGCGTGGCAACCGCACGCATTGTTGAGGCGCGCGAGCGGGCAAATGGTGAACCCGTCGCTAATATTTTTACCACGGCTTCACGCGACCTTGAGCTGGACGAAGGTAGTACACTCACTCTTGATGCCGATGTCTGGGGTTTCCGTGATCCGGCTGGCAATGCAGATGGTGATAGTGCATTTACACGTCTTGATATTGTTTCGATTACGGATGGAAACACGTCTGTTGTGCGCGGTGTGCTTGTGGATGGTAATGGCACAGAATATGGTGCGTTGGCTGAAATTCCAGCCGACCATCTCGCAAACCTAGTCTTCCGCCCCGCGACTGATTATTCAGGGCGCGTAAGGATTATCTTTAGAGTGTTTGATGGCGTCACTCTCTCCGATGAGGAAACCCTCGAAATTACGGTTAACCCTGTTGATGATAATGCGCCGGTGTTTACGTCTAGTGCGACGGCGTCGGTTAATGAGAATATTACGGCCAATGATGATGGTGATACCCAAGGCAGTGCGGCGACTATCTATACAGCTATTGCCGCCCCCGATGATGCAGGCGATACGGTTAGCTATAGCCTGACGTCGGCTAATGATGGTGACTCGTTTGGGATTAATGCGTCAACGGGAGATGTTTGGTTCCGCGCCGCGCCCGACCATGAGAACAAATCGAGTTATAGCTTCACGGTGGTGGCTTCTGTTACGGCGGATGGGGTGACGCACAGCGCGTCGCAGATAATTACTTTGAGCGTTACTGATTTGAATGATAATGCGCCGGTGTTTACGTCTAGTGCGACGGCATCGGTTAATGAGAATATTACGGCCAATGATGATGGTGATACCCAAGGCAGTGCGGCGACTATTTATACAGCTATTGCCGCCCCCGATGATGCAGGCGATACGGTTAGCTATAGCCTGACGTCAGCTAATGATGGTGACTCGTTTGGGATTAATGCGTCAACGGGAGATGTTTGGTTCCGCGCCGCGCCCGACCATGAGAACAAATCGAGTTATAGCTTCACGGTGGTTGCTTCTGTTACGGCGGATGGGGTTACGCAAACAGCGACCCGTATTGTTACTTTGAGCGTTACTGATTTGAATGATAATCCGCCGGTGTTTACGTCTAGTGCGACGGCATCGGTTAATGAGAATATTGCGGCCAATGATGATGGTGATACGCAAGGCAATGCGGCGACTATCTATACGGCTATTGCCGCCCCTGATGATGCAGGTGATACGGTTATCTATAGTTTGACGTCGGCTAATGATGGGGACTCGTTTGGGATTAACGCATCAACGGGCACTGTTTGGTTGCGTGCCACGCCTGATTTTGAAACCAAATCGAGTTATAGCTTCACGGTGGTTGCTTCTGTTACGGCAGATGGGGTGACGCAAACAGCGACCCGCATTGTTACTTTGAGCATTACTGATTTGAATGATAATGCGCCGGTGTTTACGTCTAGTGCGACGGCATCGGTTAATGAGAATATTGCGGCCAATGATGATGGTGATACCCAAGGCAGTGCGATGACTGTTTATGAAGCCCGTGCGGAGTCTGCTTCGGGTGGAAATGTTACTTATAGTCTGGCAACTACAGATGATGGGAACTCTTTCGGGATTAACGCAGATGGCGATATCTGGTTCCGCGCCTCGCCCGACCATGAGAACAAATCGAGTTATAGCTTCACGGTGGTTGCTTCTGTTATGGTGAACGGTGAACCTCTGACAACAGAGCAGGCGGTTACGCTCACCCTTACTGATTTGAATGATAATGCGCCGGTGTTTACGTCTAGTGCGACGGCATCGGTTAATGAGAATATTGCGGTCAATGATGATGGTGATACCCAAGGCAGTGCGGCGACTATTTATACAGCTATTGCCGCCCCCGATGATGCAGGCGATACGGTTAGCTATAGCCTGACGTCGGCTAATGATGGTGACTCGTTTGGGATTAATGCGTCAACGGGTACTGTTTGGTTCCGCGCCGCGCCCGACCATGAGAACAAATCGAGTTATAGCTTCACGGTGGTTGCTTCTGTTACGGCGGATGGGGTTACGCAAACCGCGACCCGTATTGTTACTTTGAGCGTTACTGATTTGAATGATAATGCGCCGGTGTTTACGTCTAGTGCGACGGCATCGGTTAATGAGAATATTGCGGCCAATGATGATGGTGATACCCAAGGCAGTGCGGCGACTATTTATACAGCTATTGCCGCCCCCGATGATGCAGGCGATACGGTTAGCTATAGCCTGACGTCAGCTAATGATGGGGACTCGTTTGGGATTAACGCGTCAACGGGCACTGTTTGGTTCCGCGCCGCGCCCGACCATGAGAACAAATCGAGTTATAGCTTCACGGTGGTTGCTTCTGTTACGGCGGATGGGGTGACGCAAACCGCGACCCGCATTGTTACTTTGAGCGTTACTGATTTGAATGATAATGCGCCGGTGTTTACGTCTAGTGCGACGGCATCGGTTAATGAGAATATTGCGGCCAATGATGATGGTGATACCCAAGGCAGTGCGGCGACTATTTATACAGCTATTGCCGCCCCCGATGATGCAGGCGATACGGTTAGCTATAGCCTGACGTCAGCTAATGATGGGGACTCGTTTGGGATTAATGCGTCAACGGGTACTGTTTGGTTCCGCGCCGCGCCCGACCATGAGAACAAATCGAGTTATAGCTTCACGGTGGTTGCTTCTGTTACGGCAGATGGGGTTACGCAAACCGCGACCCGCATTGTTACTTTGAGCGTTACTGATTTGAATGATAATGCGCCGGTGTTTACGTCTAGTGCGACGGCATCGGTTAATGAGAATATTGCGGCCAATGATGATGGTGATACCCAAGGCAGTGCGGCGACTATTTATACGGCTATTGCCGCCCCCGATGATGCAGGCGATACGGTTAGCTATAGCCTGACGTCGGCTAATGATGGTGACTCGTTTGGGATTAATGCGTCAACGGGCACTGTTTGGTTGCGTGTCGCGCCCGACCATGAGAACAAATCGAGTTATAGCTTCACGGTGGTTGCTTCTGTTACGGCAGATGGGGTGACGCAAACAGCGACCCGCATTGTTACTTTGAGCGTTACTGATTTGAATGATAATGCGCCGGTGTTTACGTCTAGTGCGACGGCATCGGTTAATGAGAATGTTGCGGTCAATGATGATGGTGATACCCAAGGCAGTGCGGCGACTATCTATACGGCTATTGCCGCCCCCGATGATGCAGGCGATACGGTTATCTATAGCCTGACGTCAGCTAATGATGGTGACTCGTTTGGGATTAATGCGTCAACGGGCACTGTTTGGTTGCGTGTCGCGCCTGATTTTGAAACCAAATCGAGTTATAGCTTCACGGTGGTTGCTTCTGTTACGGCGGATGGGGTGACGCAAACAGCGACCCGCATTGTTACTTTGAGCGTTACTGATTTGAATGATAATGCGCCGGTGTTTACGTCTAGTGCGACGGCATCGGTTAATGAGAATATTACGGCCAATGATGATGGTGATACCCAAGGCAGTGCGGCGACTATTTATACAGCTATTGCCGCCCCTGATGATGCAGGCGATACGGTTAGCTATAGCCTGACGTCGGCTAATGATGGTGACTCGTTTGGGATTAACGCGTCAACGGGCACTGTTTGGTTCCGCGCCGCGCCCGACCATGAGAACAAATCGAGTTATAGCTTCACGGTGGTTGCTTCTGTTACGGCGGATGGGCTGACGCACAGCGCGTCGCAGATAATTACGCTGAGCGTTACTGATTTGAATGATAATGCGCCGGTGTTTACGTCTAGTGCGACGGCATCGGTTAATGAGAATATTGCGGCCAATGATGATGGTGATACCCAAGGCAGTGCGGCGACTATTTATACAGCTATTGCCGCCCCCGATGATGCAGGCGATACGGTTAGCTATAGCCTGACGTCGGCTAATGATGGTGACTCGTTTGGGATTAATGCGTCAACGGGCACTGTTTGGTTCCGCGCCGCGCCCGACCATGAGAACAAATCGAGTTATAGCTTCACGGTGGTTGCTTCTGTTACGGCGGATGGGGTTACGCACAGCGCGTCGCAGATAATTACTTTGAGCGTTACTGATTTGAATGATAATGCGCCGGTGTTTACGTCTAGTGCGACGGCATCGGTTAATGAGAATATTGCGGCCAATGATGATGGTGATACCCAAGGCAGTGCGGCGACTATTTATACAGCTATTGCCGCCCCTGATGATGCAGGCGATACGGTTAGCTATAGCCTGACGTCGGCTAATGATGGTGACTCTTTTGGGATTAATGCGTCAACGGGCATTGTTTGGTTCCGCGCCGCGCCCGACCATGAGAACAAATCGAGTTATAGCTTCACGGTGGTTGCTTCTGTTACGGCGGATGGGGTGACGCACAGCGCGTCGCAGATAATTACGCTGAGCGTTACTGATTTGAATGATAATGCGCCGGTGTTTACGTCTAGTGCGACGGCGTCGGTTAATGAGAATATTGCGGCCAATGATGATGGTGATACCCAAGGCAGTGCGGCGACTATTTATACAGCTATTGCCGCCCCCGATGATGCAGGCGATACGGTTAGCTATAGCCTGACGTCGGCTAATGATGGTGACTCGTTTGGGATTAATGCGTCAACGGGCACTGTTTGGTTCCGCGCCGCGCCCGACCATGAGAACAAAACGAGTTATAGCTTCACGGTGGTTGCTTCTGTTACGGCGGATGGGGTGACGCAAACAGCGACCCGTATTGTTACTTTGAGCGTTACTGATTTGAATGATAATGCGCCGGTGTTTACGTCTAGTGCGACGGCATCGGTTAATGAGAATGTTGCGGTCAATGATGATGGTGATACGCAAGGCAGTGCGGCGACTATTTATACAGCTATTGCCGCCCCCGATGATGCAGGCGATACGGTTAGCTATAGCCTGACGTCGGCTAATGATGGTGACTCGTTTGGGATTAATGCGTCAACGGGCACTGTTTGGTTGCGTGTCGCGCCTGATTTTGAAACCAAATCGAGTTATAGCTTCACGGTGGTTGCTTCTGTTACGGCAGATGGGGTTACGCAAACAGCGACCCGCATTGTTACTTTGAGCGTTACTGATTTGAATGATAATGCGCCGGTGTTTACGTCTAGTGCGACGGCATCGGTTAATGAGAATATTGCGGCCAATGATGATGGTGATACGCAAGGCAGTGCGGCGACTATCTATACGGCTATTGCCGCCCCCGATGATGCAGGTGATACGGTTAGCTATAGCCTGACGTCGGCTAATGATGGTGACTCGTTTGGGATTAACGCGTCAACGGGAGATGTTTGGTTGCGTAGCCCGCCCGACCATGAGAACAAATCGAGTTATAGCTTCACGGTGGTTGCTTCTGTTACGGCGGATGGGGTGACGCACAGCGCGTCGCAGATAATTACGCTGAGCGTTACTGATTTGAATGATAATGCGCCGGTGTTTACGTCTAGTGCGACGGCATCGGTTAATGAGAATATTGCGGCCAATGATGATGGTGATACCCAAGGCAGTGCGGCGACTATTTATACAGCTATTGCCGCCCCCGATGATGCAGGCGATACGGTTAGCTATAGTCTGCGTAGAGGAGGTGAAGGTAATGTTGATGGGGACTCGTTTGGGATTAATGCGTCAACGGGTACTGTTTGGTTCCGCGCCGCGCCCGACCATGAGAACAAATCGAGTTATAGCTTCACGGTGGTTGCTTCTGTTACGGCAGATGGGGTTACGCAAACCGCGTCGCAGATAATTACTTTGAGCGTTACTGATTTGAATGATAATGCGCCGGTGTTTACGTCTAGTGCGACGGCATCGGTTAATGAGAATATTGCGGCCAATGATGATGGTGATACCCAAGGCAGTGCGGCGACTATTTATACGGCTATTGCCGCCCCCGATGATGCAGGTGATACGGTTAGCTATAGCCTGACGTCGGCTAATGATGGGGACTCGTTTGGGGTTAATGCGTCAACGGGCACTGTTTGGTTCCGCGCCGCGCCCGACCATGAGAACAAATCGAGTTATAGCTTCACGGTGGTTGCTTCTGTTACGGCGGATGGGGTGACGCAAACAGCGACCCGCATTGTTACTTTGAGCGTTACTGATTTGAATGATAATGCGCCGGTGATTGACAGGACTAATGTTGAGACCGAGTTCAATGTTCGTGAGAGGATAAATATAAGCAATAATCTCATAGATATTAATGCAACCGATGCGGATGGCGATACGCTGAGCTATAGCTTGGAGGGCACGGATGCGGATGATTTCAATATTGATGAGGATGGCGTTGTTACATGGAATGCAAGGCGAAATTTTGAAGCTCCAACTGATAGTGATACTAATAATATCTATAATGTGACGGTTGTGGTGACCGATGGTGATGTTGGTGGTGATGGTCTAGAGGATGAAATTGATTTAACGATTACGGTCACGGATTATAATGAAGCGCCGATTCTGACGCTTAATGGGAGCGGCGAGATTGCTGAAAATACGACGGGACCAACGAGTGCGGATACGGATACGGGGATTACCATCACTGTGTACGATGATGATGGTGATGCGTTTGTTGAGGATAGTTTCATTGTCTTTAAAGGCACAAGCGGGACGGATACTGACGATCGTTTTAAGGTGGTTGCTGGTGATGATGATGATGATGATAATGATTTCAAGCTTGTTTTAGTGTCGGGTAGCGAGATTGATTTTGAAACTGAGACTTCTCCTATTGTGCTTCGTGTGCGCGTGTCCGATGATGACGGCAGAAATAGTGACGATCCTGAGGTAGAGGTTACTGTCATCAATGTGAATGAAGCGCCGAAGATTGACAGGACTGATGTTGAGACCGTATTCAGCATTGATGAGACCAGAGTGGGAAGTAATGTCACAGCTGCAGATGTCATAGATATTGATGCTTCGGATGTGGATGCTGGCGATACGCTGAGCTATAGCTTAAGTGGCGATGATGCGGGTGATTTCAATATTGATGGGGATGGCGTTGTTAGATGGGCGCAGACGCCAGATTTTGAAACCCCAACTGATGATGATGAGGATAATATCTATAATGTGACGGTTGTGGTGGCCGATGCTGATGGTCTAGAGGATGAAATTGATTTAACGATTACGGTCAATAATCTGAGCGAATATGGCCCCACCAGTGGCGTCTTTGTGGATGGCAATTTGAGGACTGTGGACACTGTCATCACGATTGCTGAAAACGCGGACCACGAAACGGATACGGGGGTTATCATCCTTGGGCACGATCGGGATGATGAAGATGTTTTGACCGGTTCTGTCGAAGAAGTCGGGGCTACTTCGACGCGTTTTGGCGTGGTTAATGAGGGTGAGGATATTAGTGGTAATACTGTTTTCAAACTGGTTTTACTGGAGGGTGCCGTCCTTGATTATGAAACCGAGAAGGTGATTGTGCTTACTCTGCGCATTGCTGACGGGGGGGGTCATTCGGAGCCGTCTATCACCCTTAATGTCACGGATGTGAACGAAGCACCGACACTGGATGAGCAACCGACGCTAGCAGATACAATCAGTGATGTGGATTTCATCATTTTGCATGGGATAAAATTTACGGCCAAAACTGGACAAACGCCTTCTGGGATAAAGTTTGCAGAAGTTACTTCTGGTCAGGATGTGAATGTGAATGTGTCAGTGGATAGCAGTGATAACACTGATAAATTTGAATATCTTGATACTTATAATCCGTTCACGCGTGAGGATATTATCGCTGACTATAACGCCAGTGAAGATGCTCGCTATACGGCGACATTACTTGATGGATATTTAGGCTCTCAAATTCTTCTTACCAGCCAACTTCAAGAAAATGGCGGCACGTTCTTCAATGATGCTACTGACCTATCGGTTCTTGAGGGCGACGTGGGTGTTTCTGCCCGTGGTAGGCTTGTTTTTGATGATGAGGATGAGGGTGACACAGTGGTCACGCTGAAAGTCTTTGTTGGTAATGAGGACGCCACTATTGGCAATATAACAGACGAGATTGGGCATGATGCTAATGACAATACGATTGTAATGATTAATGGTGACGCTCGTAATTCCGATGGCACGGCCTATGGTAATTTCGTCTTCACGCGGGCGGCTGATGGCACGGTGAGTTGGACTTATGCACTGGATGATGGTGCCGTAGAGGGGCTTGGGGAGGGTGATACGGCAACCGATAGCGTTTGGGTGCGGGTTCAAGATGATGATGCGAACAGCCCTGTTCGTCAAATCACGGTTACGATTACAGGCACTAATGATGCGCCGGTAGTGAATACGGGGCATGACGATTATAGTGTTACGGCGACCGTTAGAGAAGACACACCTATTTTAATTAATGCCCATCCAGATTTTGAATTCGTTGCTACGGTTACTTCGGGAGAATTTATCGCAACAGATTCAGATGGTAATGACACGGTGCTTAGCTATAGCGTTCCAGTAGACGGGCAAGGGATGTATGGCACGCTGACACTCGACACGGCGGGCGGCACAGACGGGAAGTGGACCTATGTGCTCGATAACACCAACACAGTCGTTAATAATTTAGTCAGCGACGGCGCGAGCTTGACCGATACGATTATCATCCGTGCAACCGATAGCGATGGCGAATATGTTGAGCAGGCTGTAACCATCACGATTACGGGTCGAACGGATGTGCTTGGGAGTTCATTTGTAGACGGCACGGCCGATGACCCGCTTGGGGATGATGAAGCGACATTCTCGCAAACTGTTCAGGGTGGTAATTCGGATGATTTCCTTCAAGCTGGGACGGCGGGCGATGTTCTGATTGGTGGTTATGGGGATGATGTGATTACGGCCGGCGCGCTCGACGCCGATGGCGCCGGAGTCGCTACGGATTATATTGTTTACCGCTTTGCGAGTGATGATGCGGGTCTTCGCGCTGATGATGGCGGCGACACGATTAACAATTTTAGTCTTAATGCCCCTATTGATAAATTGGTGTTTGTTGATACCGATGATACCCCGCTTGAAAGCTTTGCTGAGTTGCTTGAGCTTGGTAAGCGTAAGGATGCTGATGATAATGATCTGACGCCGCAACTGACTCTGCGCGTCCTTGTGAGTAACAATAAGTACACAGGTCTTGTATTTGAGTTTATGAATGCCTCAAAAGATGATGGGCCAGATGGTTCAGGCGATGCTTCTGGTACTAGTCTAACGCTTAATTTTTCTTTTTCTCTCGGCGTAAGTTCTTTAAGGAATATTTTCGGAAACGACGGTATTGATGCGGATAATAATACGGTGACGGATGCAGGGCTTGACAGGTTCATATTTTCTTCCCGCCATAGTTTCGAGGTGCGCTCATTGGCCAATGTTGGCTTGTCGATATTTGACACTTCGATATTTACCTCTGGCACGGTGGCTGAGGCGGATGAGAATATTGCGGCCAATGATGATGGTGATACCCAAGGCAGTGCGGCGACTATTTATACAGCTATTGCCGCCCCCGATGATGCAGGTGATACGGTTAGCTATAGCCTGACGTCGGCTAATGATGGTGACTCGTTTGGGATTAATGCGTCAACGGGCGTTGTTTGGCTACGTGTCTCGCCTGATTTTGAAACCCAATCGAGTTATGTTTTCACGGTGGTTGCAACTGCTACGGATACTACGGGTACTACGGATGTTGTCACCCAGACAGAAGAGCGCACGGTTACTTTGAGCGTCAATGATCTGAATGATGCGCCCGTGATTGGCACGACTAGCGACGACGCTATAGAGGTTGCTGAGAACACAACTGCTGATATTGTAACGATTGCGGCCACCGATGCGGATGACGATACGCTGACCTATAGCTTGGTTGATGGCGATGATGCGGATGCGGATGCGGCTTTGTTCCAGATTAGTGATACAGGCGTTGTTACATGGAAGGTCGCGCCAGATTTTGAAAACCCAACTGATGCTGATGATGATGGTGATGGTGACCCTGAGAACACATATAATGTGACGGTTGCGGTGAGTGATGGTCTTGCAAGCGATACGATTGATCTAACGATTACTGTCACGGATGTGAATGAAGCGCCAACACTCACGCTTAGCGATATTGATGTGGCGGTTCGTGAGAGCGGCGAGGCGGTGGTTGCTGACCTTGACGCTAATGGTGTACTTACCTTTGGTGATGCGGATGAGGGTGATACATTACTCAATCTGATAGTCTTTGTTGGCAATACGGACGCGACTATCGCCAATATAACCGAAGAGATTGAAGCGGGTACGCCTAGAACGATTGCTGGTATGGGCGTATCCGATGCGATCGCAGATGGCGTCTATGGGAGCTTCACCTTAACGCGTTCTGCGGATGACGGCTCGGTGACTTGGAACTACACGCTGAATGAGGATGCCGTGAACGCGCTTGGGGAGGGCGAGACGGCAACCGATAGTGTTTGGGTGCGGGTTAATGATGGCAATTTGGACAGCGAGGTTCGCCAAATTACGGTTACGATTACCGGCACCAATGATGCGCCGACTGTGTCGCTTAGCGATACGGATGATTTAGTGGTTAGCGATGCCGGGTCTGTTTATGGGAAGGTTATTGTCCATGGGATTGAATTTACCCCAAAACCCGGCACAAACCCTTCCGGTATTAAGTTTACGGAATCGAATAGTGGTGCCGGTGTGGACCTCTTTATACGTATGAGGTCTCAGTATGATGAGTTTTTTATTCTTGATACTAGAACTGACTCTGAGCGTGTATATACGCGCGATTCTATTATTAATCAGTTTAATGTGGTGGAACCAAACATTACGCGTTATATGGCGGCATTGGAGGTGGATAACACGGGCAGTGTTACGATTTCCTTAGATGACCTCATAACTGGGGGGGATGGGTCTGGTTTTTTCGCCCAGCCAATTATTGAAACTGCCGGTGACCTTGTTGCCAATGGTTCGCTTAATATTGGCGATGTTGATGGGGATGACACATTGACTTCTCTGGAAGTTTTTGTCGGCAATACTGACAATGATCCCGCCAATATAGACGAAGAGATTGAGCATGATGCGAGTGCAGACACGATTGTGGATAATATTTCAGGTGATAATAACCATGGTACATTCACCTTCACGCGCGATGCAACGACAGGCGCGGTTAGTTGGGGGTACACGCTAGTCACGAACGCGCTTGGCGATGGTCAAACCGCAACCGATAGTGTTTGGGTGCGGGTTCAGGACGATGATGATGCCAACAGCACTGTTGAAAAAATCACGGTTACGATTACGGGGGCGAATGATGCGCCGACCCTCACGCTTGACAATACTGACTTGTCGGTCACCGAAAGCGGTATTATTTTGCCTACGGCGACGGTGCCGTTGACTTTCCATGGGCTCGTCTTTACCGCCAACCCCGGCACAACGCCGACTGGGATTCAGTTTAGAACGAGCAGTAGTAACGGAACTTTTATAAAAGATGATATTGTTTATCTTGGTAAATCGAATACTGTCGGATTTACACGTGACTTTATTATCAAGAGATTTAATGTCGACACGCCGAATGAGACCGCATATACAGCGTCATTGGCTGTTCCTGGCACTGGCGGGGATAGGCTTGCCGCAAATACTCTCTTAGACGGGGGGGATACTAATAATGGTGTCTATACTCTGACTGATTTTGCTGGTGATTTGAGTGCCAATGGCACGCTTGTCTTGGGTGATGTTGATTCTGATGACACATCGACTTCTCTACAAGTTCTTGTCGGGAATACTGACAATGACACCGCCAATATAACAACCGAGATTGCGCATGATGCGAATGCAGATACGACTTTAATGATTGCTGGTGACGCCAGTAACTCAGATGACACGCCCTATGGTACATTCACCTTCACGCGCGATGCAACGACTGGCGCGGTTAGTTGGGCGTACACGCTCACGAACGCGCTTACTGCGGGTCAAACCGCAACCGATAGTGTTTGGGTGCGGGTTTTTGATGGTATTTCAAACAGCCTTGTTCGTCAAATTAGTGTGACGATTACCGGCACCGAAGAGCAGCCTGTTTTAAGTGCCACTCAAACGGAAACGACGATAGAAGACAGCACGACAACCATCACTGGCACTTTTACTTTCACCGATGCAGATGCGGATGACACTGCCATTGGTGCGGGTGATCTTAGTATTCAGGCGAGGGCTACCACGGCTACGACCAATACGGCTGGCGATGTGCCGGTTACGGTTTTCACCACGGGTACAGGCGATGATGCGCTTAACGCAGATGGCACGGCGATTAGGGGTGTTTATGGCACTTTATATTTGGGCGTTGATGGTCAGTGGCGTTATGAGTTGGATAATGCTGATGCGGACACGCAAAGCCTGAATGTGGGTAATGCTAATTCTGGTCAAGAAACCTTTGAAGTTCACTTGCTTGACTCTGATGGGGCGGCGAGTGAGATAAGGACAATCACGATTAATATTACCGGTGTCAATGATGCGCCGGTGATTGGCACCAATAGCGGTGATGACCACGCTGTCAATGTTGCTGAGAACACAACTGCTGATATTGTAACGATTGCGGCCACCGATGCGGATGGCGATACGCTGACCTATAGCTTGGTTGATGGCGATGATGCGGATGCGGATGCGAATTTGTTCCAGATTAGTGATACAGGCGTTGTTACATGGAAGGTCGCGCCAGATTTTGAAAACCCAACTGATGCTGATGATGATGGCGATGGTGACCCTGAGAACACATATAATGTGACGGTTGCGGTGACCGATGATGCGACTGTTCCTGCAAGCGATACAATTGATTTAACGATTACGGTCACCAATGTGAATGAAGCACCAACACTGACGTTGGTGAATACGGATGTGGCGGTTCGTGAGAGCGGGTTTGCTACGCCTGCGACATCGCTCACGATTGGTGGGTTGGTCTTTACCCTCAAAGATGGGCGCACCTCTGATGGGCTTCGGTTTGAAGTGGGCGGCTCTGGAGACCAAATAAATATATCAGGTGATGTTGTTACGCTTGGTTCGACGAATACACTTGGATTTCTGCGTAGCGATTTTATTACGACTGATAGTCAGGACCTATTTGACAACTATACGGTGACCTTGGCTAAGGCGGGCACTGGCGATGTAAGGGTTTTGGCGGAGACTTTCGTCAACGGCGGCGATGGCAACGGTATTATTCTGCCGACGACGTCGCTGGCTTTTGCGGGACTGGTCTTTACCCTCAAGGATGGCGAGAGCCCGAATAGGATTCAGTTTAAAGCGAGCGAGGATGGCACGACTTCCATAACAAATGATATTGTTTATCTGGACAACACGAATATCAATGGATTTACACGTAGCTTTATTATCAATCAATTTAATGTCGAGTATGCAGGTGAGACCAGTTATAGAGTGTCATTGGCGACTGGCGCGACAGGCGATTTCGCGCTCGCCGCAGGTCCTTTATTAAGGGGGACGGATGACAACGGTGTTTATCGGCCTGTGTTCTCTTTCCATGGGTTGGAATTCACGCTCAAAGATGGCGAGACCTCTGAGGGGCTTCAGTTTAAAACGAGCGGCACTGGAGGCCAAATAAGTGTATCAGGTGATGTTGTTACGTTTGGCGGTGGTAATATCGATGGATTTAGGCCTGCCGATATTAGGGATGCATTTAATAATGCAAGCAATAGCAAGTATACGGTGAAACTGGGTACGGGTACGAATAACGCGAATAGGATTAAGTCAGATACTTTCACAGACGGCGGCGATGGCGATGGTTTCTATCGACGGCCCGCACCGACGCCAGTTACGGGTGACTCTGATGCCAGTGGCACGCTTGTCTTGGGTGATGTTGATTCTGATGACACATTGACTTCTCTACAAGTTTTTGTCGGGCGGGTGGACGAGACCATTGCCACTATAGGCCAAGATATTGCGGTTGCTGCTAGTGAGACTATTTTAGGTGATAACAGCTATGGTAATTTCACCTTCACCCGCGCGCTTGATGGCACAGTCTCTTGGAGCTATACGCTGAATGGACCTAACGCGGGCGCGGTGGCGGCAGGCGACACCGCAACCGATAGTGTTTGGGTGCGGGTTTATGATGGTGCTTTAAATAGCCATGTTCGTCAAATTAGTGTGACGATTAATGGCACCAATAATGCCCCGACAGCGGATGTAGCCGATGCTGATTATGATGTCACGGGCAGGATAAAAGAAGCCACACGGGGCGATAGAACCGAGACGGGTGAATTCGTGGTAGCAGATGATCTTGGTGACACCCATAGCTATAGCGTTGAAAAACAAGGCGAGTACGGAACGCTGACACTCACCACGGCGGGCAACACAGACGGGAAGTGGAGCTATGTGCTAAATAGCCTCAACAGGGATGTTCAGGGTTTGGACAATGGCGAGAGTTTGACCGATACCATTACCCTTCGCGCAACAGATGAGGCGGGCTTATTTGTGAACGAAACTGTCACCATCACCATTAATGGCACAACGAATATTTATGTGAATGGCACTTCAGGCAATGACGGTACGTCAAGTAACAGGCTTGGTAATGTTTCATCGACAGGGAATCGAATCATTCAAGGTGGCGACGGCGATGATTTACTTTCGGGGGGGGTGGGAAGCGATATTGTTATCGGCGGGGCGGGCGATGATTCCATTGACTTACCGAACACTGGGAATAACTCTGTTGATACGGTTGTTTATCGGATTGCCAGCACCGATGACGGGCTTTTCGGGCTGGATGGAAATGACACGATTACCCTGTTTCAGTTTATCAACAAGTCTGATAGGTTGGTGTTTGTTGATACAGATGATACCCCGCTTGGAAGCTTTTCTGATTTACTTGAGCTTGGAAAGAGTGTGGATGCTGATGGTAATTCTCAGATGCCGCAACTGACTGTGACCCTCACGCCTGATACTATTACTGTTGGTGGTGCGCAGAGAGATACTTACAGAGAACTTATATTTACGTTTCTTGGTGATACGACTGATGATGATGATAATGCAACGCTAACTGTTGTTTTCACGAGATTCTTTGGGCTTCCTATCGGCACCGCAGAGAGGTTTTTTGGAACCAATGGGATTGATGCGAATCGGCTGAATGATGCTGGGCTTGACTCTTTTGTGAATCAGTTTCAACATTTGTATGGTGTGTTTTCAGATGAAGCGTTTGGCTTAGAGATAATTGGTGGGGGGGGTAGCCTCACGCTTGGCACGAATGATGACCTAAATGTCAGCGAAAGCGGGTTTGTTGCGCCGGCGCCATCGCTCACGATTGGTGGGTTGGTCTTTACCCTCAAAGATGGAAAGACCTCTGATGGTATTCAGTTTCAAGTGGGCACCTCTGGAGGCCAAATCAGTATATCAGGTGATGTTGTTACGCTTGGTCCGATAAATACACTTGGATTTCTGCGTAGCGATTTTCTTACGGCTGATGGTCATGAGCCATTTGAGAACTATACGGTGACCTTGGCTAAGGCTGGCACTGGCAATGTAAGGGTTTTTTCGGAGACTTTCGTCAACGGCGGCGATGGCAACGGTATTATTCTGCCGACGACGTCGCTGGCTTTTGCGGGACTGGTCTTTACCCTCAAAGATGGCGAGAGCCCGAATAGGATTCAGTTTAAAGCGAGCGAGGATGGCAAGACTTCCATAACAAATGATATTGTTTATCTTGGTAACACGAATATCAATGGATTTAAACGTAGCTTTCTTATCAATAAATTTAATGTCGAGTATGCAGATGAGACCAGTTATAGAGTGTCATTGGCGACTGGCGCGACAGGCGATTTCGCGCTCGCCGCAGGTCCTTTATTAAGGGGGACGGATGACAACGGTGTTTATCGCCCTGTGTTCTCTTTCCATGGGTTGGAATTCACGCTCAAAGATGGCGAGACCTCTGAGGGGCTTCAGTTTAAAACGAGCGGCACTGGAGGCCAAATAAGTGTATCAGGTGATGTTGTTACGTTTGGCGGTGGTAATAGTGCTGGATTCGAGCCTGCCGATATTAGGGATGCATTTAATAATGCAAGCAATAGCAAGTATACGGTGAAACTGGGTACGGGTACGAATAACGCGAATAGGATTAAGTCAGATACTTTCACAGACGGCGGCGATGGCGATGGTTTCTATCTACGGCCCGCACCGATGCCAGTTACGGGTGACTCTGATGCCAGTGGCACGCTCGACTTTAGTCATCCTGAACTCTCAATGACAGAGCTGAAAGTTTTTGTCGGGCGGGTGGACGAGACCATTGCCACGACACAAATCGAGGTTAGCGTTAATAGTTCTTCTGGTGATGTTTTAGGTGATAACAGCTATGGTAATTTCACCTTCACGCGCACGGCGACTGGCACAGTCTCTTGGAGCTATACGCCGAATGGACCTAACGCGGGCGCGGTGGCGGCAGGCGAAACCGCAACCGATAGCGTCTGGATACGGGTTTATGATGGTGCTTTAAGTAGCCATGTTCGTCAAATTAGTGTGACGATTAATGGCACCAATGGTGCCCCGATAGCAGATACAACCCATGCTGATTATGATGTCACGGGCACGATAAAAGAAGCCACATGGGACGATAGAACCGAGACGGGTGAATTCGTGGTAGCAGATACTGATAGTGACACCCATAGCTATAGCGTTGAAAAACAAGGCGAGTACGGAACGCTGACACTCACCACGGCGGGCAACACAGACGGGAAGTGGAGCTATGTGCTAAATAGCCTCAACAGGGATGTTCAGGCTTTGGACGATGGCGAGAGTTTGACCGATACCATTACCATTCGCGCAACAGATGAGGCGGGCGTATTTGTGAACGAAACTGTCACCATCACCATTAATGGCACAACGAATATTTATGTGAATGGCACTTCAGGCAATGACGGTACGTCAAGTAACATACTTGGTAATGTTTCATCGACAGGGAATCGAATCATTCAAGGTGGCGACGGCGATGATTTACTTTCGGGGGGGGTGGGAAGCGATATTCTTATCGGCGGGGCGGGCGATGATACCATTGACTTACCGAAAAGCTTTGCGCATTTGGACTCTGTTGATACGGTTGTTTATCGGATTGCCAGCACCGATGACGGGCTTTTCGGGCTGGATGGAAATGACACGCTTACCAGCTTTGTGATTTCCCCGTTGCTTGATAGGTTGGTGTTTGTTGATACAGATGATACCCCGCTTGGAAGCTTTGCTGATTTGCTTGCGCTTGGGAAGAGTGTGGATGCTGATGGTAATTCTCAGATGCCGCAACTGACTGTGACCCTCACGCCTGATACTATTACTGTTAATGGTGAGCAGAGAGATATTTACAAAGAACTTATATTTACGTTTCTTGGTGATATGAATGACCCCACAAATGCGGTTAATGTTGATGATAATGCAACGCTAACTGTTGTTTTCACGGGATTATTGGGGCTTGCTGTCGGCACCGCAGAAAATATTTTTGGAACCAATGGGATTGATGCGAATCGGCTGAATGATGCTGGGCTTGACTCTTTTGTGAATCAGTATCAACATTTGTATGGTGTGTTTTCAGATGAAGCGTTTGGCTTAGAGATAATTGGTGGGGGGGGTAGCCTCACGCTTGGCACGAATGATGACCTAAATGTCAGCGAAAGCGGGTTTGTTGCGCCGGCGCCATCGCTCACGATTGGTGGGTTGGTCTTTACCCTCAAAGATGGTGAGACCTCTGCGGGTCTTCAGTTTGCAGCACTCACTGGTGGTACTGATTTTGGTCAGTTTATTGTCAACGAGGATGTTGTTAATCTTCACGAGGATAATACCAATGGATACAACCGTAACTTTATTATTGATAAATTTACCAATAGCAAGTATACGGTGACCTTGGCTAAAGCTGGCACTGGCGATGTCGTGGTTTTTGCGGATACTTTCTTAAACGGCGGCGATGGCAACGGTATTATTCTGCCGACGACGTCGCTGGCTTTTGCGGGACTGGTCTTTACCCTCAAAGATGGGCACACCTCTGATGGGATTGAGTTTAGAACGAGCAGTAGTGGCGGAACTTTTATAAAAGATGATATTGTTTATCTTGGTAACTCGAATACCGCTGGATTTACACGTGACTTTATTATCAATAGATTTAATGTCGACACGCCGAATGAGACCGCATATAGAGCGTCATTGGCTGTTGGTGCGGATGGTGATGCTAGAATTTCCTCAGATAATTTCTTAACCGGGGGAAGCGGAAGCGGGGTTTATCTGCCTGTGTTCACTTTCCATGGGTTGGTATTTACCCTCAAACCCGGCGAGACCTCTGAGGGTATTCAGTTTAAAACGAGCAGTAGCAATGTGACTTTTGTAGATGGTGATGAGGTTTCTCTTGGTGCGAATATCAATGGATTTTCGCCTCACTTTATTAGGGATGCATTTAATAATGCCACCAATAGCAAGTATACGGTGAAATTGGCGGCGGCTACGAATAACGCGAATAGGATTCAATCAGATACTTTCATAGACGGCGGCGATGGCGATGGTTTCTATCGACGACCCGCACCGACGCCAGTTACGGGTGACTCTGATGCCAGTGGCACGCTCGACTTTAGTCATCCTGAACTCTCAATGACAGAGCTGAAAGTTTTTGTCGGGCGGGTGGACGAGACCATTGCCACGACACAAATCGAGGTTAGCGTTAATAGTTCTTCTGGTGATGTTTTAGGTGATAACAGCTATGGTAATTTCACCTTCACGCGCACGGCGACTGGCACAGTCTCTTGGGCGTATATACTGGATGAAAGTGCCGTAGAGGGGCTGGCGGCAGGCGAAACCGCAACCGATAGCGTCTGGATACGGGTTTATGATGGTGCTTTAAGTAGCCATGTTCGTCAAATTAGTGTGACGATTAATGGCACCAATGATGCCCCGATAGCAGATACAACCCATGCTGATTATGATGTCACGGACACTCATGAAGCAGGCGATATAGAAGCCGCGAGCGGTAGATGGGTCGTAGAAGATGATGGCGGCACTGCGCTTAGCTATAGTGTTCCAACACAGGGCGAGTATGGCACGCTAAGATTCGGCACAGATGGGAACTGGAGCTATGCAATAGATACCACCAGTACACCTATTCGGAATTTGAACGATCCGAGCAATCCGACTACTTTGACCGACACTATTACCGT
This sequence comes from Parvibaculaceae bacterium, assembly GCA_965243245.1. Taxonomy (GTDB): domain Bacteria; phylum Pseudomonadota; class Alphaproteobacteria; order RS24; family RS24; genus JAYQKL01. Next base: position 1,888,659 of record OZ251536.1, read on the forward strand.
GCGGGCAACAGATGAGGATGGTGTATTTGTGGATGGCACTGTTACCGTCACCATTAATGACGCAACCAATACTCTTTATGTAAACAGAGGCACCGGCGATGACGGCACGAACTCCAATTATGTTGGGAGTTCTTCATCGACAACGGAGCAAGTCATTCAAGGCGGCGGTGGTACTGATTTCCTTCAAGGGGGTCGTTCAAGTGATATTCTCATCGGCGGGGCGGGTAATGATACCATTTCGTTAAATCACGGCGGTAACGATAGGGTTATCTATCGGATTGCCAGCACTGATGGCGGGCTTGTCGGCAGTGATGGCAACGACACGATTGACAACTTGAATTTTTCGTTATCTGGTATTGATAGGTTGGTGTTTGTTGATACAGATGATACCCCGCTTGGAAGCTTTGCTGATTTACTTGAGCTTGGAATGGGTAATGATCCGCAACTGACTGTGAGCCTCATACCTCAAACTGGTGGTACTGGTTACTCAGGCATGGTATTTACGTTTCTTGGTGATACGACGACGAGTACTGATGATGCAACGCTAACCCTTAATTTCACGGACACACTTATTCGAACTGGTGCAAATGGTATTTTTGGAACCAATGGGCGTGATGCAAATAATCAGCTGACTGATGAAGGGTTTCTTCGTTTTTCGGTTACTTATGGAAATACTTATGACGTGGTTGCCTTGGAAGAGTTTGGCTTAGAGATAATTTAAGTCGGTTTATCGGGATTAATTTTAGAACAAATTGCAGATTGCTGTTCGTGCGGGTGAGCGTTTTATTTTCTCAGGTCTCTAATGGGTGTTGCTATAAAGGCTTATATGTGCAACCATATCGGCAGTGGGTGTTGATTCTAAAGCTAAAAGAAGCAAATGACTTAAATGTTTATAGCTAACGAAAAAATGAAATCAGAAGAACCCAACTTAATGTTTTATTCACCCTTTGAGTTTATAGTTATAACCAACTGGTCGTGCTGAAGGTTGATTATGTGTCTTCCGTTTAGCTGAGTAACGACAGGAATAAAATAAAAAACTCTACATGTTAGGCGAAAACATGTTGTTAGGAGAAAGCATGTTTCACGATTATAAATTTTTTAAAAACGCGTTTTATAAAAATTCATTATTGAATAGATTGCTGAATAGCACGTCTTTTTCGCCTCAAATTCCGCTTAACTATTGGCAAAAGCTTGTAGATGTTGCTGAACAGCTGAATGTTCGCAACCAAAACCACCAAAACCACCAAAACCAAAGACACCCCAAAAAACATAGCCTAAACGCCCAAGCTTCCATCACCCCATTGCTGGCCCCATTGCTAGCCCCATTGCTAGCAGGACTGCTCGCCGCCTGTAGCAGTAAGAGTGTTCCCGTAGGCGATAATGTGAGCAGCATAGATACAACGCCAGATACACTCCCACCTACCCCCCTCGACTTCGACATTTATGTCTTAATCGGCGCAATTGAAGGCGCACGCATCTATGTCGATGAAAACAACAACGGACAAACCGATAATAGCGACACGCTCATTGGCACAACAGATGAAACTGGATACATTCGCATTGATGCTGAATATGCGGGCCGAACTTTTTTAAGTGAAGTGGGCGGCACCTTTGATTTGTTCACAGCCCAACAATTGCCTAGCGGTATCCTCTATAGGGCTGTGTCTGCTGAAACAGGTGGCTCTGATGTTGTTCTTTCGCCAATCTCGACAATAGTCCAAGCACTGAAGGAAAGTGATGAGACGCTAACCGATACCCAAATTCTGGAACTGATTTTCGGCGCGGGGACACAAATTGAAATCGATGATTTGAACAATCCAAATAACTTTATCCTCCCAACCAATGCAGACCCAAAACCAACGGGTTCTCCAGCCGCGCGTGCAGAACAAATCGCATCAACCAGCATTCAGTTGCAAGTGCTTATCGAGGAAAAAGGCGGTGATCTAGCTGCTGTCTTAGTTGAGGTTAGAGATAATAATGGTTTTGTCGTCACTGATGATTTAACCCTGGCTTCTCGGCGCGAGGCAACTGCACGCATTAATGAGGCGCGCGAACGGGCAAATGGTGAACCTGTCTCTAATGTTTTTACGCCAGCTTCACGCGACCTTAATCTGGACGAGGATAGCTCGCTTACCCTTGATGCTGATGTCTGGGGCTTCCGTGACCCGGTTGGTAATGTTAATAATAATCCAAGCTCACTTGCGCGCCTTGACATTGTGTCAATTACCGATGGAAGCACAACTGATATACGCGGTGTGCTTGTGGCGAGCGATGGCACAGAATATGGTGCGGGGGCACAAATCCCAGTCGCACATATAGAAGACCTAATCTTTCGCCCAGTGGCTGATTATTTCGGGCTTGTGGAGATTAGATATCAGGGGTTCGACCGTGAGGCTCTCGCTGATGTGGCGACACTCGCAATCACAGTTAATGGCATCAATGACGCGCCGGTGATTGACACGGCTGGTATTGAGACCGAATTCAGCATTGCTGAGGGCTCTACGGATAATGTCATAGAGATTGCGGCCACCGATGTGGAAGGCGATACGCTGAGCTATAGCTTGGATAATGGCGTTTTCAATATTGATGAAAGCACAGGCGTTGTTAGATGGGCTACCCCGCCAGTTTTTGACGCTTCTTCACCTGCTAATAATGTCTATGATGTGACGGTCACGGTGAGTGATGGTGATGCAACCGATACAATTGATCTAACGATTACGGTCACCGATTTGAATGATAATCCGCCGGTGTTTACGTCTAGTGCGACGGCATCGGTTAATGAGAATATTGCGGCCAATGATGATGGTGATACCCAAGGCAGTGCGGCGACTATTTATACAGCTATTGCCGCCCCCGATGATGCAGGCGATACGGTTAGCTATAGCCTGACGTCGGCTAATGATGGTGACTCGTTTGGGATTGACGCGTCAACGGGCACTGTTTGGTTGCGTAGCTCGCCCGACCATGAGAACAAATCGAGTTATAGCTTCACGGTGGTTGCTTCTGTTACGGCGGATGGGGTGACGCAAACAGCGACCCGCATTGTTACTTTGAGCGTTACTGATTTGAATGATAATCCGCCGGTGTTTACGTCTAGTGCGACGGCATCGGTTAATGAGAATATTGCGGCCAATGATGATGGTGATACCCAAGGCAGTGCGGCGACTATTTATACAGCTACTGCCGCCCCCGATGATGCAGGCGATACGGTTAGCTATAGCCTGACGTCGGCTAATGATGGGGACTCGTTTGGGATTAATGCGTCAACGGGCACTGTTTGGTTGCGTAGCCCGCCCGACCATGAGAACAAATCAAGTTATAGCTTCACGGTGGTTGCTTCTGTTACGGCAGATGGGGTGACGCACAGCGCGTCGCAGATAATTACTTTGAGCGTTACTGATTTGAATGATAATGCGCCGGTGTTTACGTCTAGTGCGACGGCATCGGTTAATGAGAATATTGCAGCCAATGATAGTGAAGATACGCAAGGCAGTGCGGCGACTATCTATACAGCTATTGCCGCCCCCGATGATGCAGGCGATACGGTTAGCTATAGCCTGACGTCGGCTAATGATGGTGACTCTTTTGGGATTAATGCGTCAACGGGCACTGTTTGGTTGCGTGCCGCGCCCGACCATGAGAACAAATCGAGTTATAGCTTCACGGTGGTTGCTTCTGTTACGGCGGATGGGGTGACGCAAACCGCGACCCGTATTGTTACTTTGAGCGTTACTGATTTAAATGATAATGCGCCTGTGTTTACGTCTAGTGCGACGGCGTCGGTTAATGAGAATATTGCGGCCAATGATGATGGTGATACGCAAGGCAGTGCGGCGACTATTTATACAGCTATTGCCGCCCCCGATGATGCAGGCGATACGGTTAGCTATAGTTTGACGTCAGCTAATGATGGTGACTCGTTTGGGATTAATGCGTCAACGGGCACTGTTTGGTTCCGCGCCGCGCCTGATTTTGAAACCAAATCGAGTTATAGCTTCACGGTGGTTGCTTCTGTTACGGCGGATGGGGTGACGCACAGCGCGTCGCAGATAATTACGCTGAGCGTTACTGATTTGAATGATAATGCGCCGGTGTTTACGTCTAGTGCGACGGCATCGGTTAATGAGAATATTGCGGCCAATGATGATGGTGATACGCAAGGCAGTGCGGCGACTATTTATACGGCTATTGCCGCCCCCGATGATGCAGGCGATACGGTTAGCTATAGCCTGACGTCGGCTAATGATGGTGACTCGTTTGGGATTAATGCGTCAACGGGAGATGTTTGGTTGCGTGCCGCGCCCGACCATGAGAACAAATCGAGTTATAGCTTCACGGTGGTTGCTTCTGTTACGGCAGATGGGGTTACGCAAACAGCGACCCGTATTGTTACTTTGAGCGTTACTGATTTGAATGATAATGCGCCGGTGTTTACGTCTAGTGCGACGGCATCGGTTAATGAGAATATTGCGGCCAATGATGATGGTGATACGCAAGGCAGTGCGGCGACTATTTATACAGCTATTGCCGCCCCCGATGATGCAGGCGATACGGTTAGCTATAGCCTGACGTCGGCTAATGATGGTGACTCGTTTGGGATTAATGCGTCAACGGGCACTGTTTGGTTGCGTGTCGCGCCTGATTTTGAAACCAAATCGAGTTATAGCTTCACGGTGGTTGCTTCTGTTACGGCGGATGGGGTTACGCAAACAGCGACCCGCATTGTTACTTTGAGCGTTACTGATTTGAATGATAATGCGCCGGTGTTTACGTCTAGTGCGACGGCATCGGTTAATGAGAATATTGCGGCCAATGATGATGGTGATACCCAAGGCAGTGCGGCGACTATCTATACAGCTATTGCCGCCCCCGATGATGCAGGTGATACGGTTAGCTATAGCCTGACGTCGGCTAATGATGGGGACTCGTTTGGGATTAATGCGTCAACGGGTACTGTTTGGTTGCGTAGCCCGCCCGACCATGAGAACAAATCGAGTTATAGCTTCACGGTGGTTGCTTCTGTTACGGCGGATGGGGTTACGCAAACAGCGACCCGTATTGTTACTTTGAGCGTTACTGATTTGAATGATAATGCGCCGGTGTTTACGTCTAGTGCGACGGCATCGGTTAATGAGAATATTGCGGTCAATGATGATGGTGATACGCAAGGCAGTGCGGCGACTATCTATACGGCTATTGCCGCCCCCGATGATGCAGGCGATACGGTTAGCTATAGCCTGACGTCGGCTAATGATGGTGACTCGTTTGGGATTAATGCGTCAACGGGCACTGTTTGGTTCCGCGCCGCGCCCGACCATGAGAACAAATCGAGTTATAGCTTCACGGTGGTTGCTTCTGTTACGGCAGATGGGGTTACGCAAACAGCGACCCGCATTGTTACTTTGAGCGTTACTGATTTGAATGATAATGCGCCGGTGTTTACGTCTAGTGCGACGGCGTCGGTTAATGAGAATATTGCGGCCAATGATGATGGTGATACCCAAGGCAGTGCGGCGACTATTTATACAGCTATTGCCGCCCCTGATGATGCAGGCGATACGGTTAGCTATAGCCTGACGTCGGCTAATGATGGTGACTCGTTTGGGATTAATGCGTCAACGGGCACTGTTTGGTTCCGCGCCGCGCCCGACCATGAGAACAAATCGAGTTATAGCTTCACGGTGGTTGCTTCTGTTACGGCGGATGGGGTGACGCAAACCGCGACCCGCATTGTTACTTTGAGCGTTACTGATTTGAATGATAATGCGCCGGTGTTTACGTCTAGTGCGACGGCATCGGTTAATGAGAATATTGCGGTCAATGATGATGGTGATACCCAAGGCAGTGCGGCGACTATTTATACAGCTATTGCCGCCCCCGATGATGCAGGCGATACGGTTAGCTATAGCCTGACGTCGGCTAATGATGGTGACTCGTTTGGGATTAATGCGTCAACGGGCACTGTTTGGTTGCGTGTCGCGCCTGATTTTGAAACCAAATCGAGTTATAGCTTCACGGTGGTTGCTTCTGTTACGGCGGATGGGGTTACGCAAACAGCGACCCGCATTGTTACTTTGAGCGTTACTGATTTGAATGATAATGCGCCGGTGTTTACGTCTAGTGCGACGGCATCGGTTAATGAGAATATTACGGCCAATGATGATGGTGATACCCAAGGCAGTGCGGCGACTATTTATACAGCTATTGCCGCCCCCGATGATGCAGGCGATACGGTTAGCTATAGCCTGACGTCGGCTAATGATGGTGACTCGTTTGGGATTAATGCGTCAACGGGCACTGTTTGGTTCCGCGCCGCGCCCGACCATGAGAACAAATCGAGTTATAGCTTCACGGTGGTTGCTTCTGTTACGGCGGATGGGGTTACGCAAACAGCGACCCGCATTGTTACTTTGAGCGTTACTGATTTGAATGATAATGCGCCGGTGTTTACGTCTAGTGCGACGGCGTCGGTTAATGAGAATATTGCGGTCAATGATGATGGTGATACGCAAGGCAGTGCGGCGACTATCTATACGGCTATTGCCGCCCCCGATGATGCAGGCGATACGGTTAGCTATAGTTTGACGTCAGCTAATGATGGTGACTCGTTTGGGATTAACGCGTCAACGGGCACTGTTTGGTTGCGTGTCGCGCCTGATTTTGAAACCAAATCGAGTTATAGCTTCACGGTGGTTGCTTCTGTTACGGCAGATGGGGTTACGCAAACCGCGACCCGTATTGTTACTTTGAGCGTTACTGATTTGAATGATAATGCGCCGGTGTTTACGTCTAGTGCGACGGCATCGGTTAATGAGAATATTGCGGCCAATGATGATGGTGATACCCAAGGCAGTGCGGCGACTATTTATACAGCTATTGCCGCCCCCGATGATGCAGGCGATACGGTTAGCTATAGCCTGACGTCGGCTAATGATGGTGACTCGTTTGGGATTAATGCGTCAACGGGTACTGTTTGGTTCCGCGCCGCGCCCGACCATGAGAACAAATCGAGTTATAGCTTCACGGTGGTTGCTTCTGTTACGGCGGATGGGGTGACGCACAGCGCGTCGCAGATAATTACTTTGAGCGTTACTGATTTGAATGATAATGCGCCGGTGTTTACGTCTAGTGCGACGGCATCGGTTAATGAGAATATTGCGGTCAATGATGATGGTGATACGCAAGGCAGTGCGGCGACTATTTATACGGCTATTGCCGCCCCCGATGATGCAGGCGATACGGTTAGCTATAGCCTGACGTCGGCTAATGATGGTGACTCGTTTGGGATTAATGCGTCAACGGGCACTGTTTGGTTCCGCGCCGCGCCCGACCATGAGAACAAATCGAGTTATAGCTTCACGGTGGTTGCTTCTGTTACGGCGGATGGGGTGACGCAAACAGCGACCCGCATTGTTACTTTGAGCGTTACTGATTTGAATGATAATGCGCCGGTGTTTACGTCTAGTGCGACGGCGTCGGTTAATGAGAATATTGCGGTCAATGATGATGGTGATACCCAAGGCAGTGCGGCGACTATTTATACAGCTATTGCCGCTCCCGATGATGCAGGCGATACGGTTAGCTATAGCCTGACGTCGGCTAATGATGGGGACTCGTTTGGGATTAATGCGTCAACGGGTACTGTTTGGTTGCGTAGCCCGCCCGACCATGAGAACAAATCGAGTTATAGCTTCAGGGTGGTTGCTTCTGTTACGGCAGATGGTGTGACTCAAACAGCAACCAGCAACCTTATTACTTTGAGCATTAATGATTTGAATGATAATGCGCCGGTGTTTACGTCTAGTGTGACGGCGTCGGTTAATGAGAATATTGCGGCCAATGATGATGGTGATACCCAAGGCAGTGCGGCGACTATTTATACAGCTATTGCCGCCCCCGATGATGCAGGCGATACGGTTAGCTATAGCCTGACGTCGGCTAATGATGGTGACTCGTTTGGGATTAATGCGTCAACGGGCACTGTTTGGTTCCGCGCCGCGCCCGACCATGAGAACAAATCGAGTTATAGCTTCACGGTGGTTGCTTCTGTTACGGCGGATGGGGTTACGCAAACAGCGACCCGTATTGTTACTTTGAGCGTTACTGATTTGAATGATAATGCGCCGGTGTTTACGTCTAGTGCGACGGCATCGGTTAATGAGAATATTGCGGCCAATGATGATGGTGATACCCAAGGCAGTGCGGCGACTATTTATACAGCTATTGCCGCCCCCGATGATGCAGGCGATACGGTTAGCTATAGCCTGACGTCGGCTAATGATGGTGACTCGTTTGGGATTAATGCGTCAACGGGCACTGTTTGGTTGCGTGTCGCGCCTGATTTTGAAACCAAATCGAGTTATAGCTTCACGGTGGTTGCTTCTGTTACGGCAGATGGGGTGACGCAAACCGCGACCCGCATTGTTACTTTGAGCGTTACTGATTTGAATGATAATGCGCCGGTGTTTACGTCTAGTGCGACGGCGTCGGTTAATGAGAATATTGCGGCCAATGATGATGCAGATACGCAAGGCAGTGCGGCGACTATTTATACAGCTATTGCCGCCCCCGATGATGCAGGCGATACGGTTATCTATAGTTTGACGTCGGCTAATGATGGTGACTCGTTTGGGATTAATGCGTCAACGGGCATTGTTTGGTTCCGCGCCGCGCCCGACCATGAGAACAAAGCGAGTTATAGCTTCACGGTGGTTGCTTCTGTTACGGCGGATGGGGTGACGCACAGCGCGTCGCAGATAATTACTTTGAGCGTTACTGATTTGAATGATAATGCGCCGGTGTTTACGTCTAGTGCGACGGCGTCGGTTAATGAGAATATTGCGGCCAATGATGATGGTGATACCCAAGGCAGTGCGGCGACTATTTATACGGCTATTGCCGCCCCCGATGATGCAGGCGATACGGTTAGCTATAGCCTGACGTCGGCTAATGATGGTGACTCGTTTGGGATTAATGCGGTAACGGGCATTGTTTGGTTGCGTAGCCCGCCCGACCATGAGAACAAATCGAGTTATAGCTTCACGGTGGTTGCTTCTGTTACGGCGGATGGGGTTACGCAAACAGCGACCCGCATTGTTACTTTGAGCGTTACTGATTTGAATGATAATGCGCCGGTGTTTACGTCTAGTGCGACGGCGTCGGTTAATGAGAATATTGCCGCCAATGATAGTGAAGATACGCAAGGCAGTGCGGCGACTATTTATACAGCTATTGCCGCCCCCGATGATGCAGGTGATACGGTTAGCTATAGCCTGACGTCAGCTAATGATGGTGACTCGTTTGGGATTAATGCGTCAACGGGCACTGTTTGGTTCCGTAGCCCGCCTGATTTTGAGAGCGGCAAAACAAGTTATAGCTTCACGGTGGTTGCTTCTGTTACGGCGGATGGGGTGACGCACAGCGCGTCGCAGATAATTACGCTGAGCGTTACTGATTTGAATGATAATGCGCCGGTGTTTACGTCTAGTGCGACGGCATCGGTTAATGAGAATATTGCGGCCAATGATGATGGTGATACCCAAGGCAGTGCGGCGACTATTTATACAGCTATTGCCGCCCCCGATGATGCAGGCGATACGGTTAGCTATAGCCTGACGTCGGCTAATGATGGTGACTCGTTTGGGATTAATGCGTCAACGGGCACTGTTTGGTTCCGCGCCGCGCCCGACCATGAGAACAAATCGAGTTATAGCTTCACGGTGGTTGCTTCTGTTACGGCAGATGGGGTGACGCACAGCGCATCGCAGATAATTACGCTGAGCGTTACTGATTTGAATGATAATGCGCCGGTGTTTACGTCTAGTGCGACGGCATCGGTTAATGAGAATATTGCGGTCAATGATGATGGTGATACGCAAGGCAGTGCGGCGACTATTTATACGGCTATTGCCGCCCCCGATGATGCAGGCGATACGGTTATCTATAGTTTGACGTCAGCTAATGATGGTGACTCGTTTGGGATTAATGCGTCAACGGGCACTGTTTGGTTCCGCGCTGCGCCTGATTTTGAAACCAAATCGAGTTATAGCTTCACGGTGGTTGCTTCTGTTACGGCAGATGGGGTGACGCAAACAGCGACCCGCATTGTTACTTTGAGCGTTACTGATTTGAATGATAATGCGCCGGTGTTTACGTCTAGTGCGACGGCATCGGTTAATGAGAATATTGCGGCCAATGATGATGGTGATACCCAAGGCAGTGCGGCGACTATTTATACAGCTATTGCCGCCCCCGATGATGCAGGCGATACGGTTAGCTATAGCCTGACGTCGGCTAATGATGGTGACTCTTTTGGGATTAATGCGTCAACGGGCACTGTTTGGTTCCGCGCCGCGCCCGACCATGAGAACAAATCGAGTTATAGCTTCACGGTGGTTGCTTCTGTTACGGCGGATGGGGTGACGCAAACAGCGACCCGCATTGTTACTTTGAGCGTTACTGATTTGAATGATAATGCGCCGGTGTTTACGTCTAGTGCGACGGCATCGGTTAATGAGAATATTGCCGCCAATGATGATGGTGATACCCAAGGCAGTGCGGCGACTATCTATACGGCTATTGCCGCCCCCGATGATGCAGGCGATACGGTTAGCTATAGCCTGACGTCGGCTAATGATGGGGACTCGTTTGGGATTAATGCGTCAACGGGCACTGTTTGGTTGCGTGTCGCGCCTGATTTTGAAACCAAATCGAGTTATAGCTTCACGGTGGTTGCTTCTGTTACGGCAGATGGGGTGACGCACAGCGAGTCGCAGATAATTACTTTGAGCGTTACTGATTTGAATGATAATGCGCCGGTGTTTACGTCTAGTGCGACGGCATCGGTTAATGAGAATATTGCCGCCAATGATGATGGTGATACCCAAGGCAGTGCGGCGACTATTTATACGGCTATTGCCGCCCCCGATGATGCAGGCGATACGGTTAGCTATAGTTTGACGTCGGCTAATGATGGTGACTCGTTTGGGATTAATGCGTCAACGGGCACTGTTTGGTTCCGTAGCCCGCCCGACCATGAGAACAAATCGAGTTATAGCTTCACGGTGGTTGCTTCTGTTACGGCGGATGGGGTGACGCACAGCGCGTCGCAGATAATTACTTTGAGCGTTACTGATTTGAATGATAATGCGCCGGTGTTTACGTCTAGTGCGACGGCATCGGTTAATGAGAATATTGCGGCCAATGATGATGGTGATACGCAAGGCAGTGCGGCGACTATTTATACGGCTATTGCCGCCCCCGATGATGCAGGTGATACGGTTATCTATAGTTTGACGTCAGCTAATGATGGTGACTCGTTTGGGATTAATGCGTCAACGGGCACTGTTTGGTTGCGTAGCCCGCCCGACCATGAGAACAAATCGAGTTATAGCTTCACGGTGGTTGCTTCTGTTACGGCAGATGGGGTGACGCAAACAGCGACCCGCATTGTTACTTTGAGCGTTACTGATTTGAATGATAATGCGCCGGTGTTTACGTCTAGTGCGACGGCATCGGTTAATGAGAATATTGCGGCCAATGATGATGGTGATACCCAAGGCAGTGCGGCGACTATCTATACGGCTATTGCCGCCCCCGATGATGCAGGCGATACGGTTAGCTATAGCCTGACGTCGGCTAATGATGGTGACTCGTTTGGGATTAATGCGTCAACGGGCACTGTTTGGTTGCGTAGCCCGCCCGACCATGAGAACAAATCGAGTTATAGCTTCACGGTGGTTGCTTCTGTTACGGCGGATGGGGTGACGCACAGCGCGTCGCAGATAATTACTTTGAGCGTTACTGATTTGAATGATAATGCGCCGGTGTTTACGTCTAGTGCGACGGCATCGGTTAATGAGAATATTGCGGTCAATGATGATGGTGATACCCAAGGCAGTGCGGCGACTATTTATACAGCTATTGCCGCCCCCGATGATGCAGGCGATACGGTTAGCTATAGCCTGACGTCGGCTAATGATGGTGACTCGTTTGGGATTAATGCGTCAACGGGCACTGTTTGGTTGCGTGTCGCGCCTGATTTTGAAACCAAATCGAGTTATAGCTTCACGGTGGTTGCTTCTGTTACGGCGGATGGGGTGACGCACAGCGCGTCGCAGATAATTACTTTGAGCGTTACTGATTTGAATGATAATGCGCCGGTGTTTACGTCTAGTGCGACGGCATCGGTTAATGAGAATATTGCGGCCAATGATGATGGTGATACCCAAGGCAGTGCGGCGACTATTTATACAGCTATTGCCGCCCCCGATGATGCAGGCGATACGGTTAGCTATAGCCTGACGTCGGCTAATGATGGGGACTCGTTTGGGATTAATGCGTCAACGGGTACTGTTTGGTTCCGCGCCGCGCCTGACCATGAGAACAAATCGAGTTATAGCTTCACGGTGGTTGCTTCTGTTACGGCGGATGGGGTGACGCACAGCGCGTCGCAGATAATTACGCTGAGCGTTACTGATTTGAATGATAATGCGCCGGTGTTTACGTCTAGTGCGACGGCATCGGTTAATGAGAATATTGCGGCCAATGATGATGGTGATACGCAAGGCAGTGCGGCGACTATTTATACAGCTATTGCCGCCCCCGATGATGCAGGCGATACGGTTAGCTATAGTTTGACGTCAGCTAATGATGGTGACTCGTTTGGGATTAATGCGTCAACGGGCACTGTTTGGTTGCGTAGCCCGCCCGACCATGAGAACAAATCGAGTTATAGCTTCACGGTGGTTGCTTCTGTTACGGCAGATGGGGTGACGCAAACAGCGACCCGCATTGTTACTTTGAGCGTTACTGATTTGAATGATAATGCGCCGGTGTTTACGTCTAGTGCGACGGCATCGGTTAATGAGAATATTGCGGCCAATGATGATGGTGATACCCAAGGCAGTGCGGCGACTATCTATACGGCTATTGCCGCCCCCGATGATGCAGGCGATACGGTTAGCTATAGCCTGACGTCGGCTAATGATGGTGACTCTTTTGGGATTAATGCGTCAACGGGCACTGTTTGGTTGCGTAGCCCGCCCGACCATGAGAACAAATCGAGTTATAGCTTCACGGTGGTTGCTTCTGTTACGGCAGATGGGGTGACGCACAGCGCGTCGCAGATAATTACTTTGAGCGTTACTGATTTGAATGATAATGCGCCGGTGTTTACGTCTAGTGCGACGGCGTCGGTTAATGAGAATATTGCCGCCAATGATAGTGAAGATACGCAAGGCAGTGCGGCGACTATTTATACAGCTATTGCCGCCCCCGATGATGCAGGCGATACGGTTAGCTATAGCCTGACGTCGGCTAATGATGGGGACTCGTTTGGGATTAATGCGTCAACGGGAGATGTTTGGTTCCGCGCCGCGCCTGATTTTGAAACCAAATCGAGTTATAGCTTCACGGTGGTTGCTTCTGTTACGGCGGATGGGGTGACGCAAACAGCGACCCGTTTTGTTACTTTGAGCATTACTGATTTGAATGATAATGCGCCGGTGTTTACGTCTAGTGCGACGGCATCGGTTAATGAGAATATTGCCGCCAATGATAGTGAAGATACGCAAGGCAGTGCGGCGACTATTTATACAGCTATTGCCGCCCCCGATGATGCAGGCGATACGGTTAGCTATAGCCTGACGTCGGCTAATGATGGTGACTCGTTTGGGATTAATGCGTCAACGGGCACTGTTTGGTTCCGCGCCGCGCCTGATTTTGAAACCAAATCGAGTTATAGCTTCACGGTGGTTGCTTCTGTTACGGCGGATGGGGTTACGCAAACAGCGACCCGCATTGTTACTTTGAGCATTACTGATTTGAATGATAATGCGCCGGTGTTTACGTCTAGTGCGACGGCGTCGGTTAATGAGAATATTGCGGCCAATGATGATGGTGATACCCAAGGCAGTGCGGCGACTATCTATACAGCTATTGCCGCCCCCGATGATGCAGGCGATACGGTTAGCTATAGCCTGACGTCGGCTAATGATGGTGACTCGTTTGGGATTAATGCGTCAACGGGAGATGTTTGGTTGCGCGCCGCGCCCGACCATGAGAACAAATCGAGTTATAGCTTCACGGTGGTTGCTTCTGTTACGGCGGATGGGGTTACGCAAACAGCGACCCGCATTGTTACTTTGAGCGTTACTGATTTAAATGATAATGCCCCGGTGTTTACGTCTAGTGCGACGGCATCGGTTAATGAGAATATTGCGGTCAATGATGATGGTGATACGCAAGGCAGTGCGGCGACTATTTATACAGCTATTGCCGCCCCCGATGATGCAGGCGATACGGTTAGCTATAGTTTGACGTCAGCTAATGATGGTGACTCGTTTGGGATTAATGCGTCAACGGGCACTGTTTGGTTGCGTAGCCCGCCCGACCATGAGAACAAATCGAGTTATAGCTTCACGGTGGTTGCTTCTGTTACGGCAGATGGGGTGACGCAAACCGCGACCCGCATTGTTACTTTGAGCGTTACTGATTTGAATGATAATGCGCCGGTGTTTACGTCTAGTGCGACGGCATCGGTTAATGAGAATATTGCCGCCAATGATGATGGTGATACGCAAGGCAG